>JANQQN010000278.1 GCA_028289325.1 Myxococcota bacterium | reverse complement strand
GTGGCCGAGTATGTCAGCGTGCCGCCGTCGGCATCCGAAGCGACGATGGTCAGCGATACGCCGTCGTCCTCGGTGTGCATCTGATCCCCCGGGCTCGCGGCCACCGGCGCCTGATTGGGCCCCGCCACCACGACCCACGCAAACGACACCTCCGCTGCGTCCTCGCCGTCGGTCACCGTCACCGTCACCGAAGAGGTCCCCGCCGTGCTCACCGTGCCGCTGATCAATCCCGTAGACCCGTCGATGGTCAGGCCCGGGGGCAGATCGGTGGCCGAGTACGTGAGCGGGTCCGCGTCCGGGTCGGAGGCGACGATCGACAGCGAAACGACATCCCCCACCGAGTGCTGCTGATCCCCCGGACTCGTCACCACCGGCGGTTGATTGGGGGGACCGACGGTGAGGGTGAACTGCACGACGTCGACGCCGGGACCATCGCTGACGGAAGCGGTGATCAGCGCCGCGGTCGGGGTTCCGGGCAGGGTCCCCGCGATCTCTCCGGTGAGATGATCGATGGAGAGGCCGGCCGGCAACCCCGAGGCTTCGAAGTACAGAAGGCCGCCGTCGGGATCGAAGGCCGTGAGCGGCAGGCGCAGCGCGGTGGCCACGGGGGCCGCCTGGGGCCCCGGATTCGTCAACGTCGGCGCGACGTTGTTCACCGGCGCGGGCACTTCTCGGAACAGCGCGACGGACGGGATGAGCTGCTTGTCGATCCCCGGCCCCGCCCAACTCGCGGTCAGAACCTCCTGACCGCCGCGTTCGAACATGGTCACGGTGATGGCGTGAAAGCCCGCCACCAGCCCGGTCACTGTGCCTGAGCGCTCCTCCTCGCCGTGCAGGCCGTCGTTGTCCACCACGAGGGAACCGTCGATGAACAGCTGACTGCCGTCATCGGAGCTGGTGTAGAAGGTCCAGTCGCCAGTGGTGGGAATCTCGATCACGCCCGAGAACCGGAACGCGAAATCGTCGTTGCGCTGACGAACGCTGATATCGAAACCGGCCGAGTGCCCGGTGGCGGTCGGCGTGAGGGCGTCGAAGTCCGGGAGTTGGGCGAGGTTGATAAGTTCGTAATATTCGTACGACACGCCCCCTCTGGGGAACCCAGGATCGATCCGCTGGATCCATTGATCGAGGATATTGACCGCATCGAAGTCCGCGAGCGCCTTCGCCAGCGGCGGCATGGCGATCGGATCCCCATCCGCGGCCAGGACCCGGTGGTACACGATCGAAGCGCTCGTATCGCCCGGCGAAATCAGATATGGCTCATCGATTCCCAACCCGAAGATCGCGCCCCCCCACACGAGATTCTGACCGGCCAAGGGCGTGGTCAGCCGCGCGTCGAAGACGGCTCGGTTGCCGGTTTCCGGGCGATGACAGTTCGAGCAGTTGGAATCGAGCCAGCTGCGCGCGCGGTCCTCGAGGGAAGCCGTGATGTCGTCGAGCTGAACCCCGGCCGGGTAGCTCGCGATGTCCGCTTCGTTGAGGGCCGGCGCGAACATCCCCAACCCGTTCATCGTGCGCAGCTGGTTGTCGGTGCGTCCGGTCGACGGATACTCGAAGTCCCGATTCTGCTGGTGGGTCCGCAGGCCCAAAAAGCCAGCCGCGCCTTCCGTATGGCACTGCAGGCAGTCGGCGCGAGAGGGAAAGAGCCAACTCTGCTGTCGCTGTCCGCCGTCCGCGGTGTCGATGGTGTACGACGCCGTCTCCGCGACGGTCAGGAGGTCGGCGTCGCTTTGGTCCGCCCGCCACCGGTAGGTCAGTCCGTAGACCCGCCCGTTGTCCCCCATGACCAAAAAACGGGTCTCCAGCCGCACTCGCCGGCCGGGATCCGTCTCGTCGAGCGGGAGCTCGAAGTGCTTCATGGCCACCGTCCCCACCGGGAAGGCCCAATTGCCGTTCGGTGAAAAAGCGATCTGTTCGCCGGAAGAGTCGTGAGCCCCATCGTTGGGCAGGAACAGCCATCGCTGCTTGAACGCCCCGTCGGACCAAAACGGCACCAGGTCATAGGGCACCGCCTTGTCGCTGACCACCAAGCCCGCCGTGTCCGTGAACGCGCCCAGCTCAGACAGCTGGGCGGGGGGATCCGGAACCGGGCTACCGACCCGATTCAGGCGCTGAAGAGGGATGTTCGCGAACACATCGCCCATGAGGATCTCGCCGGCGCGATCCTGACCGAAGGTTCCGAGCGCCCCCGAAGGAAAGGTCGTCAACAGCTCTTTCGACGCGGTCATCGTGTTGATATCGAGTGTGAACGCCCAGATGTTGTCGGTCGAAAAGTCGCCAGCGATGTAGCGACCCGACAGCTCGGGAAAGCGGGCCCCGCGATAGACGTAGCCTCCGATGATCGTTCTCGCCTCGCTGCGGTCGAAGTCGATCACCGGCGGCTGCTCGATACCGATGACCGTCGATGGTCGCGGCCGGACCCCCGGTGCGTTCCCCTCGCGAAACGGCCACTGGTAGTTGCGGCCGGTGATGATGACGTTGATCTCTTCTCGAGAGCTCTGCCCGACCTCGCCTGACCACAAGAATCCGGTCACCGGGTCGAGGGCGATGCGGTGCGGATTGCGATGACCGATCGAATTGAACTCACCGAACGTCGCCCCGTCGAGCCCGGGCCAGGGGTTGTCGTCGGGAATGCAGTACTGTTGTCCGGTCATCTCGTCCGCGTTGCCGGTGACCGCCTGCAGGCGTCGAATGGGCTGATGGCTGCCGGCCGGACACGTCCACGTTCCGTCGCCATTGTCGGTCACTTCGACCTCGATGCGGATGGAGCCTCCTTCGAAGTTGCTCGTGATGTCCTGCGCGGTTTCGTATCGGAACTGGTCGCCGATCGCGACGTACATGTAGCCGTCGTTGGCGAACACCGGCCCGCCGCCGCGATGAGAGCCGTTGTACAGGCGAATGTTGAACATCGGCTCCTCGCTGGCTGGGTCACCTCGCCACACGCCGGCCGCAGCATCGAACTCGGCCTGAAACCGGGACAACCGAAGCCAGGTATTGAAGAATCCGTTGGTCGAGGTTCTCGGGTAACCGGGGTTGCAGCCGGCGAAATCGACCCGGTGGCGCTGGCCGTCGAAGTCGGTCGGACAGTAGCTGGAATAGTAGGCGTAGAACGTTCGCTCGTGCGGCGAACCGGGCGTCCCGAACTCCGGGTGGAACGTCAGACCCAGGAAGCCGCCGTCCCACACGACCGCCACCCGGTCTCTGAGATCCATGAACGGTTCGACGGTCGCGGCGTTGGGGTCGTTTTCGAACGAGACGATACGCCCATCGCGGGAGGACACGTACAGTCGGTCATCGGAAGGATTCGGCTCGATGACCAGGGTATTGGGCAACACGATATTGGCAAACGCATCGATCACCTCCCAGTTTGACGAGGACGCGGACTGCGGCGCGCGCGGGGGAAAGACGCCATCGAGGAACGGACCGACGGGGACCGGCGCATCCAAACCGTAGGGCTGGGCGTGCGCGCTCGCCGCGGCGGCGGTGACGAGCGCGACCGCGACCACGCCGCGGATCCAACCTTGAAAGACAACAGAGAAGAACGCCGGTCGCCCCATATTTTCTTTTCTATCAACGGCGTCGTCAGCAGACCACGGAAGGGCGGTGTTGTGCCAACGCGTCATGGCCGACCAGGGTTCGGACCGGTCGAGCTACTCAAAGGAGCGCCGGCGTTCCGTGCGCGGGGACCACGACCCCCTGGCGCCGACGACGGTCGGTCTTTCAATTGCCTCAACAAGCCTGACGCAGAAGCACGACCCCCGGCCGCATTACCGGCGCCCGACCCACCCTGCCCTTTCGTCGTGGCACGATGCGGGAACCCACCGCACCTCTCGACCGGCCGTGGCCTCTGCGATATCAGTCGAGTCAGTCAACACCGTGCGTACCGCTTGTTTGATTCTCGCTTTCGCGATCGCCGGCTGCATCGGGCCCACCCCTCGCTATGAGGACGCCGATGCATGGCGTACGCCCCCCGTCCGCGCGTCGAGAGGGTCGGTGACCCGCTCTGCCCGGCCCCTGCCGGCGTCGACGACCGCCGCCGCGCGCTCGACGACGAATACGAGAGCCCTCAACGCGTGGGCGAAGGCCTATCGAACGCCGAACCAGTGCGTATCGGGGGCCCGCACCGGCCTCGAGCGAAATGCAAACTTGTCATTGCAGCGGTTGATGGCGTGCAGCCGCCGCGACGATTTCGACGTGCTGATGCCCCTACTCAGGTCGCCGTGGAACGAGCTGCTGCTCACCCAGAAATCGATCGCGTATCGGGTTCTCCTGCGAGCCATCGCCCGGCGGGGTGAGTTTGGCGCCGATTTCGGTTCGATGCAGGTCGCTGGGTTCCCGATCGGCGAGATGGGCATCGACGGCGCGGAACCGGGGCGCCTGACCCCGATCGTGGGTCTGACCCGAAGCGGGGGGGCGACCCAGATCGACGAGCTGGGCCAGCGTCGTCGAAGACACGGTCTTCGCCCCGGCACCTGGCGCTGGACGAGGTATCGAGTGTATTCGACAGGACGGAAGCAGGTCCTGTCCAGCCACGTGTTCAAGGTCGGCCAACCGTCGAAACGGTCGCCGGGCCTCGTGCTTACGGGCAAGGCGATCCGGTTGTCGCGCCGGCTCCGCTGCGCCGGAAAACACCAGGGCGCCAAAGTGCTCTTCGTTCGCCTCGGACGTCAGCTCGAAGACGAAAACGGAATCAAGATCTTCGAGGCGGAGGCCGTCGCCTGCCAGACGGCGCCCGCGAGCGCGGCCCGCATCGACGCGGACCGGGCCGGCGCGTCGACGGGGCCTTGAAATCGAAGACCGCCCCGGGGAGGTACAACACCGCGATGAAGGTCGTCGTTCATCACAATCCGGATTGCGGAACGTCGCGCAACGTCGTCTCGTTCATCGAAGCGGCGGGATTCCGACCAACGATCATCGAATACTTGAAGACCGGGTGGACGCGCCCCCAGCTTCTGGCCCTGTTCGCGGCCGCGGACCTCACCCCTCGGACCGCGCTGCGAACCACCAAGAGCCCGGCCGCCGAACTGGGACTCCTGGACGAAGCCGTCCCTGACGATGACCTCTTGTCGGCCATGGTGACCCACCCCGTGTTGGTCAATCGCCCGATCGTCTGCACGCCCCGCGGGGTCAAGCTGTGCCGTCCGAGCGAAGCGGTGCTGGACCTCCTCGATGCTTGGCCGCAGGGCCCGTTCTACAAAGAAGACGGCGGCTTGATCATCGATGCCGACGGCCACCGGGTCGGTTGATCACCCATCGACGGCGGCGGTGCGAATGCGATCTTTGAGCGCAGCGCGCTCTTCACGGGGCATGATCTCGGGGGCGACAACCAAGGCGCCGGCTTCGTCGAAGAACGGCGATGGTCGATGTCGCCGCCGCAGAAAGCCCAGACCAAGATGACGGGCGCTGCTCAGGCGAGCGGCCCATGACATCTTGGGCGCGGCCCCCGGCGCATCGCCTTGTGCGTACTGGCCGTGTACCCCACCTACGGGCGGGCCCAGATACGCCGCCGCGTCGTCGTCGGCCACCGCCACGAACGTCCGCTGCACCCCGGCGAAGGCCACGTTGGGGGTGGGCAGGGTGTTGGCGACCGCCGAGCGGCAGCACGTCGTGTACCACCGGACCGGCCCCCGGGGAGAGAACCGCAGGCTGGCCAAGCGCTCCCGGCCGTGGGTGATCTCGATGTGGGCCGGATACACGAGCACGACGTCGGTTCCACCGTACGGGTCGAGCATCTTCTCCGGACGTTCGAGCCAGTGGGCAAAGCACTGGCAGTCTAGGCAGTAGCAGGTAAATCGCGGACCGGGCGGCAAACGCGCACCGGCGATTCGGCCGCGAACCTGGCCACATTCGCAGGACAAGGGGGCATCTATCGGCACGCCGACAATGTACCTACAATCCCGACCAAGTTCATGTCGCGCTTTTCTTGCTAACCGGGCCCCCGAACCCGACGTCCAATCCATCGTGGGCGATGACCAGCAAACCTGGGCCGCCGCGCGGGGGGGCGACCCGGACGCGTTTCGCCGCCTCGTCAGCCCCCATACCGATGGCCTGTACCGGGTGTCACTGCGTATCCTCGGCGACCCTTCCCTCGCCGAAGACGCGGTTCAGGAGGCGCTGTGGAACGCCTACCGGGGACTCGAACGGTTCGACGAGCGCGCTCGTTTCTCGACGTGGCTGTACCGAGTCGGCGTCAACGCTGCACTCAGCCTTCGCCGGGCCCACCGCACGGACACCGACACGACACCGATCACTGGCGACCGCGAGCTGCGCGCGGTCTGCGAAATCCCCGACGAATCGCCCCTGCCGTTCGACATCGCCGGCGCTCGGCAGCTCGAAGGGGCCTTGGCCCAGGCCCTGCATAGGCTGACCCCTCTCGAACGAACCGCGTTTGTCCTGCGCCACCTCGAGCAGCGCTCGCTGGAAGAGATCGCGGTCGCGCTCGAAAGTAACGCCAACGCGTGCAAGCAAGCGATCTTTCGCGCGGTCAAGAAGCTGCGCCCTGCGCTCGCTTCTTGGAGGACCGAGCCATGACCACCATTCACGACGAAGAATTGATCTTGTACTACTATCGAGACGGGCTCGAGCCCTCTCAACTTCGCCGTATCGAGGCCGCGCTGCGCGCGGACCCGGCGTTAAAGGCGAGATACGACGCCCTTTGCCGTGACCTGAAGAAAGCGAGCGCGGCGTTCAACGACGAGGCACCGCGGCCGGGCTTCGAGGCGCGGATCTGGCGGGACTTCGACCGCCGCGTGAGCGCCCGTCGGTCCCGGCATTGGCGCCGACGATCGATGGCGTACGCGGCGGGCATCGCATTGCTGGCCCTGGGCATCGGATGGAGCCTCGGGCGCCTGACCGCGCCGGTCGCGACCCCCCACCCTCTGCTCGCCCCTCGCGGCAGCACTCGGGTCCTGGGAGTGGAGCTGGTCCGCCATCTGGAGTCGACCGAGCGGGCGTTGCTGGTGGCCACCGTGACCCCCGACGATCCCGA
Source organism: Myxococcota bacterium (assembly GCA_028289325.1). Classification (GTDB taxonomy): domain Bacteria; phylum Myxococcota; class Kuafuiibacteriia; order Kuafuiibacteriales; family Kuafuiibacteriaceae; genus JANQQN01. The sequence goes on along the minus strand of JANQQN010000278.1, from coordinate 69,032 downwards.
GCTCATCCGCGAGCTCGCCGACGCGCTGCTGCGGGAGCATCGTTTGTACGCGGCGGCGGCCACACGCGCCGGGCGGCCGGACCTGGCCGCGTTTCTGCGCAGCTTGGAGCCGGTTCTTCTGCGCCTGGCCCACTCGGAGGCACTGGACGGACCGGAGGCGGTCCGAAAGACCATCGTGGATCGAGACCTTCCATTCAAAATCCGCGCCGTGGCGGCGAAGGCCCGCCGGGATCTGATCGGGTCGGCGCGAAAGCGGCTCTGAAGCCGCACTCGGATTGGAGATAGCCGTGAAGATGCTGAGAAAACGCCTGTTGGTCGTCGCGTGCGTCGCGGCCCTGCTGTCGGTTCCATCGCGAGCGGAGGCGCAAGCCCCGCCAGCGCTCACCGCAAAAAACGAAGACGCTCGGCGCGTATACCGCCAGGGCCACCAGGCGCTGAATCGCGAGCGATGGATCCCGGCCTATGAATCGTTCCAGGAGCTGGAGCGCATCTTGCGAGGGGCGAAAGAGACCGCCGACGTCGCCCTCTATTGGCAGGCCTACTCGTTGAGTCGAGCCGGTCGCACGCGCCAGGCGAAAGGGATCGCCGAGCGATTGGTGGACCAATACCCCCAGAGCCCATGGCGCGACGACGCGCGACGCCTCATCGGTGCCGAGGCGTCGATGCCCGCCGGTGCCCAGGCCGACGAGGAGGAGGTGATGATGGTGCTGAATGCGCTGATGTCTTCGAGCTCCCCCCGGGCGTCACCTCTGCTCCTCAAAGTCCTCGATGGAGACTATTCGGAACGGGTGAAGGCGCGCGCACTGTTCGTGCTCACCCAGATCGACGCCCGTGCGGCCGACGATGCGCTCGCTCGCATCCTCAAGGCCCCGGGCACCATGAAGCTCAAGAAGTCGGCGATCCGAATGGTGGCCTCGGGCGGCAACCGAGCTTCCCTCGACCGGCTTGACGCGGTGTACGAAAGCGACCCTGCTCTGCGAACGGCGGTGATCCGTGCGTGGCTCATCGGCGACCGCAAAACCCTCCTTTTGCGGGCGGCCAAGGGCGAGCGAGACCCGTCCGTCCGGCGGCGGGCGATCGAGGCGTTGGGGGCCACCAACGGCCGTAAGGAGCTCCTCGAGCTGTTCCGGGCCCGCACGGAACCAGACGTCCAGCGCGACGTGATCCGAGGACTAGCCGTCGCCGGCGCGGCCGAGGCGCTGGGGGAGATCGCGAGGACCAGCTCGTCGCCGAAGATGCGGACGGCGGCCATTCGAGCGCTGGGGACCGCCGGCGGCGCGGACGTTCTGCGGGCGCTGGCCGAGAGCAGCACGACCTCCGAAGAGCGGGCGGCGGCCATCCGGGCGATGGGGATCGTCGGGGGCGGCAAGCCGACGCGAGACGCCATCGCCAGCTGGTACCGCCGTGGCGACAAGACGGTCCGTCGCGCCGTGCTCAACGCGCTCACCGCTTCCAACGGGGTCGAACAGCTCATCGAGCTCTTTCGCGCGGAGAAAGACCGCCGACAGAAGCGACGGTTGCTCCAGCGCATCGTCACCCTGGACTCGGACTTCGCGCTCGACCTGCTGGAATCCGACGTCAACAAGGAGGACCGGTGATGCTTGGGTTCCTGGTCGCCGTATCGATCATCGCCGCCGGCGCTCCGGCCTCGACCACCGAACCCGCGTCGACGTGGTCAACGCTGTCGAACGGACAGTGGATGTCGTACCGGACGGCGGGCATCGAGTCCGATGAGCTGCCGTGCTGTTACGACTACCAAGGCGGTCGCGCGATGTTGCGGCCGTGTCGACTCGAACGAGGCGTGACCGGCGTCTCCGTCGACCCGTCCCCGATCTCGATTTCGACCGAACTGCGGATCTTCGTCCGCCGGGGCGAAGACGGCCTCGATCGCGCCGTCGCTGTCGGCGCGAACTGTCCGGTCGACACCGACGGCCACCAGGTTACGGCCCTAGGCTGGATTCCGGCCGCGACCTCCGTCGGGTTTCTCGACCGCGAGCTCGACGAATCCAAGAGCAAAAAGACGAACCGAGACGGACTGTTCGCGCTCGCCCATCACCGGGGGCCGGCGGCCACCCGAGCCCTGATCCGGCGTTCGGCGCGCGATCGATCCCTGCGGCGCGATGCGTTCTTCTGGCTGGCGCACCGGCGAGGACGGCCCGGATTCGAAGCGGTGCAGGCGGCGTTGACGGGGGACGAATCAACAAGATTGAAGCGCCACCTGGTGTTCTGCTTGTCGCAGAGCCCGATGCCGGACGCGGCGCCAGCCCTGAGGCGAACGGCTCGTCGAAGCGCCGACGACGCCCTTCGCAGCGAAGCCCTATTCTGGCTCAGCCAACGCGGCGACCGACAGACGGAAACGATCGCTTTGACCGTCATCGACACCGCCGCTTCGACGCGGGTCAAGAAGAAGGCGGTCTTCGCTCTGTCTCAGCTGCCCGCGGACCGTGCGTTCGTGGCGTTGAAGCGACTGGTTCGCAGCGACCGGCCGCGACCGGTCCGACGGGAGGCGTTGTTTTGGCTGGCGCAACAAGACGATGATCGGGCCATCGCGGAGCTCGAGTCGATCCTGAGCCGACCGCGCAAGGCCAACGGGAGGTAAGGCGCTCGGCGCTGGCGCTTGCTCGAGCCGGGAATCGTTGGTCCTGGGCCCGCATATCGTTCGGGACCGCACCGAACACCAGTGGAAAAGGTTAAATCGCGTACATGGATGCCCGCCGCCACGCGAAGCTGCGCGGCCTCGTGGTTCGAGGAGATGTTTTGGCCGGGAACAGCGCCCATTGGTCCGCTGGAAGCTGACCGGATGCTCGGGCCCTGCACCGACGGGCATGTGACTCGGCCCCGGTCGACCGAGGGCTTCGACCATCGTCGGCGGACGAACGAACGTGCATACTTCCGCCATGCGCTGGTCCACGTGGGCGGCCCCGGGCATCGTCGCGATCGCGGCGCTCTCATGCACGCCCGAGCGAAAGCCGTCGCTCCCCCCAACGCCGGATGCGACCGCCGATGATGACGACGACCCCCTGCCGCCGCCCGCGCAGAGCTTCGTCGATCGATACTGCGCCGGCGCGCCCCGACTATTCCTGGAGACCGAAGAGTTCACCGGTCCGTGGGCCGTGCAGACCAACAAGCTCGGCTTCAGCGGCGACGGGTTCGTGGTTTCCAACGCGAACGGCGTCGCGGACACTTCGATGTGCAGGACGGTCTCCGCGCCCGACCCGGGCACCTACGCGGTCTGGGCCCGGGGCTATCGCTCGAGCGGGACCGCGCGGGAGTTCAGCGTTTCAATCGACGGGCAGCGGCTGGCCCCCACCCACGCCGCCGTCGCGTCTCCCCAGGATGACGGGTTCCACTGGGAAGAGGCGGGTTCGGTGCCCATTTCTTCTCGGGCCACGTCCCTCGAGGTGTGCGTCCACGACGACGGAACGTCCTATGAGGTCGCAGACGCGATCCTGCTCACCCGGGACCTCGACTGTGATCCTTCGGCCTACGACCGAGACCTCCGCGTCCTCGACCCGGTCTTCGCCCGCGACATGATGCGCCAGGAGGTCTTGGGCCGGGCGGCGAGCTACCGCGATGCCGTCCCCGAACCCACGACCCTCGCCGAATGGACCGACCGCCGGACGGTGGTCCTGGACGAACTCAGCCGCGCGCTGGGGTTCGATCAGTGGCCCGATCTATCCGATCGATCCCCCCTCAACGTGAAGACGTACGGATCCCGGGCCATGGACGGCTACTCGATCGTTCGGATGAGCTTCGAGAGCCAGCCGGGCCTGGTCGTTCCCGCGAACCTCTATCTGCCCGACGGCGACGGTCCGTTCCCGGTCATCGTGCACCCCGTCGGACACTGGGGGGCTTCCAAAGCCGCGACCCCGGTCAGCGTGCGAATGCAGACGCTGGCCCGCTTCGGTTATCTCGGCATCACCTACGACCCCTTCGGTCAGGGCGAACGAGCGGTGCCGGGTAACGGTCACGACGAACACTTTCGACTCCTGCTGAGCGGATCGACGAACACCGCGTTCATGGTCTGGGACACCATCCGCGCTGTCGACGCCGCGCTGGAGCGACCGGAGGCTGATCCCACCCGGATCGGCATCACCGGCGCATCCGGCGGCGGTCTCAATACGCTGTATGCCATGCTCTTCGACGAGCGGATCGGCTTCGCCGCCCCGGCGATCTACGTGAGCTCCATCTACGATTTCATGGCCACCCATCTCGGCCACGACCCGTGCAGCCGCAACCCGATCGGCGCGTTCACGGACCGAGGTGAAGTCATGGCCCTGTTCGCTCCGAAGCCCATGCTGCAGATCGTCGGCGACTTCGATGCGCTGTTCCCGGCCGGAGAACAATCGGCGGCGCTCGCGGAGGACGTCTACGGGCTCTACGGTGCTCGCGGGGCGTTCGAGGTCGCGCTCGACGACGTCGGCCACGAGCTGAGCTTCGACCTGCGTGACGCCCTGTACAACGCGGTCACGAAACATCTCGGCCGGGGGGCGCCGGAACCGGTCGAAGACATGTCTTTGCCGCCCCCGCCGGCCGACGCGCTTCGCGTCTTCTCGTCGGGGCTGCCCGCATCGAGACGGGTCGCCGACTACGCGCTGGAGATGGCCGAGCAGCATCGAAGCCGGCTTTCGACGCCCGAGACCTTCGAGCCGGAGACGTTTCGAGCTCGGGTGTTCGAAGAGCTGCGGGTTCCGATCGCCGGCGCGCCCGGCGTCGAGGACGGGGGTGAGTTCATCCTCAGCGGTCGCCGCATCGAGAAGCTGGCCGTCACCCCGTCCCCGAACGTCGGCGTCCCAGTGCTGTACATCGACCACGATGATCCCAGCGTTCCGGTCGTAGTCCTCCTCGAGCGCGGGATCCTTCCGGACATCGCGGTGGTCGGGGTGGCGGATCGCGGCGTCGCGGCGGCGGTGGTCAGCCTTCGGGGCGAAGGGGAGACCGTCGCCCCTCGCGACTTCTACTTCACCCAGAACAACATCATCCTCCAAGACCCGATGCTGGCGCTGCGAGCGCACGACCTCCATCAGGCCGCCCGCGCCATTCGGGCCCGGGTCGGCGATCGATCGATGGTCCTGTTCGCCCGAGGTCTGGACAACGCGCTCATCGGCCTCGTCGCCCAGTCGCTGTGGCTCGACTTCGACAAGGCGGTCATCGACGGGGTCATGGGCAGCTGGATGGACGCTTTCGGCGAAGCGTTTCCCGACGAAGGGTACGTCCACCGGATCCTCATGGCCGGCGACATCCCGCACTTCATCGAGCGCGCCCGACTTCGGCCGCTGTTGGTCGTGCAGAGCGACGCGCGCCCCCTCGCCGTGCACTGGCCGGAGTGGGCCGAGCACCAAGCCGACGTCTTGCGGCATCCTCGGCCGACAGACCAGACCCTGTTCGAATGGATGAACGCGCCCTAGATCAGGTCGCCGAAGCGGACCTCGCTCGACAGGGCCTTTGATTGCAAAGCTACAGCCGCCGCAACGGCGAATCGTCGATGGAAGGTGTGGTAGTATCTTATCGCGCCTCCGACAGATCGTTATCGTGTCGTTAGCAAACGATCACACCAGAGCTGGACCGCTCAACGAGGCGCTACCGCGCAAGCAGCCTTATCGTCCCTGAAGAAGTCTTATCGTTCTGAAATCGGCGGACGCCGAGTGGAGGCGACGCAACCGGGTGCATTGACACGGATTGGGCGCAGTTAGACCGTCGTATCGATGGAGGCCAGTGATGGGCGAAGATATGCGCTGCTTCGGCATCTAGAGGACGCGAGCTGGCGCCAAGAGCGGACAATCAATCTCATCCGGATTGGAATCTGGTCCGCCGTCGGTCTGAGCCTGCTCCTCATCTCGATCGTCGAAGGGCGAAGCACCCCGGCCCCCCTGTATCTTGCCTACACCGCCCTTCTGGTTCTCTTCGGGGCGACTGTCCTGCGGCGTCGCTTTGACAAACGTTTTCCCATCGCCAGCACCGTCCTCGACCTCACAGTCCTCCTCGGGAGCGCCTTCAAAATCTGCGACACCTTGCCGGCCGAGCGGCACGAGCTGCGGGCCAGCATCCTCGCCGGCGCTACGCTCGGTCTCATCATCATCCTCTCCCTCAATGCACTCCGCCTCGACTGGAAAGTACCGGCCTGGACCGGCGCTTATGCACTCGTTGGGTATGTCACCACGCGGTACGTGGCTGATGGTGGACTGGCGCAAACATCCATCGTCGCGGTGGTGCTGATCGCCTGCCAAACCGTCGTCATGTCGCTGGCCGCACGGCGCGCCCGCCAGGTCGCCGAGCAGCTGTACGGCGATATGAGGGACCTGCATGAGCAGCGAGTGAGAGTGATGGGTCGGCTCGTGGCAGGGACCGCCCATGAGCTCAACAGTCCCCTCGGAACCCTTCAGTCGAGCCTCCACACCCTCCGACGGGCGGTGGATGTGCTCGAGTCCAACCCTGAGCGTATCGAGCGCGCTCGGGGCGCGATCGCGCAAGCAGCGGACACCGCGGACACCGCGACGCGCCGTATACAGGACGTCCTCGACGGACTCCGCGCATTCGCTCGACCTGATGCGGCGACCATCGAGGAATTCGATGTCGGCCCGGGCATCGAAAGCAGCGCCCAACTCGTCGAACGGCAGAGCCTGGGCCATCTCGTCGTCGAGGTCGAGGTCTCAAGCCTGCCGCGAGTGCGGGGCAACGCAGCCCAACTCAACATGGTGTTCCTCAACCTCATCAAGAATGCCTCGGAAGCCATGAACGGTCGAGGCACCATCCATGTCCGCAGCGCGCTGGAAGACGGCGACGTCGTCATTCGCGTGCGAGACCATGGCCCGGGTGTTCCGCCAGAGCTCGTAGAGCAGGTCTTCGAGCCTGCATTTCAGCGCAGCGGCGCACGGGTGAAGATGGGTCTGGGCTTAGCCGTCAGCCGCAGCATCGTGCAGGAGCATGGTGGCGAACTGCAGCTCCAGTCGTCCGACCAGGGCGCCACCGCGATCGTGCGCATCCCGGTAGCGCCCGACCTTTCATCGAGCTCCGATGCCCCACCGACCCGGCTAGGTCACGCCCGTATGCCGGAGCAAGCAACACCAGCGACCATGTCGCCGTAACGCGCGAGCGTTCGCCCGGAGTCCGAGCACCAAGCCGGCGTCTTGCGGCATCCTCGGCCGACGGACCAGGCCCTGTTCGAATGGATGAACGCGCCCTAGGCCGTCTTTAAGCGACCCGCTTCGTCAGCCCGGCCACAGAGGGCGCGACGTTGACGTCCTCGAGTTCTCACGAGTGACACCACGGGTACCGGTGTTTCGGGGCCGTCGCCCCACGCCTCATACTCGCGGGGCCACGCTCGAAATAGATGATCGAGGTATCGTAAGTGTCCGCGACATCCAATTCATCTGACCGACAGTCCGCGCCCCCCAGTAAGGCCCCGCCCACGAGTAACGTGACGGTCGCTGATCCCAGCGAAATCGCGACAGCTATCGAAGGGGGCCGCTTCGACCTTCGGATCTCCAAGGGAGAAACCGTCGACGCCGAAGGCGTAAACGGAATACTGAACGCGATCGCCAAACGCGCACAATGGTACGAGGAGCTGCTCGACGCGATTCCATTCCCCATCTCCGTGACCGACGCGTCCAAGCGTTGGACCTTCATCAATCGCGCCGCCGAGGAGATCACAGGTAAGGCCAGGCGTGAAGTCTTGGGGGAACGTTGCCACAACTGGGGCGCGGACATCTGCCGGACCGAACGCTGCGGCATCGCTCGTCTGAAGGCCGGGGAAACGAGGTCCTACTTTCGGCAACCAGGCCTCAACCGGGATTTTCAGGTCGACGCGGCCTACCTGAAGTCCGACGGCGGACATATCGAAGTGGTGCAAGACGTCACCGACCAGATGCTTCAACGGCAGGCCGAGGCGGAGGCCGCCCGACAGGCCGAAGAAACGCGCAGGGTTCAAACCCAGGTGGAACAGCTGCTCGCCCATATGCGGAGCGCGGCACAAGGAGATCTTCGTCTGGACCCGACGGTCTCGGGCACGGGGGCCGTTCCGCAGATCGCGGAGGCCCTCGGGGAGCTTCTCGCCCGGTTGCGCACAGACGTCGCCGCGATCGCGTCGGCGTCCGATGATCTGCGCGAGCTGGGGGTCGCCAGTCGGGGCCAGAGCGAATGCGCCGCCGAAGCCTCTGGCCGCGCCTCAACCGAAGCCGAGTCCGTCTCCGGCGTGGTCGACAAGGCCGGTGAGTCCGTCGGCGCGGCGTCTTCGGCCATGCACGAGCTCAACGAATCGATCCGGAGCATTGCCGACAGCGCCGAGCAATGCACGCTGGTTGCGAAGGAGGCCGTGAGCACCGCGGGGTCGGCGGACAGTCTGGTCCGCCGACTGAGCGAGAGCAGCACCGAGATCGGCAAGGTCGTGAAGGTCATCGCTTCGATCGCCCAGCAGACCAACCTGCTCGCCCTCAACGCAACGATCGAGGCCGCGCGCGCGGGTGAGGCAGGAAAGGGCTTCTCGGTGGTGGCCCACGAGGTCAAGGAGCTGGCCAAAGAAACGGCCAACGCAACCGACGATATCGCCTCCCGGGTCGAGAACATTCAGCGGGACGCCGGAGGCACGGCCGGTGCGCTCTCGGACGTCGGGGAGGTCATCGGTCGAATTCATGATCTCCAGAGCACCATCGCGGCCGCGGTGGAACAGCAAACCGCCACCACCGCGGAGGTATCGCGGATCCTGCAGGAGGTCGTCGAGCGGATAGAGATCGCGGGTGAGAGCTCGACGTCGATGGTGTGCGCCGTCCAGGAGACGACCGCACTCGCCAGCCAAACTCGTTCGATGGCCCGAAACGTCGCCGAAACGGCTGAGAAGCTCGGTGGTCTCGTATCGCGTTTCAAGCTCGACGAGCGCCCAACCTCCTCCGAGCTCGGGCCGAACGACCGCCCCGACTAACCGTGGTCGAATGAACGGCGCCGGGAACGCACCCTCCCGGACTCCCGCTGCGAACCCTGCGGAGAGTACCGCGTTCGCGTCTCGGACTAAGAAGTCCTCCGTATCGCCCACAGACGTGATGCACGTGAGACGTCTGCGATAGCCGCCCAAATCGGCTTCCTCGACAAGGAACATTGCTGTGCGGCGCCCCGCGGAGGTGCGGGGGCCATAACGCCAGCGCCGGACACGAATTCGCTCGCTGACGACAGCGCACTCACGAAAAACGATCCCACTCAACAGCATACACGTGGCACCGATAGAGCAGGCAGGAGGGCATGGCCTTTGTTCCGCAGAATAAAACCCGGCTACCAACACACCGTCCGCATCCTGGGAACACTGTCTGTGTTGCTGGCATTTGTCGACACTGCGCAAGCCGCTACGACGCCCAGTGACGTGTATTCCGCCGTCGATGAGCTAGAGCGTATCCAGGATACCGTTCTGACAAAACTCAATCGCAAGGTGCCGCGCGAGCCCGAGTTCCATGAAACCGACGTCAAGCCGATGCACGTCTATCAGATCGCCTTGGCGACGATGCGCGAGACATATGACTACCAGCGGCAGCAGCAGCTACAAACCATCCCCCTGGTCGTCGCAAGTCCGATTCGATACAGCCCGGCCGACGTCGCGACGATCGTCGACATGCTACTCGAGAGCTATCGACGCCTTGCTGCCGGTCTCGGCATCGACAGCTCACGGATCGTACGGAGATCCTTCAAAGGAAAAACGCCCGTCCAGGTCTTCTCGCGGATGCAGAACGTGCTGGTCAAGGCGATCTCGCTCAGCGGGCAGGACAGGGTGACGCCGTCGGTCACCTTCGTCGAAGTAGTCCGCGCCAGGGCGGATCTGCAACGTGTGCTGCTCGAACTCGGCGCTCGTGTAGAGAAGTCCGAACGGCGAAAACAGCTCGTCAGCGCTATCTATGGGCTTCGGCCGGACGGAGAGAACCTATCACCCTTCGTTGACGGTAAGAAGCCAAAGGACGTCCTCGGCGAGGTGTTGAGGGTGCGACGTCAGATCAATGACTTGCACTCGCAGCTCGGAAGCTCACCAACGAAGGTCCCGACGATGTCCGAGTATACTGAAGTACGCCCCATCGACGTGCTCATTCAAACCCAGATCGTCATCGCGGACATCAACCTATTGAAGCGACCTTTATCAATATTTTCCGTAACGCCGTTTGGCACCGACCCGGGCGTCAAGTCCCCTTCGCATGTCTTCCAAGAAGCAAAATACATTAACTATATGCTTAAACGGCTTAGCGACGACCTTCGCTCGAGGTCCAAGGCGCAAGGAGTCTAGACAATGCTTCGAGTCAAATCCTGGTTCAAGAACGCGCCTCTCGCACACAAGATCGTGTGCATCAACGGTTCTATTCTGTTTATTCTCATCGTCTCCATGCTGTTCGTAGCATGGGAGGCCGCTCAGTCACGGCACTTCATCCATGTACAGGCCGCTAGCCTCGAAAAATCCGAAGCGATGTCCAAGGCCTCGAATGGCCTCTCGAAGCTGCGGTTTGCTAGGATCGCGAACCTCCTGACGCTTCAGGATCGATTCCTCGATCAAGCCGAGGAGGCTAAGAAACAGATACTGGCGGCAATGGACGCCGACGAACAGACGGCGAAGTGGCTCACCGAGTACAATCAGATCATGGATGATGCGGCGGCAGCATTCCTCGAAGGCGATCGTCTTCGGACCAACGAACGTGTATCCGGAGCAACGGACGTCGCCCAGCACGCTCATGCCCTGGTGAGTCAGCGCCTCTCGGATGCAAAGTCCCAGGCCGAAGAGGCGGCAGTGGCCGTTTCCGAAAAGAGCTTTCGTCTGGTTGCCATCTCCATCATTCTGATTCTTGTTTCTGCGCTAGTTTCGATCTCCCTTTCCTGGCGTCTCGTGAACGCAGTGACAGAGCCCGTACTTGAGCTCTCCAGTGTGGTTCGAGCTGCCGCGGAAGGTGATCTGCGCGGCCGTTTCGAGATTGAGAGAAACGACGAGATCGGAGACCTCGCGCGCGCCTTTACTGAGCTCAACAGCGCAACGGTTGGGCTGATCAACCATCTAAAGGAAAGCTCAACGTCGCTGACCGACACGGCGAACAGCCTGGTGAGTAGCTCGCAGCAGCAACAGTCCGGTGCGTCGCAACAAGCGAGCGCGGTACAGCAAACCAAAAGGACGATGGAGCAGCTATTGGCGTCTGCGAACAAGATCGCGGATACCGGCAAGAGCGTCTTGGACAATGCGCAGTTGAACCAGAAGAACAATCAGCAGATCAGCCGCCGAATCAACGACCTCGTGAAAGCGACAGACCGAATCGCGACCATCCTCGAGAGCATCAAGGAGATCGCGAACAAGAGCGACCTACTGGCGCTGAATGCCGCGCTGGAAGGAACGAAGGCCGGCGAGGCAGGTCGAGGATTCTCGCTCGTGGCGACCCAGATGCAACGCTTGGCAGAGCAGGTCATGGGATCCGTACACGACATCAAGACCCTCACCGCCGACATCCAAGCCAGCGTCAATGCGACCGTGCTCGCGACTGACGAAGCCACGAAGATCGCTGAAGAGAACACGTCCGCGGCACGCCAGATCAGCCTCGCAGTAGGACAACAGCAAACGGGTACCCAGCAGGTCGCAGAGACGATGAGCGAAATCGCGTCCGTCGCGAAGGAGTTCGTGGGATCGAGCAGCGAGTTGCTGGCCACCGCCAACGCGCTTTCGGAGCGGTCTGACCAAATGTCGAACATGGTCGCCCGCTTCAAAGTTGCCAACTGAGGTTCAGAGTGGACAAGATCGTCGGCCGACTTGTCGATTTGGTCAAGACCTCCACGGGAATCGAGCGAGAATCGCTCCACATGCCCGACGTTCATGCCGTGCTACAGAGAATGCCCGGCAGATCGAGGTTCTCAGCCGACGCCGACTACATCTCGTGGCTTGAGCAGCTCCCCGGGAGTCACCCCGAGTTTCGGGAGCTCATCAGCACCGTCACCATCAACGAGACGTCATTCTTCCGACATGCGTCGCAGCTACGCGCGCTGGCGGAAGAAGCAGCGGCCAAGGCGGACGCGCGGGGTGGTCCGGTCCGAATCTGGAGTGCGGCATGCTCCACGGGAGAGGAAGTCTACAGTATCGGGCTCCTCCTGCGGCGAAGTGGCGTTCAGGCGGAGATCTTGGGTACGGATATCGATTCCGTCGTGATTCGCCAAGCCTCAGCCGGTGCCGGCTATTCTAATCGGTCAATCAACAAAGTGCCAGCGGATATCCATCGATGCTTCTTCCAAGAGGAGCGACCGGGGCGTTGGCGATTGAATCCAGGCATGCTCGACGGAATTCGCTTCGAGGTCAGCAATCTCATGGACGAGGTTCTCCCGCGACCCCGAAGCGGATCGATGTGGGACTTCATATTGTGTCGAAACGTATTCATCTACTTCTCAAGGGAGACGACTGACGAGGTCATAGAACGAATGGTGTCAGCCTTAGCGCCGGACGGAAGTCTGTGGCTGGGTGCGGCCGACCCGGTACTCCACAGTAGGGCGCCGATTCGTGCGACACAGACTCCGTCCGGAGTAACATACTACGTTCGCAGCAAAGGTATTCTGCCCGCGACAAACAGCAGTGTAGGTCCGCCGGACGCCGACGGTCGGGACAGCCTGCAGGCAGCTTTGATGTACATATCAAGGGAGCAGTACGAGTCTGCGATCTGCGCGCTCAACGACCATTTGCAAGACCGCCCCGCTGACACGACGGCCTATCTTGCGCTTGGCCACATCATGATGCAAAGGGGCGACACTAGCGCGGCGGAGGCCAACTACGCCAGAGCTCTCGCGCTAAACGCTGAGTGCGGAGAGGCCGCCTACTTCTGGGCTCTCGTTCAGTATCGTACGGACCGCGTTCCCGACGTGCTCTCTCGTCTCGTCTCGCTCGCGTCTTCGGAAGATCTGCCGTGGCCGTGCCGGATTCTCCTCGCGCTGAGCTACGAAAGAGGGGGTCGAATGCTCGAAGCCGAACTCGAGTGGTCTCGCGCTCGCGAAGCCCTACACCAGAACCGGCATCTGAGCTTCGAATCGCCTCACGAGCTGGTCAACGGCGTTCATACGTACCCTAGTCGAGCCCAAACGCTCGTCGACCAGCGCCTGGAGCAGGTCGCGGCCTCGCGAGATCTGCATCTCGATATGGCAAGAACCGCTGACCTGCTTTTGGGCATATCGGAGATCAACCCATGACTCGAGACGAAACCGATACGGCAGCTCTATTCACCTTCTCGGTGTCGACGGTGCAGCTCGCCATTCCCGCCGAAGCCGTCGAGCGAGTGATCGAGGACCAGTCGGTGGTTCCGTTACCCCACACGCCCGAACACATACTCGGCCTCGTTGGGTATCACCGTCGGACGATCGTCGTCGTCGACGTAGCGGCCTTCTTTGGAATCAAACAAGACCGCGGCGGGCGCGACGAGGAAGAGCTCCAGATCGTCGTCGTCCAATGCGGCGAGCTGGAGGCGGGGTTCCGCGTGTCACGGGCGAAAGGTGTTACCCACGTCCGCCGTGAAGCCCTGCTCGCACCCAACCTCATCCAGAATAGTCGCGTGCAGGAGGTATTGGATTCCGAGTTCATCCGCGACAGCGAACCGACAGGATGTCTTGTCGTACCGAAGCTCTTGGAGGCGATGCGTGGCTGACCTCACCCGTGACCGCCCCATGATTCTGTGCCCGGCGGGACCGCATCGTATCTTCGTCGACGGCCTCAGCGTCCGTCGTATCCACGACGCATCGAGTGTCGATGCGCACACCTCCCTCGAAGAACTGCTCGGCATGCCGTTGCCGATCGTCGAAGGGCGGCGCGCACTGGAGATCGCCGCCCCCGACGGTCGGATACTCACTCTCGACGTGAGGTCGCTGAAGATTACGGCCACCGGCCCCACGCAGCCGCTGCCGACCCTGCTCTCTCGGTGGAGCTCCTGGGGCTGTCTCGGCTGGGTGGAGGACGAGCAGGGCATCGGGCTAGAGCTGGAACCCAGCCGAGTATTGCAACGAACGGCAGGAGAAACATGACACCGGAACAACTCAGGTTGACGCTTCTCGCCAAGTTTCGCACCGCGAGCGAAGACCGCTTGGCGAAGCTCAACGCCGACCTCATGTCGCTCGAATCCGACCCCGATCAGTCGGACGTCGTCGAGCGTGTCATGCGGGAGATTCACACCCTGAAGGGGGAATCTCGAATGCTCGCCCTGGCCCCGATAAACCAGGTCGCTCATCGCACCGAAGACCTGCTGGTCGCCGCACGGGACCTGGGTTTCCAGATACCGAGAGATCATCTGCGGGGGATCTATCGAGGGCTCGATCTACTAGCCAAGTTGATCTCGACGGACCTCTCGGCGCTCGGACCCGGCCACGCCGAGGTCGGCGCCGCTTTCGACACGGCGGTCAAGGCCTTTCAGGCCGGCGACACGGTTCGATGGAAAGACATCGACGTCGCGGAAGCCTCGCAAGCCACGGCGGAGACAGGCGCGGCCGACACGTCCGAAGCACATGCTTCGAAGGGAGACGCCGAGGCCCAGTCCAAGCGGAGAAAGGAACCAGCACGCAAAGGCGATCAGTTCATCTCAGTGTCATCGCGATCGGTGACCGAGCTGTCTGACCAGGCGAGTCAGTTTAGTCTCCGCCAGGCGCAAACCAAGTCTTTGGCGAATGACCTGGTTCGTCTCATGCGGGATTCCGTTCGAGCGGGGGAAGTCATGCAAGCGGGCTTGACTGATCTTGCCGAGGAGACCGGCATGGCCGATGCGGTCCGCTCCTCTCTCAATACGTGTAAAAAGCTAGGCGCGCTACACAAAGAGATGGTCGACCGCGTTCAGCGGTTGAGCACTGAGGTCTTCGAAAGTGAGCTCGTCTCCGGATCGCTTCAGGAGTCGGTGCGAGCCATGCGCCTGTTGCGGATCACGACGTTGTTCAACAAATATCCGAGCGCCATAAGAGACTTGGCCGACGAGCAGGATAAAGCCATCCGAATCCTCATCGAGGACAATGGCGTTGCCATCGACAAACAGGTGCTCGAGGCTTTGGAAGAGCCGATGCTCCACCTCATCCGCAACAGCGTGGACCATGGGATGGAAGAGCCGTCGGAGCGTGAGCGCGCTGGGAAGCCAGAGGTGGGCATCATCCGCCTTGCGGCCCGCAAGAGCGGTGAAAGCATCGAGGTGCGAATCGAAGACGACGGACGAGGTATTGACCCCCAGCGCATCAGGCAGACCATCGTCAGGCGCGGGCTGCTCGACGACGAATCTGCAGCGAAGCTCGATTGCGACGAACTGTACCAGTTCCTCTTCGCTTCAGGTTTCACGACTCGAAAGGCCGTCAGCGATCTTTCGGGACGCGGAGTCGGTCTTGATGTGGTCAGGAAGACGCTTGAGTCCCTGGGTGGGTCAGTCCGTGTCGTCAGTGAGGTCGGTAAGGGAACCACCTTCCACCTTCGAGTCCCGGTCTCCATGGCGTTAAGCGACGTTCTCCTCGTTCAATTAGCCGAAGGTCTGGCCGCCATCCCCGCCGAGAACGTCGTGGAGGTCCTGAAGCTCGACCGCAGCGCCGTGCGGCGATCCGAAGGCGGGGCCTTCGTCGAGCTGAGCAACGCCGGCCTTACGCCCTTCGCGGATCTGGGGAACATATTGGGCCTTCAACAGCTGACCCGCGTCGACGGTGATCTGCTGGCCCTTCACCTTCGGTACCAGAACCAAGACGTCTGCCTCGCCATTCGTTCCGTCCGCGGACAACGCAGACTGGTTCAGCTCAAACGAAGCCCGTTTATCTCGAGAGCGACGTATACGACGGGTTCCGCCCTTATCGAAGGCGGTGAGGTCGTCTTGTTCTTGAGCGTACCCACGTTGTTCCAGCGCGCGACTCGCAGCGGCACTGCGCTCAGTGAAGTGCCCACCGTCGAGTCGAGTGATGCGGAGCCGGCCCTGAAAGTCCTGGTCGTCGAAGACTCCGAGCTGACTCGCCAGATGCTGACCACGACCATCGCCAACATGGGCTTCACGACCCTAGAGGCGACCGATGGCTTGGATGCCCTCCAGAAACTCGAGAAAATAGTCCCCGATATCATCCTCACGGATCTCGATATGCCGGGATTGAACGGATTTGGGCTACTCGAGAAGATCCGAGGAGACGATCGCCTGTGCACCATTCCATCCATCGTGTTGTCGACACGAGACTCGCAGGAAGACAAGCAACGCGCCGTCGAAGCCGGCGCGAACGCGTATCTGGTCAAGGGCGCCTTTCGTGAATCGAAGCTGAAAAGGACCTTCGAGTACGTCCTTGAGGGGCGTTAGACATGCTTGTGGTCGTCGTCGGGAGCCTTGACGAGCGCAGATTCATGCAGCTCGCCGAGAACACGTCTTCTCGGGTCGATATGCTGCACGCGCGGTGTTTCGAGGACATGGTCTCGATGGCTCGAGGGGCGGGCGCGGCCCTCATATGCGTTGATCTTGACGCCCGAGAGCTGACCGAGCGAATCGATCAGCTCTCCCGTGAGGCTCGGATCCCGATCGTGGGGCTTGCCCGCGGCGACCGAATCCCGGAGGAACGCGGGCGGGCAAAGCACGCTGGCCTGCTGGAAGTCTTGGCGTGGCCGAAGGGGCGAGCGACCGAAGAACTGGAACGAGAGCTCGTGCTGCTGTCGACGATCCCAATCGTCAACCACAACCGGCGCATGGGCACGCGCGAAAGAGGCAAAACCGTGAACCGAAGGGCCGGCGCCGAGACTCCGTTGCTCGGCGTCGTAGCCTCCACCGGCGGTCCACGGCTGGTGCGAAAGATACTCTCCGACCTACCGGACCATTTCTCAGGATGCATCCTGCTGGTGCAACACATGTGGGATGGATTCGAGCGGAGCTTCGTGGATTGGCTCGACGAAGCGACCACTCTTCACGTCAACTTGGCTGACGATGGAGATCTGTTGAACCCTGGCCAGGTCTGGGTTGCTCCGCCCGACTGTCATCTAAGGCTGTCGGCATCTCGGAGCCTCGAGCTCGACTATGAAACGGACGCCGTTTCCGGTTTTTGCCCATCGGGGGACGTTTTGTTCGAATCCATGGCCTTACACGCGCCCGAACGCAGCACAGGCATCGTGTTGACGGGCATCGGGACAGATGGCGCGCGTGGCCTGAGGGCACTGCGAGACCGAGGGGGGAGGACCGCAGCACAGGACGGCGCGTCTTCGGTCATCGACGGCATGCCGAGAGCGGCACGGGAGCTCGACGCCGCGGAGGTCGTGCTGCCGGAGAACGACATAGCGAACTTCATTGCGGATGCCGCAGGCATCAAAAGGGGATGAAATGGCAAGACGTGTTGCAGTAGTAGACGACAGCGAGATCGTACTGATGACCGTGCAGATGGCCTTGGCAGGAGTGGGTTGGGACGTGACCACTTTCGGCAACGAAGTGGGCGTATCACTGCGGATCGAGGATAGCGAACCGGAGGTCGTGTTGGTCGATGTGAACATGCCGGGCCTGAATGGCGAGGGTCTGATCAAGTCGCTCAAGAAGCTGAGCGGGCTCAAGAGCGCGAAGCTTCTCCTGCATTCGGATCAGGATGCATCTGCGCTGAAGCTCCTCGCGACGAAGACCGGTGCCGACGGGTTCATTCAAAAGACCGGCGATCCCGCCGAGCTGGTCAACCGCATCGAGGCATATCTATAGTCACGCAGCGCTGCGATCCGGTCGTCCGTCAATTGGATGTAAAGTGCGCTTTCGCGCTTCCGACAAGAGATTGTATGCGTGTGATGTGGTTCCTTTCTATCTGTGCTACCGTGGGGGCCTCGCATCTGGCTTCCACGTCTCATGCGGCCGCGCCGGACGCCCAGCCGCTGAGGTTCACATCTCCGCTGCAGCTCCGGCAAACGATGTCCTCCGATATCGACCTGGGGTTCTCCATCGGGTACCGTCCCCGGTTCCTCAGTCATACGGGCAAGGATTTCGTTTCTGGTGATGGCCTAAATGTAGTGACTCATCGGGCGCGGTTCGCCGCGGACGTGTCTTTCCAGAACTGGATCCGGACCTTCGTGCAAGTGCAGGACGTTCGCCTGTGGGGCGAAGAGGACAACCAGCTGGATCCGACCGCGAACGGCCTCGACCTGCATCAGATCTACGTCGAACTCTTCGCCGGAGACTTCGGCGTGCTCCGCGTCGGTCGCCAGGAGATCGACCTCGACAACAAGCGAATCATCAGTAGCCTGCCCTGGTCCCAGCGAGGCATATCCTTCGACGGTGCGCGACTCATGCTCGCATATCGGTCGCTGAAGCTGCAGGCCTTCGGGGTGCTTCTACAGGAAGACGAGACCTTCCCGGAAGGCAACGTCCCCGACGGGCGGACCGCAGAACGTCACATGGTCGGCGGACACGCCAACTATAAGTGGGACTGGCTCACGACATCGGCTCTGTACGTCTTCCGCATTGAGCGCGACCTGGAGGTCGAACGGCATACGGTTGGACTGTTCGCTCAAGGGAGCCATCCGATGCTGCAGGCCGTAGCAGAGCTGTATTACCAATTTGGCGATATGGCGAGCGAAACGATATCAGCATACCTGGCGAGCCTGGAACTCAAACGCAAAGTCGCAGATATCGGTCCGGCCGGAATTCGCGCATCAACACACGCGACGATCCTGTCCGGAGACGGCACGCAGCAAGGGACGTTCGACACACTCTACGCACTAAACCATAAGTACTACGGTGAGCTCGACTTCTTCCTCAACATTTCACGAGACACGCAAAATCTTGGCTTGGTCGACGTCGGGGGTCATATCGGTGTTGGTCTGAGCAGTATCGGCCTGGACATTGTCGCTGCGGTCAACCATTTCCGCTCGGTGGAGAGAGTCAACGGCGACGGCGTATTTGGAACGGAACTTGATTTCAAGATCAAATGGTCCCTTGGCTCACACTTCTATCTTCGGGGTGTGGTCGGGGTGTTCCTGCCTGGCCGCTTAAGGGGTAGCGACAACGAACTCGGCGGCTTCCTGACCATGAATGGGCAGATTTAGGGGCCACGGCCGCGTCTATCGCATGACCCTCTTCACGACCGAGTTCGGAAGCCGCCGTAGGAGCTCAGCAACCGGTGAAGAGGCCCTGCAAGTCCGCGACTTTGGTAGTTGGTCTTCTGATACCTACCGTCATCTTCGCCTCGACCGGTCACGCTTTGCCAGCGGGGGACTCGAACGCCCGGTGTTCCGGTGCTTCAATTCGCTTTGGAACACGTACCGAGATACCCAGCGGAGTGAATACATGTATTTTCACGTCTTTAAGCTCCAACACTTATCAGATCTATCGATGCTCAAGTCATGGGGAAGTGCCACCGCTGCGGTGCAGACTGGGAGGAGCATTCGGCGGACGGGACGCCGTCTGGCTCCGACGCCGAACGTGGGCCGTCGTCGAGCCGAGTACCTCGCGCCGAGCTGAGCTTTGGCGCGGGCTTTTGCCGCTTGCTTGGAGATCAAGTATGCGCCTTCGTCGACTCAGTTGATAAGCGCAGCCCTCGGACACAAACACCAGCGGTTGGAGAACAGCAGCTCGTTGAGCAGCTGCGTAGCGCTAACGAGCGCATCCAAGAAGAGCTCAGAGCTACGCGAATTCAGTTGGAATCGCTTCGATCGGCGTTCCGCGCTATTCCGCGGCCTCACCGGGTCTTTTGGAAGAACCGCGATCACGTCTTTCAAGACGTCAATGGCGTCTTCGCAAGTGACTTCAACATGTCGGTAGACGAAGTCAGGGGTGGAACGGATTACGATCTGGGCTTCTTGGAGGACCAGATCGAGTTCTTTCACACGTGCGACAGAGAGGTCATGACCTCCAAGACTTCCCTCACCAACGTCGTAGAACCTCAGCAGCGAGACGGACAGACGGCGTGGCTGAGTACAAGTAAGGCGCCGGTATTGGATCGCGCGGGCGAGGTGACGGGGCTGATCGGCGTCTATACGGATATTACCCATCTCAAGGACGCGGAGCATCAGCTCCAGGAGAAGATGGCGGCCTTATCGACCTCCCACGGCGCGCTCGTGGAAGATCGAGATTCCGCACGACGGGCGATGCGAGCTCGATGTCAGCGTATGGCCAACGTCAGCCATGAACTTCGAACCCCGATGAACGGGATCATTGGCCTGTGTGCAGAGCTCGCCGAGGATCATGATCTGCCGCCGGCAGCAAGACACCTCGTCGAGATCGTGCGTCACTCGGCGCAGTCGCTCCGGGTGGTCGTTGATGACCTTCTCGATCTTTCGAAGATCGACGAGAGGAAGCTGGAGCTGTACCCACGCCCGAGTTGTATAGCGACGGAGACTCGGGAAACACTTTCGCTCATGCGACCGCTCGCCACCGAAAAGGGTCTCGAGCTGGCACTGAAGACATCAGTACCGGAAGGGGTTCTATTCAATCTTGACGCGAACCGGTATGCACAGATCCTCCGAAACCTTCTGGGTAATGCCATAAAATTCACGGATTCTGGATGCATCACCGTCCGGATCTTGGCTGGGTCCTCCCGTGCCGGAGCGGAGGAGATCACCCTCGAGGTCGAAGACACGGGCCCCGGCATTGCCTCTGACCAACTCGACCTCGTTTTTGAAGAGTTTACTCAGGTCGCGGGGTGCGATCGCCGAAATCACGGAGGTGCGGGTCTGGGATTGGCCATCACGAAGCGGCTCGTCGAGCTCATGGAAGGTCGCCTCTCCGTGGAGAGCTGCGTAGGCGTAGGCTCGATCTTCAAGGTACTACTTCCTCTGTCGAGGGTTGGCGATTCTCACGGTCCTGCAAAGCAGACAGCGGCCACCTGCGCGCCACCGGAGTTCGACGGGATGAGGGTGCTCGTAGCGGAAGACAATATCGTAAACCAGCGGGTGATCGTGAAGCTCCTGGAGCGAATGGACGTTGCCGTAACCGTCGTCGAGGATGGCGCAGCGGCGGTCGAGAGCGTGCGGCGTAACAAATTCGACCTGGTGCTGATGGATATCCAGATGCCCAAGCTCGATGGCGTCGAGGCGACCCGTCGAATTCGGCAAATCCCTCGGATGGCGTCGACTCCAATCGTTGCGTTGACCGCAAGTGCACTTGAGTCTGACAAGGAGCGGTTTCGATCGGTCGGCATTGAGGAGGTGATTGCAAAACCCATCGACAGCAGGGAGTTGGCGCTCTGTCTCGGTCGCTTCTACACGAAGCCAAACGGGCAGGACGCGCAAGACAATAGTAGCTGACGGGCGACCACGTCGCACCGACTAGAATCGCTTGCCGATCATCGCCGACAGTCGCGAAGCAAAACGAAGTTCCAGCCCGGGATCCAAGTCTGTCTGCTGAACCTCGAACAGGTACAGCATGGCGTGACCTTCGGCGCCGACGAAGAACCCGGCCGGCAGCGCGTACGACGCGCCGACGCTGAGATCGCCGTGGGCGCCGAACGTGGTTCTCTGCTCCCGGATCGATAGGGACTGGTCGCCGGCGCGGTCGGTCAGCGTGATCCGCTGACGAAGGATCGCCAATGCCGCACCGATGCCCAGTCGGATGCTGAACCGACCGAGGTCGAACACCCGTCGCCCCCGGATCCCGAGGTCGAGCTCGTCGGCGGTGCCGTCGTTCCCTCGAAACGAGAACCGCCCCGCGCAATAACCGACGCGGCCAACGGCGGTGGCCACCGCCCAGTCCGCGGCGTACTCGGCGTACGCGCCCTGGCACGGCCCGCTGTCCGCATAGAGGCCCGAACGCAGCTGGTACCCGGCCGCAACCCCGTAGGCGACGGAAGGGGCGAACGCGCCTCCCTTTCTCACCAGACGGGCGTAGTCCGTCTTCGTCAGGTCCAGCCGTTCGACGGCGATCCGCGCCCCCCGCCCGGCGTCGGTGGCGCCTTCGAGCAGCGCGTTCGACGCCCGGCCCATCAGGTAATAGCGACCCGGCCTCACCCCGATGGTGCGGTTCGCGCTGTACGCGTTGACCTCCGCGACGATGGGGCCCTGCTCCGAACCTCGGATCAGCAACCAGCTCTGTCCGGCGGGAAAGGTGAAGAACGCGCGGTCCACCGGCGCCGACCAGCGGGTCAAGACGATCTCCCCCTTGCCTCGAAGCTCCTGATGAAAGGTCGGATGCTGCTGTCCCCCGAGCGTCCGGCTCGATGCCCGCAGCGTGTTGTCGTACGCGAAGCGGTACACCTCGTTGAGATCCACCGCGCCGTCCCGGTCGTCGTCGGCCGCACCCAGCAGACCGGTCACCAGATAATGGGTGAAGAACGAGCCTCGGATTCGATCCGACTCCTGGGCGTTTTCGTCGGCCGACGTCGCGGTCAGGAACACCGTACCTTCGCCGACGGCATCGTCGCGAACGATGACCGTGCTGCGAGGGATGATCGTGCCGCCCTTCACCCGGGTGAGGCCGCCTGAGCGGCAGGCATCGACGATCGACAGCCGAAACGTGGCCGCGGATCCCTGAACGAGGCCTCGCAGCTCGTCGATGCTCAATGTCGTGTCGCCGAGATGAAGCGCCCCCGCGTCGGCGTGTCCGGAGTAGTAGACGATCAGGGTGGTGTTGGCGGGGCGACCGGCCCGAATTCGCTCGTTGATGGCGATCAGCGCCCGACGAACGGCCTCTTCGTTTTGCCCTTGCAGCAGGACCAGATTTTCGGCCCGTACCGACCCAATGTCCCGAAGCACCGCCGCCACTCGCGCCGCGTCGGCCTCGGCGTACTTGAGCGGGACCTCTTCCGCCTCCCCGATGTTGTTGCCGATGACCACCGCGAATCGCTCTTCGGCGTGGGCCGCGCCGAGCGCGACGAGCCACCCGAGCGCCAGCGAGCTCACGAACGCCCTGCGCCTCACGGCACCCTCTGCACCGAAAGCCGGCGTCGATGGGCGTGGCAGCCGTCAGGGAAGGTGGGCTCGGCGGCGACGATGGCCGCTTCGAGGTCCGTAATCTCCACCGCAGCGGTGCAGATCACCCCGAAGATCTCCTCTTCGACACTACTGTCGTTCAGACGCAGCGCCATCGGAAGCACCTGCTCGGCGCCGGCCGCGATCCGCGCCGCGCGAAGCCCGGCCGGGAAATAGACGGAGACCGCACCGGTGTCGTCTCTCGAGAGCACGGCCACGTAGCGGGGGGCCGTGACCCGAAACCGCCACTGCAGCTCATCGCCGGGACGCGCGCGGGCCGTGGTCTCGTCACCCCGGATTCGGAGATCCGCACCCACCACCGTGTATCCGAAGCCGTCCGCGCCCTTCATCCGGGTCTGGTCCGGCGGCACGCCGAGTCCGACGAACACCGCTGCGAGCGCCGCTGCCGCCAGCGCCCCCGCGGCCGGGGCGCCGAACCAGCCTCGGCGAGGCCGCAGAACGCGAAGCCAACCCTCGCTCGGATCCGGGCGGAATTCGGCCCCCGGCAGGCGCCGTTCGCTCGGTGCGGGAGAATCCGCAAACGGCAGCATCGAGCCGGCGAGGAAGGCCTCACGGTCGGCCTCGAGCGCCGAGAGCCGGTCGCGGCAGTGCGCGCACGCCGAGACCCGTTGCCGCAGGTTCGCCGCGGCCGTCGCGTCGAGCTCGCTCGCCAGCAGGCGGTCGAGCTCCAGGTCGGACGCACAGCGGTCGTCGCGGCGAGTGCGCAATCGTTCGAGCTCCGAGCGGAGACTAGCCATCCTGAACCTCCCGTTTCAGCCGCTCCAGGTGGGCGTGAGCCTGCTCGAGGAGGTATCCCACCTGACGGCGCGAACAGCCGAGCATGGTGGCGATCTCGGCGTGGGTCATTTGATCGAGGTAGTAATAGACGAACGCGACGGCGAGATTCTCGGGCAGCCCCTGCAGCGCCTGTTTGACCACCGTCGCCGCTTCTGCGTCGCCCTCTCGCGCCTCGGGGGCCTCGCCCTGCTCCCGCAGGATCCGCTCTCGGTTTTTTCGATTGCGGATCCGATTCAGGCACATGTGGGTCGTCGCCCGATACAGCCACGCCACCGGCTCGCGCACTTCGTCGAGGGCCTGAGGGGTCTCGACCAGGGTCCGGAACAGCTCCTGAAGCACCTCCTGCGCTTCGTCGTCGCTGCCGGTGATCTGCCGGGCCCGACGTCGAACCACGGCCCCGTAGCGCCGGTACAGCTCGGACAACGCCGGCCGAGCACCAGGATGGGCGTCCATCCACCGCACAGGGCGGATCAAAGCAGTTTCTGCCGAGGTCCACGCCATTTTTTCACCGACGCCGGTCCGGTTGACGGCCCGTCCGTCATCGCTGAGGACCGTGGGGCCTTCGATTTAGGCAAAATATCTTTTGTTGCCCGAGCCTCCCGCCTGGCGGTCCCAGCCTGGCAAAAGGAGGACGCGCCATGCGAATCGCTTCCGGCTTTGCTTTTGCCATCGTCACGACCGCGGCCTGCGGCGACGCCCAGCTCGACGAGTGGACATCACCGTCATCGCTGTTCGTGGTCCCCGAGGGATGGTCCGCGATCTACGCCCCCGGCCTCGACGTCGTGACGGCGTTCCCCGAGTTGGCCAACACCACCGATCCCCGCTTCGAATCGAGCGACGACGGCGTGGTCGAAGTTCGACTGTTTCGACAGGCGATCGATGCGCCTCGGTTCTGGGCCGCGCGCCTGCGGACGACCGGAACCGGGGACGCCGAGATTCGACTGTGGGACGGGGAGGTCCGGGTCCGCACCGAGCCGGTGCGGGTCACGGCCCCCGACGCCCTCTCGTTCGAGCTCGGAGTTCCCGACGTGGTTCCGCCCTTCGCCCGCAGCGCGACCGTGCCCTTGGGGCTATTGGCGCTGGGGCGCGCGCCGGCGGTGGCCAGGATCCGGGACGGCGCAGGGTCGACGATGGTCGCGGCCGGCGTGGTGACTTCGGCCGACGGGGTGACGGTCGAAAATTCGGCCGAGGGCCGCCTGGTGCTCAGGGACGACGTCGAAGGGCGTTTTCTCGCCCGCCGACCAGGGCAGCTCGACAGCGGCGACCGGGTGGTCATCGGCGGCGGGGTCACCCAAGCCACGACGACCCTCGTTCTGCCGAACGTGGGCTCGGGCCCGCCCGAGCTCGACGGCGCGCTGCGGTACGAGTCGCCGGATGCCATCACCGCCCTCGACGTGCTCACGGCGTATGACGCCGACGTCGAAGGCACCTGGGTGGTGGTGTTCGGACGCTCCGACCGCGGGCCTCAGCGTCGGATCATGGGGCTCAACCCGGTGGTGACCGTCGACGGCAGCGGCGCCGACGTGGCGCCCAGCGACGACGCACCGTGGGTGGCGTTCATCGCCGCTCAGCAAGGCACGGTCGAGATTCGATGGCGCGGACTCCTCTACTCAAAAGAAATCTGACTGAAAGAGGACAACAAAGATGAAATTCAAATCGAATAGCTGGTGGATGCTCGCCCTCGCGGCCACGGTCGCGAGCTGCGGAAGCGACGACGAGGCGGTGGACATGACGGCCGAGGGTCTCGACTACGTGCAGCGGGTTCCGTTCGACTCTCCGCTCCAGAGCGAGGCCCTGATCGGGGGCGTGCGCCAAGTGGATGCGATCGCGATGGTGGCCACGGAAAACGCGCTGGCCGCGCACATGATCTTTTCTCGGTCCGCGTTCGACTTCAATGACCAAGATCGGGTCTACGAGGAGGGCGCGGTGGTCCTGCACGAGCGGGACGGCGAGGGGTGGCGACAGACGCAGGTGTTCACGGCCACCACCGCCGACAACGGCGCGGATCTCGGCCGGTTCTTGGCCATCGCCGGCGACTGGCTGTTCGCGGCCTACGGCCGTGACATCTGGATTCTCGAGCGAGACGAGCAGACGTGGTCCGTGAACGGCGTGCTGAGCGACGTCGTGCCTGCGAATCGCTGCATCAGCGGCCTGTCGGCCACGGAGACGATGCTGGCGGTGGCGAATTCGTGTCCCCCGGGAACGCTGAGCCTATTCGAGCGAATCGGCACCGAGTGGCGATCCCGACCGGCGCCCGCCGCCCCCGACGACACCACCGAGCGGAATGTGGACTGCGCCGTGGGCCCGACGGTCGCCCTCAGTGAAACCGCGCTCGTCCTCGGCCTCCCTGGCGGCGGCGCGGCCAACGACGAAACCAAGGGCGGCTACGTGTTGGTGTACGAGCGCAGCGACGACGCCTTTGCCGAGCCCGAGATCATCGTCCCCGTCACCGCGACCGCCACCTCGGGCTTCGGCTGCCAGGTCGCGGTCGACGACCAGCGGATCGCGGTCGGGTCGCCGCTCGAAGACCAAGAGGCCGGCGCCGTCTACGTGTTCGAGCGGACCACCGGCCAGTGGAGCGAGACCGCTCGCCTGCAGGCCAGCAACCAACACCCGGATCAATGGTTCGGCTTCGACGTCGCGCTCACGAGCGACCGCCTCGTCGTCGGCGCCCCGCGGGAAAACGGCGAAGTGGGCGGGGTCAACAACTTCGGCGACACCCCGTTTCTGACCGACCAGCGACCAGGCGCCGCGTACGTATTCGAGCGGCAGCAGAGCGAATGGAGTCAGCTGTACTACCTGAAAGACGAGCGCCCCATGCCGGACGATGGGTTCGGAGCCGGGGTCGTGGTCCAGGACGAGATGATTATGGTGGGTCCCGCCGCGCCTCCGGCCATCCACGTTTGGTCGCGCGCCCAGTGATGGCGTGAACGAGCGGCGGACGGCCTTTCGCTGTCCGCCGCTCACACGCTCAGAAACGTTCGGTCGAGACACACGTCTTGGTCGTTGCTGAGTCGGCCGGTTCCCGCCGTCATCCCCCAGTAGACCTGAGTCTGCCCGCCGAAGACGCGCTTGATGACGTCGCCGCGATAGGCGGCCCGAAGCTTCTCATCGAGATAGATGCTGAGCTCGGCGCGCTGGGGATCCCACGTGATGCGCAGCGGGTGCCGCGCGCCATCTTCGAGGTTGTCGAGCTCCACCAACCCCAGCCCCGACTCGCCATGGAAACGCTGGCCGTCCAGCATCACCGCCAGGTGGTCGGCTTGAGGGTCATTGAGGTGAACGTTTCGATAGGTATCGAACTCGATACCCAACGACGGCCTCAGGCCCGCGAAGCCCATGCCTTCTCCGCGAAAGCCGGTCTGAATGCGGGGATGGAAGACAAAGACGATCCCGTCGGCCCCCTGCTCGTTTTTGCTCCCCAGCACCAAGCTCATTCGCATCTCGAAGGGCCGGGTCAGGTCGATGGCGCGCTTGAACCACGCCGAGCCGCTGACGTAGGGGAGGTCGGGGGTCAAACGAATGCAGTCTTCGCTGATGACCGAGGCGCTGCCGCTCAGCTGAAAGTCATGGACGCTCGACTGCCCGAAGACGGACCTCGGTGTCGATAGCGCCACCAGAACCAGGACCCAAAGCAGTCGACCGACCATCGCGACGGTGAGCCTACCGGGGCCGTCTTCCGGGTCCCAGAGCGGAAGTTGCCGATCGATCGCGGACCGAACCCGCTATCGGCGGCCCGCCAAGGTGGGCAACATCGCCTCCGCGACCGCCTGCGGGCGTTCCTCGTGGACGAACAGCTTCGCGTCGGGGACGACGTGTAAGTCGGCGTCCGGGAATGACGAGACCATTTCCCGCGCCCACGAGACGGGGAAGAACGGGTCTCGTTCGCCCCAAACGAGCTGGACTGGCGCCCCGATGCGAGCGTGGGCCTCGGCGAGGCCGGCGACGTGTCGGTTCTCGAAGGTCTGGGCCAGCCGCCCCGCCGCCCACCGGCGATCCGGGTCATCGCGAAGCGGGGCCAAAAAGAGCGTCTCGAACTCGCCGTCGAGCTGGGTGCGGTCGACGAAGCAGTCCCCGAGCAGATAGGGGCTGCGACGCAGGCCTGGCTTCATGGCCGCCCAGGCGAGGATGTGCTCGAACCCGGGGACCTTCGCCATCCACAGAAACTGCCGAAAGCGCCACGTCAACCCTTGCGGCTGCTCGGTGTTGACCAGCGCCATCCCGGTCAGGCGAGGGTCGCCAGCCATCGCGTGGCGCGCGATCATCCCCCCGCTGTCATGCCCGACCAGGGCCACCCGCTCGAGCCCCAGAGCGTCGATGAGACGCCGAACGGTCTCGATGTGTCGGTCGATGCTGATGATCGTCGATCGATCAAAGCGGCTGTCGCCCGCCCCCACCAGGTCAACCAGGTGACAGGTGACGTGGTCGGCGAGATGAGGAAGCAGCCCGCGAAACGTGGCGCTGCTCACGGGCCACCCGTGGACGAACAGCGCGTCGGGACCCGACCCTACGCGTCGATAAGCAACCTCCCCCGCGCCGACGTCGATCGTGCGCTGAGGGGCGGTGTGGAAGAGTTGAGTGGCTTCGAAGCTGGTGATGGTCGCCATGACGGTCCTCCTGACGAAGGGTCAATCACGCGGCGTTCCGCGCCGACAATGACCTCCCGAGGTAGGTGACGCCCAGGGTCCGCGCTGCTATGGCTCGGAGCTTCCACGAGGAGACGGCCCATGCCCGAGACCGACGGACGCGCGGGGCTGTTCCCCGCTCTGCTCAAGCACTGGCGCGGCCAACGCGGGTTGAGCCAGCTCGACCTCGCCCTGGCCGCCGACGTGTCCAGTCGCCACGTCAGCTTCCTGGAGACCGGGCGCTCCACGCCGAGCGCGGAGATGGTGGTGCGTCTCGCGACCGCGCTCGACGTTCCTTTGCGCCACGCGAACGCGATGCTGCGAGCGGCCGGTCACGACCCGGTCTATCCGGAGTCCGATCCTCACCGCGCGCTTCCCGAGGAGGTGGCGCTGGCCCTGCGCTTGATGAAGGATCACCACGAGCCTTTCCCGCTCGTGGTGATCGACCGAACCTACGATGTGGTCGACCTGAACCACGGGGCTCGGGCGCTGTTCGGGATGGTGATGGGCGACCTGGACCCGGCCGCAGCGACCGGTCTGAACCTCCTCCGGCTGACCTTCGACCCTGCGGGCGCCCAGCCGGCGCTGGTGAACTTCGACGAGATCGGACAAGCGCTGCTGTGGCGAGCCCAGCGGGAGGTCCTCGCCGAGCGGGATGGGCCGCTGAGACAGGTCCTCGACGAGGTTCTCGCCCTTCCCACCGTCGCCGAAGACTGGCGGCGAGTGGACCTCAGCGCACCCTCGTCGCCGGCGCTGGTCGTGCACCTTCGGGCCGGCGATGTCGACCTGCGGTTCATTACTACGGTGACCGTGTTTCAGGCTCCGCAAGCGGTCCTGCTCGACGAGCTTCGGATCGAAACGTGGCTGCCGTGTGACGCCGCCACTACCGAGACGTGTCGAGCGCTCGCCGCCTCCTTTTCCGCCGGCCTACCTTGACCGGGGGGCGGGAGCGGTCGGGCTCCCCTGTCCGCGCCCGCCCCGCGGCCTGGCCCCTGATGCGCAGCCGGCCGCCCATGCTACTGTCCCGCGCGTCGGCAAGCACCCCGCCGGGGTCGGGCCGCGCGGAAAGGAGTTCGACGTGGCAAACGGGGTCAGTGGGGTCAGTGGGGTCAAGGTGACCGTCGTCGATGGAGAAACGGCGACCGGCGACAAAGAGTACTTCTTCGACAGCAGCGTCCGATACATCGTGGTGGGTCGAGATCCGGTCGCCTGCCAGATCGTGTTGCCCGAGTCGTCTCTCGCCGACGGCATCGGCGCCGAACATATCGGGTTCAGACGAAGTCTGGGCCGGTACCAGGTCGACCTGAACACGGATCTGTACGTCGAAGTCGACGGGCGCCGGCCGATCGAAGACATGGAATTGAACGGCGCCCACGACATCCGGCTCGGCAAGCGCCTTCGTCTGCGGCTGGAGGTGATCGACACTCGGCCGGCGCCGAAGAAGATCGGCCGCCAGAATCTGCAGTCCGCGGATCTGAGCCGTCGCAATCAGCGCCTGCTCACCGCGGCGCTGGTCGTGGTGGCCGCGGTGGCGGGGATGGTGCTGTTCACGCAGTCGCGCCTCCAGGACGTCAAGACGTCCGTGGACGAGTCCCGCCGCGGCCTGGAGGGCGTGAGCCAAAACGTCGACAGCCTCTCCAAGACGCTCAGCTTCCTGAACGAGCAGGTCGATACCATCCCCGCCGACGTTCTCGATCAAGTGAGCCGCTCGGTGTACCTCGTCGTCAAGGCCGACCGACTGGGGGGCGAGCAGGCCCAAGGAACGGCGTGGGTCACCGAGCGCGGCATGCTGGCCACCAACGCCCACGTCGCCGATGCCTTCAATCGGCTGAAGACGGGCGAGTCGCTGTGGGTCCGGTCGTCGGTCCCGCCTCACGCCAGTCATCGAGTGACGTCGGTCGATCTTCACCCCGGCTTCAAGCAGTTCATCAAGCTCTGGAACGAATATCTGCCCGTGCAGCGGCAGAGCGGCCGGCTCGATCTCATGCGCACAGCGACCCCCGCCGACGTGGCGGTGATGAAGGTCGAGCGACCGGAGCGCTTGGCTGCCCCGCTGCCGCTGGCCACGATGGACGAGCTCGAGACCCTGCGCCCGGGCATTCGGGTCGCGTTCGCGGGTTATCCGAGCGAGATGCTCCTCCCGGGCGCTCTGCGCCAACCGTCGCCGGTCGTTCAACAGGACGAGATCATTCGGCTCACCAACTTCTTCATGATCAACCAACCGTCGGGCAACCGACTGATCCATCACGGCCTACCGATCACCGGCGGCGCGAGCGGGAGTCCGATCATCGCCAGCTCGGGCAAGGTCATCGGCCTCATTAGCTCCGGCAACTTCATCTTCGCCGGCGGGCGACGAACGGTGAACGCCGCCGATATCAACTTCGGGCAGCGCCTCGACTTTCTTCACGCGATGCTCGAAGACCCGAAGGGCAAGCGGGCGGTGCAGTACGAAGAAGAGTGGAGAGCTCAACTCGCTCAGTTCGAATCCGCGCCCGAGGTATCCGCGACGGCGATACGGACCGCCCTCGCGTCGATGACCGGCCATCCCGCGCCCGACGACAGCGACGTGCTCACCGGCGTCATCAACCTCGGTGAAGACCCGTTCGGGGTCGCGACCCGGAACTTCTCCGTGTTGCTGCCTCGCTCCGGACTGTACCTCATCCGGCTACAAGCGCCCCTGCTCGGCGTATCGATGCGCGCCAACCCGGCCGAAGGTGAACCGATGACCCCGGTGGCCATGCCCCTCCCGTTCACGACCGGGCTGCCCTACGTCATGGTCTTCGCGACCGGCACCAGCACCCTCAGCGTCGACGTGACCGTGCAGAGTGCGGCCTACGGCGATAAGAAGAGCGTACCCAGCGCCCTCGCGGTCGAACGGTGGCCCGCCGACGCAGCGTCGGTGTTCGTGAAGCTGCTCGAACAGAGTCGAGACTTCGAGTGGAACTCGACGCGAAGGCCGGTCTACCTGTCGAAACGAACCGACGTCGACAAGTTCAACTTCGTGAACCAACACTACGTGTTGCCGACCACCGTCGAGATCAGCCGGCCCGGCATGTACACGTTCGTGGCCATTCCCAAGGCCAAGGGGGCTCTGGATGGCGTCCTCATCGAGAACGGCCGGCCAACGGCGAGGGATCGCGACCGACGCCCGCTGGTGTGGCTCGACAAGATGGTTCGAAGGTCCGGCAAGCAGGAGATCGGCTTCGTCACCACGTCGACAGCACCGGTCGCTCAGGATGTCTACGTCATCTACTGGGAGAAGATCGAAACGAATCCCGGCGAGGCGAACTGACCCCGCCCGAGAGCGATCCACCGTCTCTCCTTTTGACTCCGCGTGATGGATTGGCTCCACTCGGTGTGCCGTGCCGCACACCGTCGAAGCGGGTCTGCGCGCCATCCACTCCGCCCCTAGGTGGGTCGCCCCTCGTGCGGCGGCCGCCGCCGTCTTGGGCGTCGCGGTGGCGTGGGCCGCGCCCGCGAAGCCGCAACCACCCGCGCGTTCGCCGGGCACGGTGGTCGTCGACGTTCGCGCCGCAAACGGTGCGCCAGCCTGGCTCGCCGCGGCCCTCAACGAACACCTGGCCCGGGAGCTAGCGACCTACGTGCGCCTCCGCATCTACCACCGAGACGATTCGGCGTCCGATGACTGCGGTCCCGATCCCGCGTGCCGGGTTCGCCGCTATGGGCGCTTGGGCGTCGATGTTGTCTTCGTTGCCAACGCCGACGCCACCGCGCTGCGGTACGCGCTGTACGAGACGTGGACCCCGTCCCAGGTCGCCGAAGGCGCGATCGCCCTGCAGGGCGCGGGCGGACTGCTCGGGCTCCGCCAGCGCCTGCTCAAGGCCTTCGCTCCCGTGCTCACGCCCGGCGGGCTGCTGGATCAGAAGCCGTATCGGACCCGGATCGGACGGGCCGAGCCGTCGACCGCGATCCCGGCCCCCGATCCCGCGGCAATAGTCACGACCGTTCAGCCCACGGGGGCAGAAGCAAAGGTCCGCGACCTGGCCGCGCTGTTGGCGGCGGCGGCCGTCTTCTTCTTCATCCCCCTGATCGCGGCGCGAAGACTGGCCGCCACAGGACAGCCGCTACACGCGACACGGTGGCCGTCGACGTGGCTCTCCACGTCGGCGCTCATCGGCGCCCTCGCCCTCGTTGCCGCCCGCGAAGCGGAGCTGATTCCGCCCGTCGTGCCGTTGAGCTTCGGGGCCCTCGAAGACCGGCATTGGGCGGTCGGACTGCTGGGCGGCGCCGCGTGGGGCGCGTTCTTGATCAGCAACGTCGGCCTGCTGTTCCCGGCGCTGCCCGGACTCGACCGTGTGGCCCACCGCGACGTATTTCGACTGATCCGGGCGTGGTTGTTCGTATGTGCGACCCGGATCGTGACCTTGGCCGCGTATTACCTACCCTTTGCCCTCGCCATCTCGGTCGCCACCGACGGCAGGACCTGGTCGGCGTCGACCCGATTCATCGTGATGGTCCCCGCGGTGGGTCTCGGCGCGCGTCTTTGGCTCTCGAGCTGGACGCGGGCGCTCGCCGTGTACCTCGACCGGGCGTTGGTCGTCGGCTCCGCGAGCCCCGACAACCCGTGGCACCCGGAGATCTCGAGATACTTCGCGGGATACCTCCGCCGGACGGGCTGGGCGCTCGAACCCGAGCGTCTCGATGCGATCATCTTTCTTCCCGGCCGCCGGGAAGGCCTGCACTGCTACGGCGGCGGAACGACGCCCGCCCGAGTGGTGATCGATGAGCGCGTGCTTGGCCTGGCCATCGGCGCTTTGAATGACCGACGGGTCGACGAAGACGTCGCACCGGCGGACTGGTCCGAGGGGGTGTTGGGTCCATCGTCCTTTGGCCGAACCCGGATTCGCAACGCCCGACGAGCCGTGAGCGCGAACCGGATACCCTTGTTTCGGCGCGAACCGCTGACCTCGGCCACCGGCCACCACCGAAAGCAGCTCGGCCAGGCCGCGACCCTGCTCGGCTATGTCCGTCCAGAGCCGGGCGAAAGGGTGCCGTTGATCGCGGATACCATCGAAGACCTGGAGGTCGTGCGAGCGCTGTTATCGGAGCACTACCAGTGGTTTGCACCGGACCCCGACGACGACCACGACGATACCGATCCCACCGACAAGGACTTTCTCTTCGGCGGCCTTGCGTACGCCGTGGGTCAGATCGTCCGCCGCGATAGCCAGCTGCAAACGTTTACGCTCGCGGTGGACATGGCCGCAGCGCGAACCGGGCGCTGGAGCCACGCGGTGTACCGGGCGGTCCGAGCCGGGGCCAGCGCAGCCGTGGGCCGCGCACCGGTGATCATCGCCGACGCCTTCGCGGCCCTGCACTACGGTCGCCATCATCATCTTCAGTATCTGTGGTATCGGGCGACGGGACGCGAAGATCCCTTGACCGTCCGGGCCGGAATCGACGAGCTGGAGTCGACGTCGTCCGCGATTCTCAAAGATGTCCGCGCCCGACTCGACGATGATGTCCCGCCCCCACGTGACCGCGCCTCGTTCTTCAAACGAGTCGTGTGGCTATCTCGCTTCTTCCTCGAACCGCTGGTGGACCGCTACGAACGCCGGGCCCGATGGCTCCGGACGGCCGCGGTGACCCTCGTCGTGCTGAGCGCCCTCGGGCTCTCGGTACACCGGGCCGTCCAGTATCACCCGATCTACGTCGAGCGTTTGGCGCAGCAGGCGCGCGGCCATCGTCCGGACCGGCGAGATGACGTGCCGCCGGCCGAAGGATCTTCGTCCCATGACCGAAAACAACAATCCCACGACTAGGCCCCCGTCGGCCGGGTCCGGCGTCGAAGACGACGACCGGCTCTTCTTCGACACCGTCAATCGGTCCCGCCTGGCCATCAACAAAGCGGCGGCGGGCGCCGGCGTGTTCGGGCTGCTGGGATGCGGCCTCCTGTTCGTGGCGGCCGCCATCTTCTTCGTCACCGAGAGCTACTTCATCTCGATGTTGATGGTGTCGTTCGCGCTCCTGGTCTACGTGACGGGAGCGGAGCTGGTGAAGCTGTTCCTGTCGTCGGTGACCGTGTTCTTCTCGAGCAAACACGTCATTCAACAGGCCGCGTACCTGCAGGAGACCCTGGTCCCCCTCCAGCGGTTCCTACAGATCCGTCCCGACGCCACGGGAACGGTGACCTTGGGCCCGGTCAAACCCGGCGTCACGGTCAAGCTTCCCGACAACCCGCTGTCGCGAGACATCGCCGCCGTCCTCGATCGACAGCCTGAGCCCTCCGAATACCTGCAGTACATCGCCCACGCGTATTACGCCGAGTGCCACGAGCTGTACGACTACTCGAGCGCCCACCTTGAATTCGTCGCCGGCGCGATGCCTTTGTTCGGGCTCATCGGCACCATCATCGGGCTCATCGGCATGTTCGACAGCCTCAGCGCCGACGTCACCATCGAGTTCGTCTCTCCCCAACTCGCGCTCGCGCTCAAGACGACGCTGTACGGTGCGGTGTTCTCGTCGGTATACAAGATCATCGCCTCTCGGTTCGACCAGCGTCTCAAGGCGCTGGATTACGACTTCGAAACCTTCTGTCGAGCGCTCGAAGTGTTGGTCGAGACGAAAGCGAAAGTGCGGGTCGGCTCGTGAGGCGGGTATACGTTTTGCCGCGGATCCCGCGGAAGAAGTCCGAGGTCTGGCAGATCATCTACATGGACCTGATCACCATCGTGATGGTGTTCTTCGTCATCCTGTGGTCGATCAACAAGGGCCGCGACGAGAGCGCGGCCCGCGCCACGGGTGAGGAGACGACGCGAACCGTTAGCCTGCCCGGTGACGTTCTGTTCCCGTCGGGCAAGTCCAATCTCACCCCCGAGGGACACGACGTCTTTCGTAAGCTATTCGAGGACGACTCGGGCGAAGTGCTCAACTTCGACCTCGGCGGGCTCAATCGACGCCTTCTGGTCATCCACGGCCACACCGACAGCGACGGAGACAAGATCCGTAACCTCGCCCTGGGCTATCGGCGGGCGTTCGCGGTGTTCAGGGAGATCGAATCCTACGGTCCCGAGATCACCGACCACGTCGTGTTGTGCACCCACGCCGACAACTCTCCAGCTCAGGAGACGCCGATATTCCAGGGAGACATCACCCGCGCCCAGGCCGCCGCGCTTCGGGAAGCCAAGTCGCGCAACCGGCGGATCACCATCGATGACAAGATCGTCAGCGTGAAGGCGGTCGACGAGGAGTAAGCTGAATTGCGGATCGGGGCGAAGACGATAACCGCGTTGACCCTGCTCGCGGCGTGCGCGGTGGGCACCACGATGCTGGGGCGACTGCGGGGCGACTATCTCGCTCAGCTCGACATCTGGGCGGGCTTCACGATCGGCATCTTCTCCGTGCTGGCCGCGAGCGCGGTCTTTCACCTCGGTCGCCTGGGGCAAGCCAGCGAGCACCACCTCCGAATTGGCCCCGGCGGCAGTCCTCGGGTGGAGCGCACGGATCCCTTCGGCCATCTGCCTCGGCGTCGATCGGCTCGGGTCCGTCGGACCCGAAGCGCGGGGCTCATGGCCGCCTACATCGCGATCTTCTTGCAGGTTGGTTTGCTGACCATCGACAACCGCGGCGTGGCTCAGCTGACGTCGGTGTCGAAAGCGTTCGAGCCTTCGGGCCTGCAGTACTGCCTCGAAGCCCCTCCCCCGAAAGCCGAAGACCCCCGCCTCGCGGGCTGCGGGCTGCTTCGGCGAGCCTACCAGCTAGGATACGCGAGCGATCTCGGCCCCTGCGCGCCGCAGGAACGCACCGAGATCACCGCCGTATGCGATCGCCGGCAGCTCGATGAGCCGTACCTCCACTACGCGTGGCGGCTGCTGCAGTCTCGTCGGCCGGCCTTGGTGCCGGACGTGATCGACGAGGTCCGGTCTTCGCTGGCCAAGGTCGAAGAACGTCGCGATCACCTGGGCGCTCTCCTGCTTGCCCGGCGCGACCCGGTCGCCCGCACGCCTCGCGCGTCGCACCATCTGTTCACGAACCTCCCCGCCCCTCGGTCGGGGATCGTGCCCCGGGTCGTGGAAGCGCTGGACGCCGCGGCCTGCGACGCGCGCACGGCGCGAATGCCCCCGCTGCTCACCGATATCGAAGACGATCCCCTCGCCTCCAGCCTCATCGTCGAGCACGCGATGGGTCAGCTGTTGTTCAACCCCGCGTATCCGACCGTGGTCGCGTCATGCCGAGAGCACACGATCCATTGGAACTCCGCCGCTGACTCCTGCGAACGAATGCTGAACGATCCGGACGGCTACCTCGCGACCCGCAGGGTCCTCGGCGAGGTGAGGGCGGGGCTGGGGCGCCACCGCCGCGCGAAGCTGTCCGCCGGTTTGGCCAAGGATGACGGGCGGACACCCAGCGCGCCCGCGCCGCCGGACGTATCCCGGGTCATCAGCTTTCAGTGCCTGATGCTCGGCCCCACACCGTCGGCGCTCAGAAGCCGCACGGCGACGGTAGCCGGCCATGCGCTCGGGATTCGATCGGTGACCGTCACGCCTTTCTCGGCCAACGTCCGCGGTCAGATCCAGGTGTTCGATCACCTCGCCCGACTCCTCGCGCCCGGGTTCAGGTACGGCAAGCTTCAGAGCAAGCAGTCGTTGGTGGAAGCCGACGCCGGTCGCGCCGCCGCGCAGCGATTCGCCCGGCCCACGAGCCTGCTCACCAAGCTCGAGCTGCTGCGGGAGACGGACATCTTCCTCGGCCACCCGTGGATCGACGATCGCCCGGATTTGCTGGCCGTATATCCGTACCACGTGCACTTGACGAACTTCGTCGAGGCCTTCCGGCGACACTATCGCCACGCGCGGAGCCGCCTGTGAGTACCTCGGCGACGCTGGGGCTTGTGGGCCTTCTCGGCCTGGCCGCGGGGACCGAACCCGCGGCGCTCGGTTCGCCGGCCACGCCCGACCACCAGCGTCGCCAAACCATCCAAGCCACGCTCGAGGCTTTAAAGAGCATCGATGCTCGAGAGCGAGCCGACACCTACAACTATCTGTACGCGGTGGAGCGCAACCAGTGCCAAGCCCCGCTTCGGAGCCTGAAGATCGGCTGCCTGCTCGAAGCCGCTCGCCGAAACTGCCGCCAGCGTCGGGGGCCAGCCCGACGGCGGTGCCGGCTCGTGTCCGACGTGATCGTCGCCAATCGATTCAGCGAGCCCCGCTTTTTGCCGCGGTCCGTCCGCTACCGGATCATGAACGAGCACCGAAACTACCGAACGGAGCTGCTGGCCGAACTCCGGCGCCGCTACGCGAGACTGGTGACCGGGCTCTACCTCGACGCCTCACTCGCCGTCGGGGCCCCCCCCGAAGTGTTGGCCCAAGCCATCGACACGTACTGCCTCGACGTCGCCGGGCGACGTCGGCGCCTGTCGTGGTCCCATTGCGTGGCGGCGGTGGTGTGGTTCATCGGTACCAGCCGCGGCGAGGAGACCGAAACCCCATGACCCGATCGCTGCTGCGCCATCTCTCCAGCGAAACCACGAAGCTGCGGCAGGCCGGCCTGTACAAGGCCGAGGTCGCCGCCGCCGCCGACCTCGACGCCGATGACGAACCGGGAGCGGCCACGATCGCGTTCACCGCCGGCGATTACATCGGTCTCGGCCAACGGGCGGAAGTGACCGAGGCGGCGATCGCGGCTATCCGGGCCCACGGACACGGCCTGCCCGCGCCCCGCGCCTTCGGTGGAACCCTCGAGCTGCACCACGACCTCGAAGCGCAGCTCGCCGGATTCATCGGGGTGCCGCAGGCGATCGTGTTCGGTAGCGGCTACCTGGCCAACGTCGGGTTGTTCGATGCCTTGTTCGACGCCCGAGACTACGTCCTCGTCGACGCCGCGATTCATCCGAGCGTGGCCGAAGGTATCCGGCTGTGCGGCGCCCGCACGCTCGCCTATCGCAGCGAAGACCTCGAGAGCCTGGAGGATCGCCTCAAGCGCTCGCGCACGGCGCGCTTTCGGCTGGTGGTCACCGACGGCGTCTTTCCGCTCAGCGGTAACATTGCGCCCCTACGCGACATTTGCGACCTCGCCGAACGTTATGACGCGTTGGTCGTGGTTCACGACGCCCTCGGGGTCGGCGTCTTGGGCAAACGCCAGGCCGGCGGCCTCGATCTCGCCGGCGTCGAGGGGCGGGTGCACGCGGTGACCGGCGGTTTCGTCGACGTGCTGGGCGGCGGCGGCGGCGGATACGTCGCCGGGCGCAAAGAGATCGTGGCCTGGCTCCGCCAAAAGTCGACCCCCTACCTCTTCTCCGGCGCGCTGACCCCCGCCGACGCCGGCGCCGCGTCGGCCGCACTGACCCTGGTGGCCCGCGGTGAAGCGCCGGCGGACAAGATATTGGCGAATGTGCGGGCGCTGAAACAAGCGCTGCAAGAGCGGGGATTCGAAGTTCACGGAGGCGAG
The DNA here is from genome assembly GCA_028289325.1 of Myxococcota bacterium. Classification (GTDB taxonomy): domain Bacteria; phylum Myxococcota; class Kuafuiibacteriia; order Kuafuiibacteriales; family Kuafuiibacteriaceae; genus JANQQN01. The sequence continues at coordinate 30,374 of JANQQN010000278.1, read as the reverse complement.
CACGCGATCCTGACGGTGGTCGTCGGCGATGCGGTTACGCTTCAACGAATGGTGAACGCCCTCAGCGAGCAAGGCGTTTATGTTCAGGGTATGTGCTATCCCGTCGTGCCGGAGAACGCGGCGCGTATCCAGCTGAAGATCAACGCGGCTCACAGCGAGCCGGTTCTAAAGACGGCGGTTGAACGCTTGGCGCAGGCCGCCCACACATTGCGACTCCTATGACCCTCAATGAGTCTTCGACCGAGCTTCGGCGGGCGGTGGCGGATCGATTGTCCGGAGCGACCGCAGACCTTCCGGTGTCGGCGATCGCCCGCCTCCAGCACGCATCGGGAATCGCAGCGCGAGGGGGCTTTCGGCGGCTGGCCAGAGTTCTGCCGGGGAGCGGTTCGCGCGCCCAGGCCGACCGAAGGGCCGCCGAACGCGCGGTGAGCGCGCTGGCTCGCCTCAAGGGCGTGCCGATGAAGCTCGGGCAGCTCGCGGGCTACATGGACTCGCGCATCCCTGACGAACTGAGGCCGGCGTTCTCGGCCCTCGAATCCCACGCCCCGGCGCTCCCCTTCGGCCGAATTCGCGCCGTGGTCGAGCGGGAGCTCGGACCTCGGTCATCCCTTTTACTCGCTTCAATGGACCCTCGACCGTTCGCCGTGGCATCGATCGGGCAGGTTCACCGCGCCAAGCTCGACGGCAAGCCGGTGGCGGTCAAAGTCCGCTACCCGGGCATCGACGACGCCATCCGCTTCGACTTTAGACCCGCCGCCCTCGGCGCCCAGGCAATGAACGGCTTCCGTCGTCGGGGCCTCCGAGGCGACGCGCTGCTGCAAGACGTGCAGGCGCGGATCCTCGAGGAGTGCGACTACGAACGAGAGAGCGCGCACCAGCGGGCCTTCGCCCGGTGTTTCGAGGAGCATCCGGTCATCGTTGTCCCCTCCGTCGATACCGACTTTTCGACCGCCGCCGTGCTGACCTCCTGTTTTGTCGAAGGACAGCACGTCGATGGCTTCATCCGCCAAAATCCCAGCTCGCGGGCCCGCCAACGGGCCGGTCTCGCCCTGTTCGACTTTTACGTCGGCTCCCTGTTCCTGATGGGCGCGTACAATGCAGATCCCCACCCTGGAAACTCCGTGTTCTTGACCGACGGCCGCATCGCCGTCGTCGACCACGGCTCCGCCCGGACCTTTGGGCCCCACGCCGTCGCTCCCCTGCGAGAACTGGCGGCCGCGGTCATCGCAGACGATCGCCCCCGGGTACGGTCCGCGCTGGACGCCCTCGGCGTGCTCCCGGCCGGTCGCCTCGACGACCGGCCCGTCCATCGGGTCCTCCACTGGCTCTTCGAGCCCATGCTCGAGCCCACGCCGTCGGTGATCCGCCGCCCGAACGCGGAACAGGTGCAGTCGATCGCGCGCGGCGTTCGCGACTTCGAAGCCCTCGCCCGCCCCGCGGAGATCGTGTTTCTGGTTCGTCTGCGGGTCGCGCTAGCGGCCGTGCTCGAGCGGCTCGAGGCCCGCGCAAACTGGCGGGCGGCCCTCGAAGCGCACCTCGACGGCCGGTTCTATCTGCGTCCGCCGACCTTCGACGTCGTCGTCGTCAATCCCGGACCACGCCCCATCGAACTGCTGAGAGCCCTGCGAGATGAGCTGGGCGGCGCGGTGCGCGAAGCCAAAGAGCTTCTCGACGCCACGCCCTGCGCCGTGCGTTCCGACCTCGATCGCAAGAGCGCTCAGGCCCTTCGGGCCCGGCTGCGCACCGCGGGCGCGACCATCGACCTGCGGCAGCGGGCAGAAGGCTGACGCGAGCAAGCGCCTGCGCGACGCGAGGGATCGCCACCTTTCGACGCGTCGGCCGACGGCATGCCGAAAGGATCGATCTAATCGAGGCTCACGATGCGCCCTGAGTCGGGAGGCACTCGTCCGGCCAGGGTATCGAGCCACGTCGCGACCACCGCGTCGGCGCCCTGAGTCCGCTCTACCGTCAGCCAGCGGACGCTTCCCTCGATGAACGCGTGAAGGGCCTCGCGGGTACGCGCCTGGTACCCGTCGCGCCCCCAGTCCTTTATCCGCTTTTGGACTTGAGACGGCGCAAAGAACATCTCGGGCTTCGGCCCCCGACTCGGAGCCGCGTGCTGCGGGGCGCCGGCGTGGCTCTTGCCTACGATCATCGAGTACCGCAGGCGGTCTCCCAGCCGGTCGTGCAGCGCGGCCAAAATGGCAGGATTACCGGCCATGTCGATGGACACCGAATCCGCGTCGTCGGGCAGCGCATCGAGCTCGTCGTAGGTCATCACCCGGCCGTAACATCCCAGACTCCGCACGAAAGCCTCGTTGCGCTTCGACGTGAGCCCGACAACCTCGAGCCCCGAGCGGGCCGATGCTCGCTCCGCGAAGCCGATTCCGGTCTTGCTCGACGCGGACAAGACGACGACCCGCGACGCGCCGAAGTAGTCGGCGGCGCCGAAGAAGTCGTCGGCCAAAAACGAGGTCAAGAACAATCCTCGCAACAGGGCGTGTCGATCTTCTATGTCGTCGCCCCGCTGGTGGAACGGGTCGCGGTCGGTGCTCAGGAACGCCCGATAGACCGCGGCGTGGGGGCCCCGATGCGCCCCTTCATCGCGAACGCCCTCCGGCGTGACCGACACTTCGAGGTCGACGATGCGGCTCATCGGATACCAACCGAAGTACCGACCGCCGACCGGCACATCGGGCTGATTCGACTCGATAACACGGCCCCAGCCGATCGCAGGTACCCGACCCCATCCCGCTTCGGTCGGGAAGAAGCCCCAGTACCCGAGCATGTCCCCGAACAGCGCGTAGGTCGTCGTATTGGCGGTCAGCGCGAATCGCTCGACCTGAAACCGGACGCCCCCCTCGGCCAACGCCGGAACCGGCGACGGCACGATGCGGGTCTTGGTGACGTCGGTCCGGTCGACCTCGACGGATACGTTTTCATCAGCCACGGCGGTTTTGCCTAACGCCTCGGTGACGCTGGAGCAAGCAGGGTGCGACAGCGGTTGCCACTCCATCCCGCGTTGGCTATCCTAAGTAAGCCGTGATGCGTTTGCGCTCACTCCTGTTCGGCTTTACCGACCCCGCTTCTCCGCTCGGGTGTCGGGCCGCTTAGTCCCGCGATTCACGAAGGCCGAATCCCCGAGCGCTGAGGCGGGGATCCACCGAACGACCACGTTCCTCCGGACGAAACCAACCGGAGCGGCCTTCTTCGAGGTTCGCGGTGAAGATCAACAATCTCTCTTCGGAGGCGCTCGAGCGCGCCTTGTCTCTTCGTGATTTGACCGACCCTGCCCAGGGCCCTCACGCGATGCAGACACTATTGACGGACATCATCGACGCTCTGCGTGCGACGTGGGGCTGTCGGGCTCAGGTGTATCGGCTGCATCCGGTGGTGTCGCTCGAAGACAACTACGACCGACTGCACTATCCCTTGGACGGAGCGGCCCGAGACGCGCGCTACACCCGCTACGTCACGCCGGATCGCGTGCTGCGGACCCAGACCACGGCGATGATCCCGGACGTTCTCAGAGGGCTCCGTCCGCCGCCGGAAGGCGTCCTCGTCGTGTGTCCGGGCCTGGTCTATCGAAGAGATTCCATCGACCGCATCCACACTGGTGAGCCGCACCAGGCCGACCTGTGGTACGTCAGCCCCTCGCCCCTCGACGCCCGCTCGCTCGACCAAATGGTGGAGCAAGCCATGCGCGCGGCGTTGCCTGACCGATCGGCGCGGGCCGAGGAGAGGGACCATCCGTACACCGAGCACGGCCGACAGCTCGACGTCCACGACCCTCACCTCGGTTGGGTGGAGGTCGGCGAGTGCGGGGTCGCACACCAACAGATCCTTGCGGAGGCGGGCTTGCGCGAGCACGCCGGTCTGGCCATGGGCCTGGGGCTCGACCGGTTGCTGATGCTGCGCAAGCGGATCCCCGACATCCGCTTGCTGCGTTCGGAGGCGCCGCGGGTCCAGGCGCAGATGCTCGACCTCGCCCCCTACGTACCGGTCTCGGACCAACCCGCGATCGTTCGCGATCTGTCGATCGTCACCGCGGTCGATCGAACCCGAGAGGAACTCGGAGATCTCTCGCGAACCGCGCTCGGCCCCGACGCGGCGAAGATCGAAGACGTCACCATTGAAGCGGAGACAACCTGGCATCAGCTGCCCGACCACGCGCGCGCTCGGCTGGGCATCGTAGCCGGACAGAAGAACGTCCTGCTGCGGATCACGCTTCGCGACTTGGTGCGTAGCCTGACCAGCGCCGAGGCCAACCGGCTTCGGAATCGCATCTATGACGCCGTTCACGAGGGCCCGACCCTCGAGCACGCGCCGCAGCGCGAGTAGCCGGAGGCGGTCTTCGTTCGGCCGACGCCGGCCGGCCGCTCGCTTAATCCGAGGCGGTGATGGTTCGCACGATGTCGTCGAACGCCGCGTCGGCATATTCGATCATTTCTTCGTCCGTCCGATCCTGAATCGGGTGGGGGACGAACACTCGAGCCATTGCCGGATAGCCGAGCGACGTCGACTGCGCCTCGGCCGCGTCGACGAATTGGTTCGAAGCCACGAACACGCCCGGCACGCCGCGCAGCTCGAGCTCGTTTATGTCGTGCACACTGCACGACGTGCAGCTCCCTCAATCGGCGAGCGCCTCGATGACCACCTGACACTCGACGGCGATCCGATGGCGCAGGTCGACCGGCGCCGGCTTCGAGAACGTCGGCTTACGATACCGACGCACTTGAGCACCGACATCCGACAGCCGCGCCTCGAGCCGGTCGAGAAAGACGTCGCCTCGAGGCTTCGATATGTCGATCAAACCGATGGTCAATCCGCCCAGCGCCGCTGGGCGCGCGACAGGCGAGCGCTCGGCGAGCGTCCGCTCGCCGGTCGGATCGAGGATCGTTCTATTGGCCATGGTCCCTTACCTCCTACACCTTAATGGATGAATTCATCTTCGTCACCGCGCCCGGTCCTTCACTTCGCGGGAAACGGGTTTGGAGCCGACCGGGCCGTTGACCCAACCACCGATCAGCGCCGAGAACAGCCCAGCCCCCCCGCCGGCATACGCGAGCAGAAGACCGTCGGGCTTGAATTTAGGCAATACCGACGTCGACGACGACGTGTCGGGGGCCAAGAAGCCGGCCGCGCCTCCGGCCGGAATCCCTTCACTGATGCCCTGCGCGCCGCGGAGCAATGATTCGACCGGCGTCTGAACCCGCGCGTGAAGCTCGGACAAGATCCGCGTGCGGTCCCACCCCGCATCTGCGAACACCCGGGCGTGCTCTGGCCCCATGACCAGGATCGCGTCGAAGGCCAGGATCAGCTTGTGATGATGCAGCGCCTGCAGTTGATGAGCCAGCGAGTGAGCGAGGCTCTCCGGCGTCCGCGACAGCTGGTCGACGATGCACCGAGGCCCTTCTCCCGCGAACAGGGTGATCGCGTCTACCCCGGCCGGAATCCCGAACTGCTCGGCCAACGTTCCGTAGGGAGACTCGAGGTCGTTCTCGGCGAAGCAGAAACCTAGCTTGCTCGGCGCGCCGTGGGCCGCCCGGTCGACCTCGCCCGGTCGGCCCCCACCGACGTTGCGCACCACCAGCTGAAGGGCCCGACCGATCGTCGAGTTGGCGCGATTGCCTTGCCCGAGCGCGTTGATCCCCGAGTTCATCCCGATGCTGCGCGTGCCGGGGCCGCTGCACACCACCACCGGCCCCACCGGCATCGTGGTCGCCAGCAGCCCGTGCATGTTGAACTCATCGGTGCACGCGGCCTCCACTGCGGTCAGGACCCAAGGAAGATACTCCGGTCGGCACCCCGCCATCACCGCGGCAATGGCCACCTTTTCCACCGTCACGTCGACCAGGTCGGGCGGCACGACGGCCACCACCTCGTCCGGCGCGCGGGTCGTTCCTTCGAGCATTGCGAGCACCCGCGCCTCGGTCGGCGGCACGACCGGCAGGCCGTCGCTCCATCCCCGCGCGAACATCATCTCGATGTCGTCTTCGGCGTCCGCGACGTCGATCCGGCGCGAACGAAGCACCCCGCCTTCGTGTCGTACTCTCAGCTCGTCAACCAGGTCGGGGTCGACGCTCATGGAGCCACACCCCGGCCGCATCACCGGCAGCCCCTCGCCCAACCCATCGAACCCGGTCAACGTCTCCCAGTCGGGTCGAGACCAGCCGATGGTGCGACCGACTTCGCGGCCGTCATGGACCTTGATCAACGTGGGCACGGTCTCGATGTCGTGGTGCCAGCTCACCGCGAGGTCGCCGTCGTGGACGGCGGGAGGGTCGGACGGGAACTGCGGATCGTCCTGGGAGTACACGGTGAGCGGGCCCCGGGTAGCCAACTGCCGCAGAACCGGAACGATGGTCTGACACGTTTGGCAGTCGCGCTTGACGACCGCAACCAATCCGTCGGGCAACGCAGGCCGGCTCATCGATCCGGAGTATGACGTGGCCGGCTACCGGCGGCTAGAGAGGGAATCTCGAACGCTGGCGCTTCGCGTCAGAGAGGGAGGCCAGGGCCTCGGCCGACGAACCTCGGCCGAGACCCGGCGAGGATCAAGACGACTTTTTGACGTCGAAGCGGTCGAGGTTCATCACCTTGGTCCACGCCTCGACGAAGTCGCGCACGAACCGCGGCTGCGAATCGCCGAACGCGTACACCTCAGCCACGGCCCGCAGCTCGGCGTTGGAACCGAAGATGAGATCGACCTCGGTCGCGGTCCACTTGAGGTCGTTGGTCTTCCGGTCGCGACCCTCGAACACGTACTTGGACGCCGTCGACGGCTGCCACTTGGTCCCCATGTCGAGCAGGTTCTTGAAGAAGTCGTTGGTCAACGCGCCCGGCGTAGCGGTGAACACGCCGTGCTTGGCCCCGCCCGAGTTGGCATTGAGCGCCCGCATCCCGCCGACGAGAACGGTCATTTCCGGAACCGTCAGATCCAGCAGGTCCGCCTTGTCGACCAGCGCCGCCGCCGGCGACAAGCGATAGCCGTTTTGCTTGGTGTCGCCGATGTAGTTGCGGAACCCATCAGTCTTCGGCTCCAGCCACACGAACGACGCGGCGTCGGTCTGAGCCGTCGTCGCGTCGGCCCGGCCGGGGCGGAAGGGGACCTTGACGTCGTGGCCGGCGTCCTTGGCCGCCTTCTCGATCGCCGCCGCACCCCCGAGGACGATCAGGTCGGCGAGCGAGATCTTCTTGTCGCCCTGCGCGCCGTTAAACTCGCCCTGAATGCCCTCCAAGGCCTGCAAGACCTTGGCGAGCTCGGCCGGGTCGTTGGCGGGCCAATCCTTCATGGGAGCGAGCCGAATCCGCGCCCCGTTGGCGCCTCCGCGCATGTCCGAGGCCCGGAACGTCGACGCCGACGCCCACGCCGTCCGAACCAGCTGAGGCACGGTCAGGCCCGAGCCCAGAATCTTGGCCTTCAGGGCCGCGATGTCGTTGGCGTCGACCAGCGCGTGGTCCACGGCGGGGATCGGGTCCTGCCACACGAAAACGTCCTTCGGAACCTCTGGGCCGATGTAGCGGGCCCTGGGCCCCATGTCGCGGTGCGTAAGCTTGAACCACGCCCGGGCGAAGGCCTGCTCGAACTCCTTCGGGTTCTCCTTGAAGCGTAGGGAGATCTTTCGGTAGGCGGGATCGAACTTCAGCGACAGGTCGGTGGTGAACATGATCGGCGCGTGTCGCTTCGACTTGTCGTGCGCATCGGGCACGACGTTGGCAGCCTGACCATCCTTCGGAATCCACTGCGTCGCACCGGCGGGGCTCTTTGTCTTTTCCCACTCGAACGCAAAGAGGTTGTCGAGATACTGGGTGGTGAACTTGGTCGGGTTGGCCGACCACGCGCCCTCCAGGCCGCTGGTCACGGTGTCCGCGCCTTTACCGGTGCCGCACTTGTTCTTCCAACCGAAGCCTTGCTCTTCGATGCCCGCCGCCGCGGGCTCGGAACCAACGCACTTCGAAGGGTCGTAGGCGCCGTGGGCTTTGCCGAAGGTGTGGCCGCCCGCGATGAGAGCGACGGTCTCTTCGTCGTTCATCGCCATCCGCCCGAAGGTCTCTCGAATATCCTTGGCCGCCGCGAGCGGGTCGGGGTTGCCGTTCGGGCCCTCGGGATTGACGTAGATGAGGCCCATCTGGACCGCCGCCAACGGCCGCTTGAGCTTGCGCTGGCCGTGGTAGCGCTCGTCGGCGAGCATCTCGGTTTCCGGACCCCAGTACACGAGCTCCGCCTCCCAATCGTCGGCCCGGCCTCCCGCGAAGCCCAGCGTCTTGAAGCCCATCGACTCCATCGCCACGTTCCCGGCGAGGACCATGAGGTCGGCCCAGGAGATCTTGCGGCCGTACTTTTCCTTGATCGGCCACAGCAGGCGCCGCGCCTTGTCCAGGTTCCCGTTGTCAGGCCAGCTGTTCAGGGGCTCGAAGCGCTGCTGGCCGCCGCCCGCGCCTCCGCGGCCGTCGTGCACGCGGTAGGTCCCGGCGCTGTGCCACGCCATGCGGATGAAGAACGGGCCGTAGTGACCGAAGTCCGCCGGCCACCAGTCCTGCGACGTGGTCATCAGCGTCTCGATCTCTTTCTTGAGCGCGGCGAGGTCGAGGGTCTTGAACTGAGCAGCGTAATCGAAGGTATCACCCATCGGGTCGGACCGGGTGGCGTTCTTCCGAAGCGGCCGAAGGTTCAGGCTCTTCGGCCACCAAAACGAGTTCGGCTTCGCCTGATTCTTGGCCGCCGCCGAGTGGCCGTTGCCGGCGGGCTCGCTTTTCTTCTCTTTGGTCTCCGGCTTCGCCTCCGCCTTCTTTGGCGTCGGCGGCTGGCACGCGGCCACGCCCAGCGCCAAGGCCGTTGCGGCGAGCAAAACGGGCGTCTTCCTCAATCCCATCTCTTCACTCCTCCTGTAAGGTTGGGGTCGCCACCCTCATATGAGATCCAACTGGCGACGGCTAGATACGGGTGTTGCGAAATTCGACCCCGTCGCCACGCATCTTCAGCTGAAGGTCGCCGTCGTCCGCGCGAACAAACGCCTGCGACCTCGCCGCGGACGGCTCGCCGCTCAAGGTCGAGGTCGACGCGCGCCCAGGGATGACCGAACAGCCGATAGCCGACCTCGCCGAATGCCGGTCGAGACCAGCGCCTGAGACGGTGGTCCCGATGGAGCGCAGCGATGCGGGTATCGATCGCCTCCTTCCCGGACCGAACACGGCGGCCAGACGGGGCCAACCCACGGCCGCCGTCCACACTCGGGAGCGGGTGCGCGGGCGCAGCGACAGAGGCTTCAGGGCGGGTTGCGATGGGCAAAACACCACGGTTGGCCGTCGTCCAACCCTGCGCCGACGGTATAGGCGTCGCCCACGGTTACGACGTCGTGCCGGCGATCGCCGGCGACGTTGCGAAACCCGCAGCGGTCAGTAGAGAAACGTACGGCGCCCGGCACCTGAAGCGACCGGATACCGACCTTGTATCCAAGGTCGCCGAACGCCTCCATGTCCACGACTCGGCGGGGAACGAAACCGGAGTGAAGACGCGAGGATGCCGAGACTCGCGGCCAGCGAGATGACCAGCCACGTCCGTCGGCCGCACGCGTACAAGAGCAAGGCGACTCGTCACACTCGCGGTGACGATCGCTTCGGCGTCGCCGCGATCCTGCCACCGACCGAGGTCTCGTATCACGGTTGGTGGCGCTCCGCAGATCCGGCGCGCAGGACCGGTTTCATCGTTCGACGGATTGTCCGTCGTTGTGACGGTCTAGGGAAGACAAAGGCGCGGGCTCGACACCGTGCAGGTGAGTAATCGATAGCCAACGTCGATCTCCGCTTGTTCGCGCAGATGTCCGTGGCGTTCGTCCCAAGTGCCGTCGACCAGGTCTTCGGCGAGTCGAAGCGCTCGCGGCTCGACGTCGGTGAGCCGGGAGAAGGTCGACATCCCCGCCCGAACCCTGGGGTCCACGTACATGGCAGGGCGCCTCCAGTACGCGCCAAGAAAACCGTCGATACAGTCGTGAGCAATGGGCACCACCGAGACCTCCGTCGGCCCCAGTCCGTCTTCGATCGTGTCCAGCGACGGGAACACGGACGCGTCATGGGCGAGCAGGTCGGGAAAGTAGTCTTGCGTCAGCCAGAAACCCGCGTGGTCGGGGTCCCAGGTCAGGATGACCACCCGCTCCCGCACCACCCGGCGAAGCTCACGCAGGCCCGACTCGAGGTCTGCCCAATGGTGCAAGGTCAACGTCGCGAGCCCGGCATCGAAGGCATCGTCGGCAAAGGGCAGGGACTCTGCGAACGCCCGGACGGCCGGCGCCGCATCGGTCGAGCGCTGCTCGAGCATGCGCAGCGACGGCTCTACCGCGGTGACGTCTCGATCGCGCGGCTCGTAGGCGCCGACGCCCGCCCCGACGTTGACCACCGATGCCGACGGGCCGAGGGCGTCGCGTACCCGTCGCGCCAGCCGCGGATCGGCGCGCCTGGTCCGCCCGTACCCGGACCCGATCGTGTCGTAGACCACGCTCACCCGTCGAGTATAGCGCCTTCGAAGAACCCTGTGGACGCGGGGGGAGCGCCTCCCGTCGCGGGGCCGCCGATGGTATTGAGCGTTCATGAGCCGCCGGCGAACCGCGGAGGTCGTCGCCGCCCTCCTGCAGGCATTTCTGGAGGAAGGCACGTGGAGCCAGGCCGAGCTCGCTCGGCGGGCCAAGACCACGCCGGAAACGATCCGGAAGACCCTCGAGGATCTGCGGAATGCGGGCTGGCCCCTGGAGCGGGAGCTCGATCCGCCTCAGGTGTACTGGTCGATTCCCATCGGCTGGCTGCCGGCGGGGATCCTGGTGCCCATGGAGCGTGCGACCGACCTGTTGCGGCTCCTGAGCCGGTTGCCCGGCGACGAAGACCGCGACGCGATGATCCGATTCTTCGTCTCGAGCTCACCGCAGTCTACCTTGCCTCGACCGGAAGCCTGGGTTCACCCCCGGATCGGCCGCGCCCAGGCCGCGTGGCTCCGCGAAGTCGAGGACGTCATCAGCAGCGACCAGTCACTGCGAGTGAGGTACTTCTCGGTCCATAGCGGCCTTCAGGAGACCCGAACGATCTCCTTTCATCGGATCGTCAACGGGCCGCCGATCCGGTTGTGTGGCACCTGCCATCGTTCGATGCGGCTGAAGTGGTTTCGGCTCGATCGGTTTCTCGATATCGAAGGCCGGGCCGAGGGGCTGGCGGAGCGGCCCCCTGACGCGACCGTCGACGCATTCATTACGCAGACGATCGACGGCTATTATTCGGATGACGAAGCGGAACCCAGTGTCTTTCACGTGCGCTTCCCGGAAGCGCGGTGGGTACAGCCCAATCTTCCACCCGCGATGCGGGCAGAGACACTTTTCGACGGCATCCGGGTGACCGTCGACCACGGTTCGGTCCATCAAGTGGCTCGATATGTGTTGAGCCTCGCCGGCGCCGCGCGCCCCGAAAGCGAGATGCTGCGCCGAGTGACGGCCGAGCTTGCCGAACGCGTCGCCGATCTCAGCCGGCGCCCGTCAAGCTGAACACCTGACGAGCCACGACAACCGACCGCGGTTCGAAGTCCATCCCCGACGACATATAGCCACCCGCCCTGCTTCAGGGAGGATGGTGATGTTTGAGCTGCAGATCGAACGGCGCGGCGACCGGTTCGTGGTGACGCGAAGGCGGACCCTCGAGCGAACCGAGCGTGGCGAAGAGTATAGCGTGGAGCCCGTCGAGGTGCCGTCTCCCGCCGAGGAGGGCGAGCCGTCGGCCATCGATCGGGTCGCCTTGGAGTGGATCTCATCCCGGCCGCCGGTGGTCATCGCTTCGCTCGCTTCTCGCCCCACCGCAAGTTCGGTTTACGTACCGACGAGCCGAATCCACCTGCGGAACCCGGGGTCCCCGACCCGCGAATCCGTCGAACGCCTGCGGACGTCGTTGGAGCGCCGAGACGTCATGAGCGCTCGCCAAGCCCAGCTGTCGACAGCGCTGGTGGCGGCCCTCGAGCGAGCCCAGCGCCTGCTCGTCGAGCTTCGGCCGCATCGCCGCCAGCTCTATTCGGTCGACGCGCCCGATCCTCCTCGACTCCGCCTGATGTGGCGCCGGGCGCCTCCGGCCGCGCTTCAAGCGGCCCTGGCGTCGCTCATCCAGCGCGCCTTGTCGTTTCCACCGCGCCCCGCGGAGCGCCGTCCTCGGCCCCGCGCGCGTTCACGCGGTAGATCCATCGGACCCCGTCGGGAGCCCCCCATGCCAACAGAAGCCCCCGAGGCCTCGCGCCTCGGCCGAGACTGGATCGTCTTCGCGGGCGCCGGAAGCAGCGCGCTATCCGCCGTCCGCTGTGTCGAGATCTCGCAGCGTTTTCGAGCCACCCTGGCCCACTATGCGGGCCAGCCGCCCCCTACCGTCCTGAGGAACGGCGACGACGGCCCGACGGTCGCCGTCGTTCCGCTGCCCCTGGTCTCCCGTCCGCAAGCGACCGTTCCTCTCGTTGGCGTCGCGGTGATCTGGCCGCGCGACCTGGATCTTGTCGCGCGCCGCGACGTTCTTCGAGGCATCATTCGGTGGGAGCTCACGGCGAGAACCGACGATGATCCAGGCCTGGCGAACGAAGGGCCCCGCCTGATCCTTCCCCTCACTCCACGACCGTGGCCCTTGCGACGGATCCTCGATGTCCCGCCAAATCCGTCGCTGCGGCCCTCGACATGGTGCGCACCGAGCCGAGTGTGGGCCACGGCGACCCCGGTCGCGCTGGGCACAGCGACGCCGACCGAGCCCCTCGACGCGGACGCCCTCCACGCCGCGTTCGTCGCCGAGTGTCGGCGCCTCGGCCTGCCGGGCTCCACCGCGGTCGAGGTGAAGCGAGCCAGCGTGCTGCCCGGCAGCATCCACACCCGTTTCTTTCCCCCGTACCCCGGACCCACCGCCACCGCTGACGCCCCCACCTCCGGTCAGCGGCCGCTGTTCCACGCCCGCCTCGAGTTCCCGTATCCGGTTCGCGGCCCGTTGATCCTGGGGGTCGGCCGAGACCACGGACTTGGGTTGTGCCGACCGCTCTCTCGAAACGACGAGTCGCCAGATCCCCGAAAGGATGGACCGATGTTCGATCCGTGGCCTTTTTGACGCCTCTTCGCCAACCGGACCGCACACCTCACCACCTTGGCGCGGTGTGCGGGCTTCGCTACCATCGTGGGGTTGCGTACCGATATCGAGGGGCCGACCCCGCGCGGTGTCCACGGCTGCCTTGCGCTCGCGATCGTCGTGGCCACGGCCGCGACTGCACACGCCCAACCCGAGGGCATGAAGGTGTGCGGAGACTGCCATCCCGACGTCTATGAGGCCTACATCCGCCACGGGATGGCCGAAAGCCTCGGACCGATAGAGACGCCGCCCCGAGGGGGCATCGCGAACCCCCGCACCGGTCAGAACTATCGCTTCGTCACCCGAGGCGACCGAACCGTGCTCGAAGCGACCGCCCGCGACGGTGGCGTTCGCCGCCAGCAGGTCGTGGGAAGGATCGGGGCGGGGATCCTCGATACATCGTGGGCGACCGTCGAGCTCGACCCGGTGTCCGGGCGCCCGGTCAACCGTCTGTTCTTCGCGCCGGTCGAGACCGTGACCGGACACGGTCTCGAACTCGCGCCCTTCGAACACTCGGCTCGCCCTGCGGGCCTCAACATGCCGCTGACCGAAGACTGTTTAGACTGCCATACGGACTCCCGGATCGGGTCGCTGCCCGGAGCCTCCGCGGACGAAGGCCGAGTGTTTCCCGCGCATGCGCTCGGCCCCAGCGCGTTTCGCCACCTGCAACCCCTTACCTGCGACGCATGCCACGGGGACACGTCCAGCCACGTGCGGCAGATGAACGAAGGCGACGAAAGCGGTCCTGCGCTTCGCTCACTTTCGAAGCTCTCGCCCGCGCAGCAGCGGGATGTCTGCGCTCGCTGCCATCTACAGGGCGACGTACGCCTGCGCCTCGCCGATGGCCGTCCCGCCGTGGACCGTCCGTTAGCGGCGCAGGTCCCGGTCCTGGTGGCCTCGTCGCCGCCGGGCGACGACTTTCGCTTCGTCGGTCAGGTCGAGCGCTTGGCGCTATCCGAGTGCTTTCGCCGGAGCCAGGCGATGACCTGCACCACCTGTCATGACCCGCACCGCGGGGTTCGCGACCAGGGGCTGCCCCGCCTCGAGGCCGCCTGTCTCGGGTGTCACGTCACCGACAAGGACCGCGGTACCGCTCGACATCGCGCCTGCGGCCGACCTGATGCGTTGAAGACCGGAACCCGCCCGAAGGCCCGGAGCCCTCGCGGGTGCATCGACTGTCACCTCCGGCGCAGCCAACCCTTCGATCTTCCCGGCGTCCGATCGACCGACCATTTCATCCGACGGCGGATTCCCGAACCCCGCGCGGTCCCCTTCCGCGCCGTGTCCGCGGTCGGTCGTCCGCTCCGTCTTTGGGACGACGACCGCCTCCGCGCGGCGCTCAAGACCAAGGAAGGTCGCCGGTGGCGAGACGGCGTGCTGGCCATGGGCTGGATGCAGGTCGGCCAGCCCGAGCGAGCCGCCGCGCTCTTCGCGCGGTTTCCGCCCCCCGGCCACCGAGACGCGGTGCGGGCGACGGCGCCCGCTCCCCTGCGCCCGGTCGAACGTTGGCCGACCTTCCACCAGCTCCGCGCGATGTCGCTGCTGGCCCAAGGCCAGCCCCGCGAGGCCCGTGCAGCGTTCAACGACGCGCTGCGGATCGACCCTGGTCATCCGGGCGCGCTCATGGGTCGAGCGCGGTTGGCTTTGCTCGAGGGCGACCTCCGGCGGGTCGTGTCCGACACGCAAGTGATCATCGACGCGTTTCCCGCCGCCGAGCAGCCGTGGCACCTCAGATTCATGACCGCCCGCCGCTTGGGCAACGTCGCCTTTCAGATCAAAGGGCTACGGGCGCTGGTGCAGCGATGGCCGTCGGACCCTCGGCCTTGGCTGCAGCTCGCCGAGCTCTACGGTCGCGCGGGCGACTCGAAACAGGCTGATGCGGCGCGACAACGAGCCGCATCGCTCGCGCCGAGTCTCGTTTTGGGCGGCAGGTAGCGGGATCAACGTCGACTTCGCCCGGCGAATCGATCATCGCGCCGACTCACTCGCGACTCTTCAGCTCGCCTTCGGCGGTCCAGAACCCCCAGTAGGCGCCGCAGTCGCCCTCCGCGCCGACCTTCCAGGCTTCATCAAAAGCGGAGAACCAAAACAGGGATCAGAACGTGTAGCCAAACACGACCGAGATGGCGAGGTCGTCGCCTTCGGTATCGACAAAAGAGCCGAGGACCGACAAGGACACGTGGTCGGTCCAGTTGGGCGGCGTCGTATACACCCAGAGATCGACGCCGACCAGGAAAGGATTCCGAAGCGTGAAGCCTTCGTTCACCGTCAGGTCTTGCTCCCCAACGATATAGTTGAGGGCGCCGGTGACCCCCGGCGTCAGCCACGCATAGGGACAGATGGAGATGTAGTCGCTGATCGACCATTCGGCCATCGCGCCGATGCCCCCCGTCAGCGTAAAGAAGCGGAGCTCCGCGGGCCGCTGGTCGACGGCTTGGCCCGTCGTTGCGTAGAACAGGGTACGGACATTGACGAAGAGCGTCAGCGCCGACGGGCGCTCGACTTCGATGTCCACGTCGGACCGCCAGACCATTTGATAAGCACGCAGCTGCGAGCCGAGCCAATAGCCCTCGGTACGAACCTCCACCGGCACTTCGCCGAGCTGCCCTTCGGTCCCTACGAGACCATCGACCTCCGCGTAGCCGCCGGCGACCCCCACCAGCAGACCGAATCCGAAGTCCCACTCGTACTGCCCGAGGTACTGAGCCCCCCAGCCCGTCAAGTCGATGTCGGTAGCCGAGGTGCTCCGCTGCTCGGCCGCGCGAACGATGCTCGGCGTATGGAGGTACTTGGTCTCTTCGATGCGGACCTCGGTCAGCGGGGCGCTGTACGTCGCCCAAGCATCGGACGCGCTGGCGACCACCGCGATACCGGCGAGGACGACGACGAAGAGGGCGAGCTTGGTCTTACCCATCGTCGACACAGTACACCGCTCGGGCGGCAGGCGTGAGTCCCCGATCGGGAGTAGACGCCCCGGTGGTCGGCGTCACGCCGCGAAGAAGGCGCGCGATGAGGCCGCTACCCGCGCGTATAGTCATCGCCGATTCCAGGTATAGTTCCTCGCCGCCCCCCAGCCCCAGCCCTGTGAGGCGCCGACGCTCAGAAAACTGTGGACTCGCTCATATGGCGCAGCGCTCGCGAGTGGCACTTCGATTGCTTGGCCCGGCCACCATGAACACCTCGAACTCTGCGTTCTCCCGCTGGCGTGTCGCCGGCCTCATCGTATTCGTCGCCGCGAGCTGCGGCGATGCCGGGGACGATTCGTCCGCCCCCGATAACCCGTCGTGCGTCGAACCGGTCTGCACGGCCTTCAGCGCCCTGGAGGGCCTGGACCCGGGCGGACTCGCGCGCCGGATCGGCGATGAGTTTCGCGCCACCGGATACCGTGTCGTCGCCGATGTGAACGGTGCAAGTTGGCTGCTGTGGCGCAGCCACACCGGCCCCGATGACCATGCAGGCACCGCTCATGTGGACCGCTTCGACGCCGACGGCGTCATGGTCGCCAGCTCGACGATCGCCGCCGACCAGCCTATCGACATCCTCCTTCACGCCAGCGGCCATCTGACCGGGTGGCGTAACGGGTGCGGCCCTCAGCGCGACGGCGTGTGCTTTGCGACCGAAGCCGCGGACGGGGCGCACATCGAAACGCCGTGGCCGGCCGAAGCACGGACGGTGACCAGCTACACCCTGAACGACGATGGGGAGGTCACGGGGACGGTGAACGACGACCGCCGAGTGCGGGTCTTGAACGGAGCCGCACCGGCCGCCGATGGGCTGTACGCGGTGATCAACGTGGGCGCCAACTTCATCGCGCGACTCGACGACGACCTGTCCGCCGACTGGAGTCGGCCGCTCTTTCCGCGGGTCACGATCCCCGGCATCGGGCCCGGCAGCCCTCTGGAAGATATCTTACGCGCCATCGACCTCGGGAAGCAGGCGGTGACCGACCCTGTCGCCATCGATGGCGGGGTGGTCGTCGCGGCGGCGGTCGCCAAAGGGACCATCGCGGCGATCAACCTGCACTACGGACTCGATCTCGCCCTTCCCGAGGTCCCGACGTGTGCGGATGTCTTGGTGGTTCGCATCTCGGACAGCGGCGAACGCACCTATTGGGTCGTGCCGACCGCGGCCTGCGAACGACTGCCGAAACTCACCGTCGTCGACGACCACGCCGTGGTCGCCTCGGTGGTCTCCGTCGAAAAGACACCAAGTCCCAACGACACGGCGCAGTACGACGTAGCGCTCAGCATCGTCGACATGACGGGATCGACCACGTTATCAACCGCGTTCGGCGGCGAGGAAGACGAATGGGTCGAAGCCGTCGCGCCGTGCGGCCAGGGTCTGGTCTGCGTTGCGGGAGTTCTCGGTTCGCGTTCGGTGGACACCGGAAGCGTGGTGAGCTTCGGAGACGGATTCATCCTCCCTGTCGAGCTGGACGGAACCATCGGTACCGTCTGGACGATCACCAGCGCCCGTCACTCGACGGTCTGGGACCTCGCGGCGACCGCAGACGGGCGCGTCTTGTTCTTCTCCACGACCAACGGTCCCATCACCCACACCGGCGATCATGATCCGACCCTCATGTTCAACGAAGGCCGCTTGGGTGTGGTGACCCCCTAGGACTCGGCGGTGGCATCGATTCGAGCCTTGGCCCGGTGAGCGAGGCTCAATACCGTGCCCCGCGGGCTCTCCCAGTGTTTGGACACCTCACTGGCCGACCAGCTCTACCAGCGGTGACGGATCGCCGCGTACAGATACTTCCTCGACGGCCGGCGCCATCGATTCTAGGCCGTCTGCGGTACATCCTTCGCGTCCTGGTTCGGCTACAGTGTCTCATGCTCATCAGACGCATGCAGCGGCCGCGGCTGGCCCTTCTGTTGGTGGCGACCATCTACGCGATGGTCGCCACGGTCACCCGAGCGCCGATTTGGACGCATCGTCCCGAGCTGATGGCTGCCGGCCTCCTGTTCGACCTCACTTTGACCAGCGTGTTTGTCTTGTGGTGGCTCGGTGGCTTCGAAAGCCGAGACTTGCTGCGCGCCGGGATGGGGGTCGTGGCCATCGGTTTCAACGCGGCGACCATCCTGTTTCCCGACAACGGACTGACGGCAAGCCCGGTCTTCGTGTCTTTGGCCGTCGCGACGCGGTTCGGGGTCGTCACGCTCGTCGCCTGGGCCGTCGCGGACGCTAGCCGGTATCGCCGCGCGCTCATCGACGCCGGCGTTCCCGCCCGAGAAGCGCTAACCCAAGCGCTGCAGGCGAAGCTCAAGTTGGGGGTCGCCGCGCCATGGGTGGCCAGCGAGCTTTCGGTCATCGGTTTCGCGATGACCGGGTGGCGCCAAGAGGCCCCTAAGGACGACCGATGCTTCACCGCCTATCGCGAGGGCGGTGCGTTCGTGTTGACCGGGGCGTTGGGGGTCCTGGTGGCTATCGAAACCGTCCTCATCCACCTATTGGTGGCGCCCTACAGCGATGGGGTGGCTTGGATCCTGACCGCGACGTCCATCTATAGCCTGTTGTGGCTGGTCGCCGACGTGCAGGCCCTTCGCCTGCGGCCGGTTCGTGTCGACGACGACAAGATCGACATCACAGTGGGCATACGCTGGCAGGTGGTCGTCGACCGCGCCCTGATCGAATCGGTTGACCGCTCGGGGCAGGAGCCCCGGTCCGGCCACCGCAATCTTTGCCGGCCCCTGTTCGAAACCGTTCACATCCAGCTGCGGGCGCCGGTCGAGGCCACGGGGCCGATGGGAATCAGGGCTTCAATGCGCTCGATCGGGCTGTCGATCGATGACCCCGAAGGCTTCATTCGCGCGCTCTCGAACCGCGCCTGATCCCCTCCTTACAGCGGCTGCCCATTCCGGCGGCGGATGGCTTCGAGTACTGACAACTGAGGCTCAGGTTCCGGCACGGGAGGCGGCCTATGGCCGCGATCGCTCATTGCGGCTCGGCGAAGTTCACGTCGTATCGCGCGCTGCAGACGCAGTTATCGAACTGCGTGGGGTCGCAGCCGAGCTCGAGATCAACCGTTCCGCTGCCCTCGTCGAACCCGTCTCGACCGGCCAGATCGCTGGTCACGACCGCGGCGACCTCGACACCCTGAATCGGCAGCCGACAGAAGTCCGTCTGCAGGAGTTTGCACGCCTCGACGTCGATTTCCGGCAACGCTTCACCGAAGTCGCAGACACGACCGAACGCGTCCAAGAACGGCAGTTGGGCGCTCTCCGCGACGAAGTCCAGGCGATCGACCTGGATCGCCACCTGGTTCGGCAGGTCTTGTTGCAGAAGCAACAGCTCATCATCGAAACCCGGCTGGCAGTCGACGCGAGCGAGATCTGCGACGACCAGGATGAGATCGTCGGCCTCGAGCCGCGAAAAGACGCACTGGTCGCAGTTCTCGGGCTCGTTGCCATCCTCATCCACGATCAAGCAGCTGGCACCGTCGATGCCGTCGTCGACGCCGGCATCGACGCCAGCGCCGGCATCGTCATTGGCCCCCACTTCGTCGTTTCCGCCGGCGTCTACGTCGACGTCGTTCCCACCCCCGGACACGCCGGCGTCCGACTGCGGATCGCCATCGTCGTCATAGCTTCCTCCCCCGAAGAGATCGCCACAGGCAAAGCACCCGAGGAGCAGGATGGCGAAGAAAGAGGATCTGATACGCATGCGTTCGGGTGACGATACGCTCGCATCTGTTTGCCTATCGCCGGCATAGACCGATGAGGTGTTACAGACATCGACTCGATGATTGATCGACACCCATCGCTATATCGTCCATAGTGAGCGTGAATGCTTCAGTCGAAGGGGAGCGGCTGCTACCCTGCGGTGGATATGCCGCGCAATTTGGTCTGGGTTATCGCTGACGACTTCGCGCCGAGGATCAGCCGACCGTACGGGGGCCGATGGGCCTCGACGCCGGTCATGGACGCGCTCGCCGACGACGGTTGGCTGTTCGAAGAAGCCTTCTGTACTTGTCCACTGTCAACGCCGTCGAATCAGTCTTCATGGGCCGGTCAGTACCCTCGCACGGTCGGCGTCACCCTGTCGCCGACCCCGCTTCCGGACGCGACCGTCACCATCGACAGACACCTCAAGCAACATGGATATGAGGTCGCCGCCGTCGGCAAGACCCACTATTACGCGCCTCGCGAAGACGACTTCGACTACGTCATCGAGCGCCGCCATCACCAGCAGTGGCTGCAGAGCAAAGGCCCGGACCCCATACCGCCGGAGCTCGAGGTGCTCGGGCCCTGGCGGCCGTTCCGTACCCCGGCCGCCCAATGGCTGAACGCCACGGCGCTGCCGTTCGGCGCCACCGACCGCGATATGCAGAGCACGTTCTACGCGAATCGTGCCGCGGAGTACCTGACGCGACGAGCGCGGCCTCCGTTCTTTCTTCACGTCGGACTTTGCGAGACCCACTCGCCGTTCCGAGTTCCGATCGAGTTCCGCAACCGACGCCTGTTCGACATCTTCCCGGTACCGACGGTCCCCGCGTCCGAGCGAGCGACGGTCCCCGCGGTCTTCGCGGAGTTGACCGAGCAGGACAAGCAAGGCATCTCGGCCGCCTACACGGCCGCGGTGGAGTATCTCGACCGCAACATAGGCATCGTTCTGCAGGGCCTCGCGGACTCCGGACACGCCGATGATACGATGGTGGTGTTCAGCAGCGACCACGGATACCTGCTCGGCGAACACGGTCGATTCGAGAAGCACTGCTGTTACGAAGAAGCGATTCGGGTCGCTCTGATCGTGCGGGCGCCAGGCCTCGGCCCCGCAGGGCAGCGAGTGTCGGCGATGGTGCAGCTGATCGATGTTCTGCCTACGGTGCTCGAGGCCTTGAGGATTCCCGTACCCCCTTCGGTGCAAGGGCGCTCGCTTCTTCCCCTGCTTCGGGGCCACACCGACCACCATCGCGACCAGGTGTTCATCGAATACTCAGACAACGCGGAAGCCGCGGTGCGAACCGCTCGCTACAAGCTGATCTACTCATCGGGAGGCCGTCACCGACTCGACGGCTACGCGCCGGACGGCGGGCCTCGATCCACACTGCAGCTCTTTGATCTCGAAGCCGATCCGACCGAGCATCGCGATCTCTCAGATATCCCGGAGCATCGGGACACCCTGAACACCTTGATCCGGGCGCTCCTCGAGCACCTCGAGGCGACGGCGCCAACGGAGATCAACACCACCGTCGGTGGTGGTCTGGGCGCCAGCCTCGAAGAGCGATTGCGCCGAGCGGTGCTGCCGGTCGAGGTTCGTCGCTAAGTATCGCCGGTCTGCGAGCCCGAGATCGGCTCGCGCCACAACCCCGAGCGCGATTCAGTCCACGGCGCTGCGTTCCGCAACCTCGGGAACGACCAGAATCGTCACGTTATCGGCGACCCGTTCTCGAGCGCGATACCCGGCGGACGTCGCGTGAGCCCGAAACCAATCGTAGTCTTCACGCTGTACGCCGACACAGCTTTCGAAGTCCCCCAGGACGATGGCCTTGGGATTCCCGGCGATGATCCGACGCATCTCGGTCCGGGTATCGATACCGAGGGCGCGGGTATTGCGAGGGATCGTGTGGTGCGGATAGTACGGATAACGCGTCGGCGGGCGAACACCGGCGAGCTGGTAGATCACGGGCAGTGTGCACAGCACGTAGATCGTTTCCGGCGGCCCGACCCACCCCGCAAGCCGGGCCGCGACCATTCGAGGACGGTCGAAGATGCCCGTAGGGCCCGGCCCGGTCAGCGTCCGCCAGGCGATGCCCGCGATCGGTTTGGTCCGCGGCACGACGATGGTCAGCGACGAAGCGATCGCCACCGCGATCGCCCACTGGCGCATCCGCCGGGTGATGGAGGGCAACGCAAGCACGGACATGGCGAACAGCAGCACCCACGGGATGACCAGCTGAACGTAGTGGTCCAGAAACTGCCGCGACACCACCGTCGCCGCCACTCCGCCCAGATAGAGCCCCGCCGTGACCAGGACCGAATCCCAAGCCTCGGGTTCACCGTCGCGCTCGGCGCTCGACAGCCGCTGCCCAAGGTAGGCCAAGGTGAGCGCCACGATGGGCAGCGTCACATCATGGACGCTCATGAACCCGGCCAACAGATCGCGAAGACCGACGGTGACCCCGTAGCCTGAGACGTAGTTTCGCTGCAGAAAAAAGTATTCTTCGAGCGAACCCGCCGCGTGCAGCGGCGCGAGGACGGCGACGTTGGCCACGACGAAGCCGACGAGCGGCGCCCCCGCCGTGCGTAGCGAGCCGAGCAATCCTCGAAGGACATCTCGGGGCCCGAACGGGCGCATTCGTTGGACCACGTAGCCGACCGAGAACCCCAACATCGGGAAACCAGCGAGATAGTTCGTCTGAAACGCAAGCCCGAACAGCGCACCAGCGAACGTCAAGCGCGCCACCCCCGGCGCCGGCGGGGCCATGAAGCAGTAGAAGCCCAGCATCAAGTAGAGTCCCACCAAGAACCCGGACGACGCGTACAGCACGCAGGTCGCGAACAGCACGTACGCGATGCCAAACCCCGTCGCCGTCGGCCCGCGCAGTTTGAATACGTCGGTGCCGATAGCCCGTACGGTCACCGCCGCCGCAACCACGACGACCCAGGCCAGCACTTTGCCCGAAACGGGATTGTCGCCGCCGACGAGGTAGGCAGCGGTGTAGGGAAGGTACAGGCCGACCGGCTTATGGTCGAATACGGTCTGATACGGCCAGTTCCCGATGAGAATCTCCCGGGCGACCAACGCGAAGATGTCCTCATCCCACCCCAGCGATGAGAACCCGAATGTCGGGCCCCGAATGATCAACGCCAGCAAAACGATGGCGGCGATCTGCATCCGATCGCGCTGGAAGAAGGTCATCACCGAGCGTCTCCGGTTCTCCAAGCGCACGGACGACGTGGCACGCAGCCCATGTTCGAGCAGCTTATTGGGTTTTTTTGGTCTTTGCAGCATACACGGGCAGCGATTCACCCACGGCCGCGTTAAGACCGTGTGGTCGGCCTGCCTGACGCAGGCCGGCCACACCCTGCGCCCGCGGAGGATGATGCGAGTGACCGGTGACAACTTCACCGCCCCTAGACTCTGTGGGACGCCCGCTTCCTACCCGGGGTCGGCAGTGGCAAGATATGATCAAGGCCTGCGCCCCGAGGCCGAACAAAACACCACCACAACCCCCCGTCAGCGCCGACGGGTCTGCCCATCTTAAGGAAAGACATCGGACATGACCGCCCGTAACGTCATCGTGCTCCCCCTGTGCATCGCCACTGGGCTCGGCCTGCTCGCGGCCATCCTCGGCCTCATCAGCGTCGACTCCCTCCATACCTCTGTTCAGAGCATCGCTCAGGATCATCTTCAGCGCGTCCGATCCGCGGGTCGCCTCGAGGCTGGACTGCAGCGGCTGGCTCAGCGCGAGCAGGCGCTGTTCGCGGCCCGGTCCGCGGCGGAAGTGGACGCCGCGCGGTCGCAACTCGCGTCGGCGCGGAGCGAATTGATGGCCATCATGGACGAGCTTGCGTCGACGGGCGCCCCATCTTCGTCGGGACATCGCGCCGAGGTGGAGGCCTACCTGGAGGCGCTCGACCGAGTCGTGCCTCTCGTCGAACGTCGATCCGAAGCGCGCGCGATGGCGCTGGCCCGCGGTGAGGGTCGCGAGGCTTTCCAGCGCTATCTGGCCGCCGTCGATGCCGTACGCACGTGGTCGAAGGCGACCCAGAACGCCCTGGCCCCCGAAGCGGTGCCCCTGCCGAGCCCGCCGATGACCCCCGACCTTCTCGAGCCCAGCGGCTGGATGCTCCGGTCCCCGATCGATCCGCTAGAGATCAGCGGGGCGATCACCGATGCCGTAGGACACGCATGGGCGCTGCAGTCCGAGATCGAGGCGTTCGCGGCCAGCGCGCCGACCGATTCGGAGGCCGCGATCGCCCGAAACCAGCAGGCGCTGACGGAGGCCAATCAACGCCTCATGGCGGCGGTGAAGCCCGGAAATCAACAGCTGGCTGATGCCCTCGGTGAAGCGGTGAACGCCTGGGTGAAGGTGACCGGCGTGTCTACCTCGCTCGCCCAAGAACGCAGCCGTTCGAAAGCCCTATCTCTCGCTCGAGAAGCTTCACCTCATCTGAGCGCCGCCCAGACCGCGAGCGAAAAGACCGCCTTGACGGCGACCGAGGGTGCCCTCGACGTCGGGCAGGCGGCGACCGAAACGTACTCGACCACGCTGAAGACGGCGCTGCCGGCCCTCGCCCTCGCGGTGGTGTTCGGTTTGTTGGGTGTATGGCGCTGGCAGACCAAGCCCGAGGCCAAGGCGTCGTCCGCGCCGGAGCCGAGCCCCGAGCCGGCCACTCAGGCCGCGCGAAGCGACGAAGCGACAGACGGTCGGTCCTCCGAAGGCAGCGAGGTCGTCACCATCCACGAGCTCACGAGTCGGATCGATCTTCTCGCCGTCGAGGCGGAGACCGCCGCGGCCCGGGTCACCGAGTTGGGGGACTGCTTCACCTCGGTAGCGGTAGAGGTCCGCCGGTTGGCCGAGCAGAGCCAATCGGCCGTCGACGAACTTATCGAGCTGCCCAAGACCACCGCGGAGCTGAGCGAAGATCAGCGAGCCGCCCTGGACCGCATCATGTCGGACATGGAGGTCATGGCGACGTTGGTCATCGAAATGGGCGCGGCCGTAAGGTCGCCGGACGATCGCGAATCGGCGGCCGGCGACGCGAACGCATCGGCGACCCTCGCCTCGCCCCCTTGGCCAGCCACGAACTGCGCCCTCGATGACCGAGCCGCGCGTCTGATCGACGCCGTGTCCAGGCTACGGTCGTCCTCTGGCGACGACGATGTCCAGCCCAGGGTCGAAACGCCGGCCTGACCTCGATCCGTCGCGCGGTCGGTCCGTGCTAGGGTCGACGCCGTGCGAACGACGGTCGCGGCATGCTTATTGACGGCGACGGCCTGCGTGACCGCGAACGGTGGCCTCCTCTCTAACCAGGCCAAACGCGCCGTGCGCGATTCCGTGTTGGCGCTCGGTCGAGCCTATCGCGACGCTGACGTGTCCGGGGTCGACGCGCTGATCGCTCGCACCTACGTCCATACCAATGGAGGCCGTCGTCCGAGCGACCGCGCTGGCTATCTCGCGTGGAATCGCAAGCGGGCCGCCTGGCTCGAGAGCGGAAAGTGGCGGGTCGACGCCTATGAAGTATCGGAGATCGAGGTCACTGTGGTGGGCCCGACCGCCCTCGTTACCGGTCGAGTCGAAGCCCGCGGCGTCCGAGACGGGCGACCGTGGTCGTCGGACATTCGCTTCACCAACGTCTGGATCCTCGAAGACGGCGCTTGGAAGCGGGCTGGCTTTCACGACGCGCCCACCAACGAGCGGTAGCTACGTGCATCGACAGCAGCTCGAGCCCTTGCGCCGTGACGGCCCTTAGCCCTAACCCGTTACGTGAAAAGGGAGGTACCATGGTTCGGTGACTCGGACGCGTCGACTCGAACCCGGTGATCTGCCGAGCCTGGCCGAGATGGTGGCCGACTTCGGCGCCCAGCATCCGTCGGCTACCCAAGACCGTTCGCTGGGCACGCTTGAAGACGCCACGCTGGGAGCCAGAGCGGTGCTCAACGTGGTCGTGGCCGAGCGAGGGGCGCGGTTGGTGGGCTTCGTGGCCTGGGCGCCGATCTTCGATCTGTTCTGGTCGAACCGCGGCGGCCGAGTGGACTGGCTCTACGTCCGCCCCCCGGCGCGTGGACATGGCGTGGCGCTACAGCTCGTGGCTCGGGCCGCGGCCGACATTCGATCCGGCGGCGGTGTCTTCTTGATGGGGACATACGGTCGCGCGTTGGCCAGCGAGTACGAGAGCGTGGTCGACGGACAGGTTGACCAGCAGGAAGGATGGCTCACCGGCGACCGCTTTCAAGGCATCGCGAGCCGCGCCGATGCTCGCGTCCGCGATCTGGTGCGGCTCGTACGTTCGTCGTCAGCGTCTGTTCCCTAAGCAACGTGACCGGCGACGCACCGCCGCTCGCGACCTACGCGAAGCGGACCACAGAAGAATGCACGAACTCTAATTCTCCAAGCTTTTCGGTCCCGGCGGTCATGCTGCGTGGTATTGGCAAGCGATGGCCACTTCCACCCCATCCGGGAACCGGGTAGACCGCGTCGAATGGGCCGACATCGCCAAGGCCATCGCGATCATCATGGTGGTCTGGAACCATGCTTCGACCGGAGTCACCCACGCCCCGCTGCCGCCCGCCGTCTTGGCGCTCACCGAGTTCGTCCACCTATTCAACGTATCGTCGTTCTTCGTTGTCGCGGGCTTGTTCGTATGTCGATCCGTCAAAACCCCGGTGTCCGATTACACCTGGCGAATGTTCCGCATGATTTATTACCCCATGGTGCTGTGGTCGATCCTGCAGGGCACGATCTACGCCCTGTCATCGGGTTACGTCGAAGAAGCCATGGGGCTGTATCAGCCGCTGATCACCTCGTGGTACGCGCCTCACAAACAGCTCAGCTTCCTGATGAGCCTTCTTGCCGGACGTTATGTTTTCTTGCTCGCTGATCGCCTGCGAATTCCGTGGTGGGGCGTGGGCCTCACCGCGGGCGTGGCAGCGATCATCCAAGGTCTGAACTGGCAAGACCCTCTGTGGTTCCCGATCGATCCGGCCTACTTGGTTATCATGGCCGCCGGAGCAGGAATCACGGCTCTCGGCGCTCAGAAGCGACTCGCTACGATAGCACCGGGAACCGCGCTAGCACTGTCGGCGATCGGCATCACGGCGGCGGCAGGCCTCGTCGCCACCTGGCCGGGGTCGGTGTACGCCAGCTACTTCAACCTGGCGGGCGTGCGCATCCTTGCCGTCACCGCCGTTGTGTTTCTGTCGATCTTTCTCGCGAAGACCGGACGTGCGGGCTGGCTCGTGAACATCGGCAAGCAGTCGCTGCCCATCTTTCTCGCCCACCTCATCATCACCGGCGGCACCCGGATCTTCCTCCTGAAGATCCTGGGTATCGAAGACGTGATGGCGTTGGCGGTACTGTGCTTCCTTCCCGGGCTCTTGGGCCCGATGATCATGGTGAAGGTCATCGGACGGCGGTGGATCTTCGAATTCCCGGCCGACCCGTTCGGAGGAGCGACAGCTCCCCGACGTCCCGTCACGGCGTAGATCCTACCGCGGCCGTTCCAGCGCACTCCGCCGCTAAACTCGATTGTAAATTACGTAACTCGCCAACACCACGGGTCGACGCTCGGCCACGGCGTTTGTGCTTGTCGACCAGCGCCGGATCGGTCAAGACCCGCGAGATGCGAAAAGACGGCCGGCCCAACCGAGAAACAACGAGGATAGTCATCACCGCGGCAACCGCGGTGGTGAGCGCAGCCTGTGTTGCGCAACCCCTTCCTCCGCCATCCGGTGGACCGCCCGCCGCGTCCGCGCCAGCGACGCCAGCTCCCACTCCCGCCGCCGCGGACCCCATCCCAGCCGCGAAGCCAGCCCTCGATCCAAGATATGTATGGGATCTGACCGACCTCTTTGCCAACGCGGAAGCGTGGGACGCGGCCCGACAAGACGTGCTCAACCGCATCGGTCGTCTCAACCGCCATCAAGGCCGACTGGGCCGAGGCGCAAAGCCCCTCCTGTCGATGGCGAAGGAGATGTACGGCGTCGCGAAAGACATGACCCGGGTGTTCGTATACGCCAGCCTCTCGCGCGATGAAGACCAGCGAGTGGCTGAATCCCAGTCTCGCTTCGAGCTGGCGCGGGCGATGGCTTCCGAGTACGGCAAAGCGACGGCGTGGGTGCAGCCAGAACTGCTCGCGGTGGGCCAAAAGAAGATCGAACGCTTCATCCGCGCCGAAGAAGGCTTGAAGCCATACGTCTTCTTCCTGCGCAATACGCTACGGCAAGCTCCGCACACGTTGGATGAACAAGGCGAGCAGCTGCTCGCGTCAGCCGGCCTCGTATTGTCGAGCCCGTCGCAGATCTATCAGATGCTGGTCAATGCGGACATCGAGTGGCCGACCCTGACCCTTTCCGACGGCACGAAGGCGCATCTGACCCAGGCCGGCTACACGAAGTATCGACAAGTCCCGAACCGAAAGGACCGAGAAGAGGTTTTCGATTCATTCTGGGGAGCGTGGGGTCAGTACCTCGACAGCATCGGCGCCATGATGAACGCCAACGTTCAGGGCCAAGTCTTCCGGGCCCGGGCTCGCAAATACGGCCGCGCGGTCGAAGCCGCGCTGGCCAATAACAAGATCCCGGTCAAGGTCTACGACACGTTGCTCAAGGAGACCAACGCCGCGCTTCCCACCCTCCATCGATACTTCAGGCTCCGCGCTCAGATGCTGGGCGTGTCCGACCTCGGCTACTTCGACATCTATCCGCCGCTGGTTCAGCTCGATAGCGGTGGCAAGTTTGACATCGAGCGGAGCAAAGAAATCACTTTGAGCGCTCTGCGGCCGTTCGGGCAAGACTACATCGACAAGCTCAAGTTCGCGTTCGCTCAAAAGTGGATGCACGGCCAGCCTGCGCTCGGCAAGCGCTCCGGCGCCTATATGAGCGGGGCGGCGTACGATGTACATCCATACATCCTCCTCAATCACAACGATGACTATGAGTCGCTTTCGACCTTCGCCCACGAATGGGGTCACGCCGTACACACGATGCTAGCCAAGGAGAATCAGCCCTTTCCCACCGCGGGCTACTCGATCTTCACCGCCGAGATGGCATCGACCATCAACGAGATCCTCCTCGTCGAACACATGATCGAGAATGCAACGAGCAAGGCCGAGAAGCTGTTCTATCTCGGCCAGGCGCTGGAGGCGGTCCGAGGGACGCTCTTCCGGCAAGCGATGTTCGGCGAGTTCGAACGCACCATTCACGCGGAAGTCGAACGCGGGGCCCCTCTGAACGGCAATCGCCTCAGCGAAATCTATCTGAAGCTGCTGAGGAAGTACCACGGGCACGATGAAGGGGTCATGAACATCAAAGAGGCGTACGGCGCTGAATGGGCGTACATCCCTCACTTCTATTTCAACTTCTATGTCTACCAGTACGCGACCTCGATCTCCGGCGCGGCATGGTTCGCCGAGAAATTTCTTAACGGCGATGATTCGGCGCGAGTGGCGTTTCTCGATGTCCTCAAGGCGGGCGGTTCCGACTATCCGTACGAGATCCTGAAGAAGGTCGGACTCGACCTCGCCGAGCCTGCGCCCTATCGGGCCGCGTTTCGGCGGATGAACGACATCATGGACCGCATCGACGCGCTCCTGGCCGAACCCGCCGCCGCCGCCGAGTAGGGATGAGTGCCACTCTGTCCGGGCGACCGACCGGGCGTGCCAGGATGTCATTCGCGGGGGCCTAGTTACAGGCTCCGTCGTGGGCACGCCCCTTGCTGGTTAGCTTCGGAGCCCCCGCAGAGACGAGGCCCGACGATGACCATCCGAAACAACTCGTTAACGCTGCCATACCTCATTTGTGGTGTCCTGCTGATCAGCGGGCGCCCCGCCCACGCCGACGACCCGCTCGTGGCGGAAGCACAGGCCCGAACCGACAAGCTTATCCAAGAAGGCTTCAACCTCACCTACGGCCTTCGCGTCGGTCGAGCAGGCCGGGAGATCGAGCTGCTCGTGGCGCCGTCCGACGACGCGCACGAGCTGTCGCTATGGTTCGCAGCCCAGGGGGAGGCCGAGGTCCGGGTCATATCCCCGGACGGCGAAGCGTTCGCAGGCTGGAACGGGATCCGCGGCGAGCAGCGACTCTCCCGTCGCCTGGCGCCCGGTCGTTACGTCGTCCGGGTTACGGGGGCGGCGGGGCGTGGTCTGATCGGGCTCAAGGGGCCAGCCCTGAGCCGCTGTCGAACCGACCGGATGCCGCTGCAGGAGCGATCCGCTCGCCCGCAGGATGGCTTTCACTGGCCGTACGTTCTCTACGGGCAACACAGCGACGATCCGCGCCCCCCGCTGGTGGTACCGATAAACGTCGGATTTGCAACGGAAGACCTCGATCTGCTCCGGGCTGCGGCCACCTGTCAGGTCACCCGCCGGCGAGGACTCGCGTCGACGCTGGACGTACCGTTGCTGATCCCTCTTTTTCCTCGGCCGAGCGCGCCGGCGCCCGAGGGAAATCTGTATCTTCACGCGCTGTCCCGGTCCGCCCTGGCGTCCACGGACCCGCGGCTCGCGCGGGTGGACCGCCAGCTGCTGGCCATGGTCGACGACGCCGCCAAGGCGATCGGCCCGCTGCTACCCCGAATGCTGATC
>JANQQN010000275.1 GCA_028289325.1 Myxococcota bacterium | reverse complement strand
GTGGCCGATGCTGTCGAGCCGGGAGGCAGCCGCAGCTTCGACGTTGCCTCCGTGGTGGCCGAGGTCGGGCGGGGTGACTGCACTGAATACGCCGTCTTGCTCGCCGCGCTGCTGCGCGCGGTCGGATATCCGTCGCGGGTCGCCTTCGGCCCTCTGCTCATTCAGGCGAAAGGACAGCCCATCATCGCCGCCGGCCACGCCTGGGTCGAGGTGTGGCGAGATGAGCGATGGCGGGCGATCGATGCTTCGCCGCTGGCGGCAGACGCGGGGGTCGTGACCCTCGCCGTACCCGTGGCTTGGCTGGACGACGAGGGCCCAGGGTGGGGCCTGGAGATGTTCGGCGTCCTTCAGCGGATGCCGAAACGCATCTCGGTCCGGTGACTACGGGACGGGTCACCGGTCATTCCAGGGTCGAAGGCGGCGTCGGCGTCGGCTGCAGGTCGAAGCCGACGAGCGATAGACCGGCGCTGCGCTGGGCTTCTTTGAATACTTCGGGCACCGGCCGGTCGAGGGCCGGTATCACCATCGGCACGACCATCAGCTCCGAATCCCGGCCGATGGCCATTCGTCGCTGGTCGCCGAGGAAGCCGGCGGCGTTGACCTGGGACTCGGCGGTGATGGCGATGACCGCGCGGCGGTCGGCGATGGACCACAGCCGAAACGTCCGATCATCGGAAGCCGACGCCAACCATTGTCCGTCGCGCGAGAACTCGATCCGGTTCACCCAGTCACCGTGGCCTTCGAGCGTCGCGACGGTGCGTCCGTCGTTCGCGTCCCACAGGCGGATGACGCCGTCCTGCCCGGAGCTGGCCAGGCGCTGGCCATCGGCGCTGAAGTCGAGGCCGGTGACGATGCCTCGATGAGCGGCCTCGTGACGCCACTGGACCCAGCGGTCGCCGAGAGACCACACCACGACGGTCCCGCCTTCGTCCGCGGCGGCGAGGCGTTTGCCTTTCGGGCCCAAAGCGACGGCGGTCGACTGCCGCGCCAGCTCCGACAAGCGAGCTTGCACCCGCCCCTTCGCCGCATCGAACACGACGATCTCGGTGCCTTCGCCGGTCCAGGCGGCCAAGCCGTCCGTGGCGTCGATATCGACGTTGGAGCCGTGACGGCCGGCGAGCGGGGGCTGAAGGATCACCGGGTCGTCGGCGGAAGCCCACCGAGCCACGCGCCCGTGCGAAGCGATCGACAACAGTTCGTCGCCCATGTAGGCGAGGGCCCAGACCGAGGGCTCCTTGACCGTCCAATACTGTCGTGGAGGCTCCGCGGACCACACCCGGATTTGGTGCTGCTGATCGGAGGTTGCGAATCGGGCACCGTCGGCCCGGCTCGCGAACCCGTAGATCCGAGCCGCGTGGCCGACAAAACGCGTGGCCTCGGCTGAGGTTAGCTGCCAGACGTGGACATCGGGTCCGTAGCCGGCAGTGAAGACCTCGCGATGGCCAGGGCGAACCGCGAGGTGTTGGACACCGCGGGGGTAGATGCGAAACGTCTGCAGGAGCGCTTGCTGGTCGACGTGCCACAGGTGGCCGCGTTCGAAACCTCCGGCCAGCAGATGGACGCCGTCCGCCGAAAAGTCGAGACCGTAGATCGGCGTCTCCTCCCCCAGTCGAGCGATCACCATGTTCGGCTGCAGATCGCGGACGATCACCTGGCCTTCGAACCCCCCCGTCGCCAGCCGCCGACCGTCAGGGCTGAAGGAGAGGGCCCATACGGCGCTACCGTGGTCTTTGAACCGCTGCTGCCGCTGTAGTGAAGCCGCATCCAGTACCTCGACCTCCCCCCAGCGGGTGCCCACCGCCAGTCGGCGGCCGTCACCGTCGAGACGGATGCTTCGGGGGGCCCGAACCTCGCTTTGGGCCTCGGTTTCGAGGGTCTCGGCATCTATCCGGACCACGGTCTTGGCCGCGCCGGCGACGTAAATCGAGCCGCCGTCGGGGCTGAACGTGATGGCTCGCAGCCGCCGTTCAGGCAGGTCGAGCGGACGGCGCGTCCCGTCGGCGAGGTCGATGACAAACGCTCGAGTATTCTGCGCGAGCAGCACCGCGCGGCGTGCGTCAGGGTCGACATCGAGCCGGCGCGGACACGCAGGACCGTCGACGACGCTGAGCCGCCGGCGGGCATCGAGGTCCCACACCGCGAATTGGCCGTCGGCGTCGGTGGTGACCAGTCGCTTGCCGCTCGGGGTGACCGCGAACGCGCAGGCTACCTTGCCGCCGGTGGGGAGCGCGGTCGCGACCCGCAGGTGGCGGTGCACCTGAAGGTCGAACAGCGCCGACCTCAGAGGGAGGACCTTCCCGTTCGCTTCGCCGGCGCGTTCGCCGAGATCCGGGTGACGAAAGGGGCTGGTGTCGACGAACGGGCTGTTGAAGAGAGCGGCGGCGGCGTATACCCCGGCCGCGGTGAAATCGAGGTGGTCATCCCGGATCAAGCGCGCCTTCTCGGCGAGGGCCATCGACAGGTTATCGTGGGCCCGCCGCTCGTTGCGCTCGGCGAGGCGACGGGCGGAGGCCTCCGCAGTTTGGGCGGCCTTCGCGCGCCCGCGCTCGAACACCGCCCGTTGATAGGCGGCGAGGGTGCCGATGACCCCGGCGATGACGGTGAGGGTCACGACCAGCGACGCCAGGGCCGTGGTCTGGTTCTCTCGCACGAACTTCTTGATGAGGTCCCACGCGCTGTAGTCGTAGGCGGCCACCTGGCGTCCGTTGAGGAACGCATTCACGTCGTCGACCAGCGCGCCAGCGTTCGGGTAGCGACGCGCGGGGTTCTTGCTGAGCGCTTTTTCGGCGATCGCCGACAGATCCGCGGGGGCGTCTTCCACCGAGGATCGGATGGGTTCGAAATCGGCGGTGATGACCTGGAACAGGAGATTCTCGACGGTTTTTCCGTGAAAAGGTGGCTTGCCGCTGAGGATCTCGAACAGGACTGCGCCCAGGCTCCACACGTCGGAGCGCTCGTCGACGGCGCCCGACTGTCCTTCCGCCTGCTCGGGGCTCATGTAGGCGGGGGTCCCGACGACTTCGCCGGCGACCGTGTTCGGGGCATCGGACACATTGAGCTGCCTCGATTCGCTGTCGGTGGGGTCGGCGGCGGCCAGATCGTCCTCGGTGACGTCGGCATCGGGCGGCACCTTGAGCTTCGCCAGCCCCCAGTCGAGCACCACCGTTTCTCCGAACTCCCCGAGCATCACGTTTTCGGGCTTGATGTCCCGGTGTACGACCCCTCGGCTGTGGGCGTAGGCGATGGCGTTGGCGAGATCGACGAAGTGACGGATGAGCGTCATGCGCTCGACGAACGAGCCGGCGCTGTCGAGGGCTTTGCGCAGGGTTCGGCCGCGCACCAGCTTCATCGAGTAGTACAGCCGGCCGTCGTCTCGCTGCCCGAGCTCGTAGACCGGCACGATGCTAGGGTGTTCGAGCTGGCCGGTGATCCGGGCCTCGCGAAGGAAGCGGGCGAGGTCACCGGTCGAGTCGTCGGGGCCATGGGGATAGGCCGCGGGCAGTAGCTCCTTGATCGCGACCTCCCGGCCCAGGTGGCAATCGAAGGCGATGGTGACTCGACCGATCCCGCCCCGGCCGAGCTCGGCCCCTGAGCTCAAGTAGCGGCCATCGACCTCGGGGGTCACCCCGCTCAATTCCACGTCTTCCCTCGGCGCGCGGGCATCGCTGCCGCCGCGGATCAACGTCTGGTCGAACGATGCCGTCCATGCGCCCTTGCGGCGCAAAGCTCGGTCCGTCTCGTCTTCATCGGACCGGCGCTGGCCCTGCCGGGGCAGAGTAGGGGCGTTGGTAAACGGATCAAGATCGTCGGATGGCTCCGGCATCGTATCGTCGCCGAATGATTAGCACTCGATGATATTCACGGCGAGCCCACCGCGAGCGGTCTCTTTGTATTTGGTTTTCATGTCCATGCCCGTCTGCCGCATCGTCTCGATGACCTTGTCTAGCGACACTTTCTGGTCGCCTTCGCCGCGCCGCGCCAAGCGGGCCGCGTTGATCGCCTTGATGGCGCCCATCGCGTTGCGCTCGATGCACGGCACCTGAACGAGGCCCCCGACCGGGTCGCAGGTCAGGCCGAGGTTGTGCTCCATCCCGATCTCGGCTGCGTTTTCGACCTGGCGGACGGTAGCGCCTTGCGCCTCTGCGAGCCCCGCCGCGGCCATGGAACACGCTACGCCGACTTCGCCCTGGCACCCGACCTCGGCCCCCGAAATGCTGGCTCGGGTTTTAAAAATGATGCCTACCGCGGCCGCCGTGAGCAAGAACCGACGGATCCCGTCGATGTCCGCGTTGGGGGTGAAGCGCTCGTAGTAATGGAGCACGGCAGGGATGATGCCCGCCGCCCCGTTCGTCGGGGCGGTGACGACCCGCCCGCCGGCCGCGTTCTCTTCGTTCACCGCCAAGGCCCACAGGTTGACCCAGTCCATCGGCAACAGAGGGTCTTGCCGCTGCTCGCTTCGGAGCTGACGGTAGAGGCCGGCGGCCCGGCGCCGGACCCGCAGGTTGCCGGGCAGGACGCCCTCACGTTGGCAGCCCCGCCGGACGCAAGCCTGCATGGTGGCCCAGATGTGGTCGAGGCGCTCGTTGACCTCGGCCCGCGGCCGCCACGCGAGCTCGTTCTCGAGCATTAGGGTGCTGATCGATAGCCCGCAGTCCGCGCACTGGGCCAGCAGCTCGTCGCCGCTGGTGAACGGGTGGGGCAGGGCGGTGGTGTCCTCGACGATGCGGTCTTCGGCCGCCGCTTCGTGGGCGACGACGAACCCACCCCCGACCGAGTAGTACACCCTCGACAGAATCGGGTCGCCTTGGGCATCGAAGGCCGTGAACCGCATTCCGTTGGAATGCTCGGGGAGGGTTTGCCGCCGATGAAAGACGATGTCCCCGCCTTCGAATTCGAGCTGCGTGGCCCCGGCGAGGGGGAGTCGACGGTCCTCTAGGATGCTTCGGAAGCGGGTGTCCGCGGTGTCGGTGTCTACGGTCTCCGGCGCTTCGCCGCACAAGCCGAGCACCACCGCCTTGTCCGTACCGTGACCTTTGCCGGTGTGGCCCAGGGAGCCGAACAGCTCGATGCGAATACGATGGGTGGTATCCAGCGCTCCGTTTCGGTCGAGGCGCTCGGCGAATCGGCGGGCCGCGCGCATGGGGCCGACGGTGTGGGAGCTCGAGGGGCCGATGCCCACGCTGAACATGTCGAACGTGCTGATGGCCATGAGCGCGGCGCCGCATCAAAGGGCGGCATCGGCATGCTCGGCGGCAGGCGAGGTGAAGTCAACCGCAGGTCATCGCAGGCGGTGCGAAGGGGTCGGCGCCGGACCCACGGTGTCCGGCGCACGGCGTCATGAACCGGACGACTCCGGGGTCCAATCCGAGAGCTCGTCACGCAATTTGGCTTTCAAGAACTTGCCGGTCGAGGTGCGAGGGATGGCGTCCTTGACGACGAATCCGTCGGGAAGCCACCACTTCGCGATCCCCTGCGAGATAAGGAAGTCGCTGAGCGCGCCGGCATCGACCGTTCTGCCCTCCTTCGGAACCACGACGGCCAGTGGACGTTCGACCCATTTGTCGTGGTGATAAGCGATCACGGCTGCCTCCGCGATATCCTGATGACCCATCAGCGCGTTCTCCAGGTCCACGGAGCTGATCCACTCACCACCGGATTTGATCAGGTCTTTCGTGCGGTCGGTGATCTTGATGTAGCCGTCGGGATCGATGGTCACCACGTCGCCGGTTCGGAACCATCCGTCGTCGGTCCATCGGTCGTTCGCCTCGGGAAAGTCGAAGTAGGACGCCGCCACCCACGGGCCGCGGACCTGCAGCTCCCCCATGGCCTGACCGTCGTGGGCGACCGGGCCGTCTTCGCCGACGGCCCGGATCTCGACGAAAGGAACAGGGATGCCTTGCTTGGCCCGCGCCGCGTACTGCGCGTCTTCGCCCTTGTCGATCAGCGACTGCTTGACGTTGGCGACCGAGCCGAGAGGGGTGGTCTCGGTCATGCCCCACGCGTGGATGACCCGCATCCCGAGCTTGTCCATATCTCGGATCATCGCTTCCGGCGCCGCGGAGCCGCCGACCACCATCCGCATGTCGGGCTGCAGCGTCCACTTGCCGGGGTTCTGGCTCACCGTTTGTTGGATGCCGATCCACACCGTGGGGACCCCGGCGGAGATGGTGACCTTCTCGCGCTCGTAGAGGTCGAGCAGGGACACGGGGTCGAGGTGAGGGCCGGGGTGGACCTGCTTGGCGCCGACCATCGCGCAGGTGAACGGCAAGCCCCACGCGTTGGCGTGAAACATGGGCACCATCGGCAGCACACAGTCGTGCTGGCTGATGGCGAGGGTGTCGGTCATCGCGGACCCCATCGAATGCAGAGCGACCGCCCGGTGGCTATAGATCACGCCCTTGGGCTTGCCGGTGGTTCCGGACGTGTAGCACATGCCGGCGCCCTGATTCTCGTCGACCGGCGGCGGGGCCCAGCCGGCGGGGACATCGGCCATCAACGACTCGTAGCTGACGAACGGACCGTCCACCGGCGCGTCGGTCAGCGACACCACGAAGACCTTCTCGAAGCTCACGTCTTTCGCGAACGCCGCGTATAGCTTGAGCAGCACGTCGTCGACGATGAGGAACCGATCCTTGGCGTGATTGACGATGTACGCGATGTCGTTGGGGGCGAGGCGGAGGTTCAGGGTGTGGTAGACGCCTCCGGCCATGGGGACCCCGTGGTACGCCTCGAGGTGGGCATGGTGGTTCCACATCAGGGTGGCGACCCGGTCTCCGGTCTGCAATCCGGCGTCGATCAACGCGTTGGCGAGGCTGCGGCTTCTCCGGAGGAGGTCGGCGTACGTGTGCCGGCGA
Source organism: Myxococcota bacterium (assembly GCA_028289325.1). Lineage (GTDB taxonomy): Bacteria > Myxococcota > Kuafuiibacteriia > Kuafuiibacteriales > Kuafuiibacteriaceae > JANQQN01. Next base: position 6,432 of record JANQQN010000275.1, on the reverse strand, counting down.
ACCGACTTGTCCGGCATTTGCGAGACGATCTCTCGGTCGGCGAACAGGGTGCCCGCTCGCTCGATTATGTGGTTGAGGGACAATTGGGCGTTCATCATCGTGGCTACCATCGGTTCCTCCTGCAGCCCGAACGCGTATCGGTCCGCCGCTCACCTTGCAAGAGGGCCTTCCACGGCCCGTCTATCGCGCCGCACAAAAACGTATCGAAGGGCTGGTCTTGGGACCGAATGGAGCCCGCCCGTTGAGAGATCTTACTTTTGCGCTGCAGCGATCGGGGGTGGGCGACGATCTTGCGTCTCGCGACCGCGCGCGCCGCTCGGGGATCGACCGAAGATGGCGCAAGCCGCCGAGCCGGGCTCGGCGGCTTACGCGGTCAACGATGCGTAGACCGGCTGGTCCTTTCGCAAGATAACTTGCCCCGAAAAGAGGTCGTCGGTGACGTCCGATATGGCGTGGCCCGCCGGTCGATCCGATGCCGGTAGGGGCACCCGGATCTCGGTCAGGCGTCGGCAGGCGTCCTGCGCCCACATCCGACGGGCCTCGTCGACCGCCTGCAGCCGAGCCCACAAGTGGTCGAGGCTCTCGAGTCCATCGACCTGAAGTCGAGGACCGAGGTGCTCGTCCGAAGCGCGCGCGGAGAGCTTGAGGGGGCCATAGCAGTACATCACCAACGGCCGATGAATCTCCGCCCAAAAGGCGGGATTGGGGGCGAGCTCGATCCCCACCAGGTCTGCGCCGCGGAAGAACAGGGCGCCGGTTTGACCGTCGACCCGCTCCAGCTGGTGCGCGGCGCGAAGCAGCGGAGGCTGCCGGTGCTGCTTGAGCTCGTCGAGATGGCCTCGCGGCTTCAACCCCACCGACGCATTGAACGCCGAGATGTCGCCCCACAGCTTGCCGTACGCGTTCTGACCTCTCAGTGCGAAAGCCTTCTTGCGCAAGGGGTGGGGGAGGAAGACGAACCGCTGGTCCGCGTCCTTGATGTATCCGCCCTGTGCGGCCTGAATGCAGCACGCGTCGGTAAACGTCTGCTCGCCGTGAGCACCGAGGACCCACGACCGGCACATCGCGTGGTTCTGGGCGCCCTTCTGCAGATAACCCATATGCAATGGGGCGATCGTCGGCGCTGCGGCCCGGTTCTTCAGGGTCATCGTCCCATACGTTCGCACGTTGGTCAGGGCCAGCGCGCTCTGTGGCGGGGCGAGGCCCGCCCCCGCCACAGGGGCGCCCATCAGCGGAACCATCCCCAGACCCCCCGCAAACTGGGGGGCTCCGGGGCGTCGTCCCATCAACAGGTCGAGCGGCGGTCGCCCACGCTTCTTCCAGATGTCGAGCTTCATGCTTCGTTTCCTCCTTCGGAGACCGCGCGCAACAGAGCTGGCAAGTGCGCCGGCATCAGGGTCGCGGTTAGCCGGAGCCAAGTGACGATGAAGTCGCGGTCTCCGGTCTCCAGCAGGGGCGGGCCCAGCGGCGACCGCTCGGCGACCTGCTCCCGGTCGGTGAACGCGGGCAACACGTGGGCGATCGGCGTCTCGATGCCCAGGGCACGAAACGCGCGCAGCACGTCGGCCGCGTCGCCGCCCAGCTGATTCTCATAGCCGTCCGACAGCACCACGATGCCGTCCGGCGCGGTCCGCGCGGCCTCGATCAGCGCCGGGGCGAGCGCGGTCGCCCCACCGGGGACCGGTAGTCCTCGGTCGTCGAAACGGTCGCCGGTCGATCGCAGCTCGGCTCGCGGGGCTTTGGCCTTCAGCAGCAGCCACCACGCGACGGCGATCGCCAACGAGTGGTTCGCCCGCTGGCCGCTGCCGGCCATCGAGGCCGAAGCGTCGAGCACGACCGCCCACCTGGGCGCGACGATCGCAGGCAGGGTCTCGGCGACCGGGGTCACGGCGGCTTCGACGACCGCCCAGCGCTCCGGACGCCGGTCGTCGAGGTACGCCTTGAGCGCCGCCACCAGCGGGTGGTCACCGGTCGCGGTCGCCCCGTCGACGGCTCGCTTGACCTTCAGCGACGCCGACAGCCGAGGGACCAGGTGCCTTGGCGCCCCCCGGTGGTACGTGGACGCGATGCCGCGCAGGGTGTTGTACGGCAGCCCTGCGCCCTTCGACAGCTCGGCTCTTGCGGCCAGGTACCGGCCGATGGGGCCGTCGTTCCGAGTGGTGGACGTCAGTCGTCCGAAGACGAAGCGAACCACGTCGGCCACAACGTCGGGCTGGACGGCGAACCGCAGGATATGCCGGCGCACGTAGCGAACGGCGCGAGCGTCTTTGCGTTCGAAGAAGTGCAAGCACGTCGATACCGTCCGGCGCCCGAGGGCGTGGGTGATCAACCGAGCCAGCCGAGTCTTGTGGGCCACCGCGAGGTCTTCGAGGTGAGGGCAGCCGAACAGGAACGAGCGAACGGTTCCCGACGTTCGCTGATTGTTCACCCGCCGCTCGACCAGCGTGTCGAAGCCGTCGAGCACCACCGCGGTCGGAAGACGAGCGAGCGCGGCGGTGATGCGGCGATTCTCGGTGGTCAAGTCTCGGTCACCGTCGGTCACCGCCAACAGCCGAATGACGATCTGCATCGAGGTCGGCGGCGAAACCGCAGGAACGTCGAGGAGGGCGGCGTACGCCGGCCGGTCGCGCATCAACAGAGCGTCGTGGTCGGCGGGGGTCAGCGCGGAGTGCGCCGACAAGGCGCGGGTCAGAAGTCCGTGGTGGTTCACTGGACGGCCCTCCTCGGGGTTGGGCGGGCGACGAGCGTCGCCGCCGACAGTCGTGCCGACCGGGGTACGGCCCGAGAGCGTGGCTCGGGGCCGCGTCAGTTCGTGGCGACGAAGCACCCACGACCGAGCATCGGACGTCTCTAGGTTGTCGAAGTCGTCAAGACAGGGGGACAGGTTGAATGTGTGCGCTTAGCGAGCGCATCCCGCTATCATGGCTGTGACAGGAAGCCACTGTCCAGTTCTTGACGTCGGTAATGCTCGCGTTCGCGACCATCGGTGGTCAACAAAAAAATGGGACAGTCCTTTGAGAAGATTGAGTGCGACGGAGCGCACGTGATCTTCGTTGGATTTCCAGATGGCCGGAAGGCCGGCCCGGCTCCGAGGGGCCGGGCGGAGTAAGCAATCTGTATTGCGTCCGACTGTGATGGGCAGGACAGGACTCGAACCTGCGGCATTCGCCGTGTAAAGGCGACGCTCTACCAACTGAGCTACCCGCCCGAGAGCGAAGGGTGGCGTAACACGAAACTCTCGGCGGTGGAACCTTCACTCTTGGTCGTGGTGCCGCGGGGCGGGCGTCTCAAGCCGGGTAACCCGACGACGGCGGTCACGTTCGACCGAATCGTGTATATTGGAACCGGGTCGCGATTGAGCGCTTCCAAAGACATGTGGCCGCAACCCGGCCGCCAGAGTGATATGGACCGGTTCGGCCCCTATGTGGTCGTAGACGGCATCGCAACCGGCGGTATGGCGCAGGTCTACAAGGTTCGCCACGAAGGCGATCCGACGACCGCCTACGCGCTCAAGTGTATCCGAGCGGACTGTGACGGGGATCCCGAGTTCCGGCGGATGCTTCTCGACGAGGCCCGCATCACGGGCCAACTCCATCACCCCAGCATCAACCGGGTGCTGGAGGTCGTCCGCGCCCAAGGCCGGGTGGCGCTGCTGCTGGAGCACGTCGACGGTATCGATCTCGTCGCGCTGAAGCGACAGCTTCGAGATAGAGGGGAGCGCCTTGCTCTGCCCGTGGCCCTGCATATCGCGCGCGAAGTTCTGGACGCGCTCGAATATGCCCACACCGCCCGTGGCCACAACGGTTCGCCCCTCGACATCGTTCATCGCGACGTTTCGCCCGGTAACGTGATGCTCGATATCTCCGGGAAGGTCGTGCTCATCGACTTCGGCATCGCGCGCGCCTACGGCCGACTCGCCCAAACGGAGATCGGCAGCGTGAAGGGCAAGTTTCGCTATATGTCTCCCGAACAGATCAAGGGTGCGGACGTCGGGCGCAGCGCAGACATCTACGCCGTGGGGGTGCTCTTGTGGGAGCTGCTATCCGGGCGGCGAATCTACGACGACGTCCCCGTGGCCCAACTGATGATGCGGGTGGCGAACGCGGATATCCCGTCGCTATCCGACGCGCGCCCTGGGGTGCCGGAGGCGGTGTGCCAAGTGTTCTCTCGGGCGACGGCCCTCGCGCCCCGGTCTCGGTTCGTGACCGCGGGCGACTTCGCCCGCGCGCTACGGGCGGTGATGGGCGGCTACGACGAGGCCGCGTGCCGAGAAGCGATCGCCGCCTACGCGCTCGAAGGTAACGGCGTCGATCAGCGTCGCCACTACAAAGAGGCGGTGGCGCGCGCGCGAAAGGCCGCCGAACACGACCTGGAAGGGGCGATCCTCGATGCGCTCGAGGAACCCGATCGCGTGGAGCGGGTCGACGTCCAGGGCGTGCGAGCGGCGGAGCTGCCGCCCGACGACGACGAGGACATCACCGAGTTTGGGCCACCGAGCCCGCTCCCGTTCGCGATCGAACCCCCGACCGCGCCTGTGGTTCGCCCTGCCGACATCAGCCTCCCGTTCGACCCCGAGTGACCCCCGCTTCGGGTCGGACCGCGCTTACGGCTGGACGATGGTGGGCGCCGCCGACGAGGGTTCGACGCCAGGCACGAGCCCGCTGCCTAGGATGCCGTCGAACACGAACTGGACGGCGAGAGCGCACAGCAGGAGCCCGAAGACCCGGGTCACGACCTGCATGCCGGTCACGCCGAGCGCCCGATTGACCAGGCCCGACAACAGCAAAAGCACCAAGGTTAGCAGCATGACGCCGGCCAAGGACGCGACGACGGCGACCTGCAGCTGCCAGTCTCCGTGGGTCTCCGCCATCAGCAGGATCGCTGCGCCCATCGTGCCCGGCCCGGCCAGCAAGGGGGTGGCGAGCGGGAACACGGTGATGTCCGCGCTCGCGGCGGCCTCCTCGTTCTCTTCGGGGGTGGTCGACGTGCCGCCCGAGTGCCGCGCGAATACCATATCGATCCCCATCAGAAGGAGCAGGATGCCTCCCGCGGTCCGCAGCGCGGGCAGCGAAATGCCGAACGCCATCAGGAATACCTTTCCCCCCACCGCGAACGGAATGAGCACGATCGATGCGATCACCACCCCCTTGACCGCCGTCGAACGGCGCCGAGCGGGCGGATAGGTCGTGGTCAGGGCTGCGAACACCGCCGCGACGTCGAGGGGTCCGACGGTGGCGAAGAAAGTGGCAAAGGCGACGCTGGCGGTCTCGAGCATCGCGGGGATGCTTATCACTCCTGGCCGGCCCTCGGGGGGCGGCTTTCGTCGGGGCGCAGGTTGAGGGTGATCGAGGCGCCGCGGCGGTCGTAGGTTTCGCTTCGAGGCTCCGCGATGCCTTCGGCGCCGTAAGTGCCTTGAAAGCTGGCCACGAGGTCGTCGTGGTTCTCCTGAAGGATCGTTTCGACGACGCCGCTGAGGGCGCGGGCCGCGCGTTCGACGGCCAGCAGCTGGCCGCCGGTGGCCACGCCACCGAGGGTGGCCAGTACGCTCGCGAGATCGCTACCGTCGATCGCCTCGCGGACCTTGGCGATCTTCTTGCCGAGTTGACGGAGGTCCGAGTCGCTCTCCATCACCACGAGCATCACGGATAAGCCGCCTTTGACCGGGCGCTGCGGCCACAGCTGAATCCCCTCCCCGATGAACGTGATCGTTTCATTGGGCTTCAGCGCGAAGGTCGCGGGGGCGGGCGTCGCCCCCGACACCGCCACCGGCGGATACACCTGGGGCGGTCGGCCCGACAGGTCCCACGCGATGGCGCTGACGTAGAGCTGGTTGGTGCGGGAGAAGAGATTGAAGGACCGATTGAGGGTGAGGTCATGCAGATAAAGCGCGGCCGGCACCGAGGTCGGAAGGTCGACCGCGGCGTCGACCGACGCCCGCTTTGGGGGAGCCACCGTCCGGCCGTCGCCGACCGCGGCCGGCGCGTCGGGCAGGGCGGCGATCGACTTCAGGGTCTGCGGACTTCGCTCGGCCCGGGCCCGTTCGAAGCCGACCGGCGCGTCGGGACGAGGCCCGCCGTTGAGGAAGCGAACCGAATGCCGGCCGCGGTCCACGGTGTTCAGGCCGCGGGCCGGTGGTTGACCGGGGCCAGCCGCGCGCGGCGCCCTCGACGAGGGAACATCGTTCCTCGAGGGTTGGATCGTGCTCAGCGGGGCGGAGGAAACATCGAGCTTCATGGTGAGTCCTTGTGACCTGATTAAGGTAAGTAATGTAGATCTTTTTGTCTACATTAACAAAGGAGGCCAAGATGAAAGTCACGGTGGTGGACGGCGATTTGCTCACCCAAGACGTGGACGCGATCGTCAATGCATGGAACCGAAATGTGTTCCCCTGGTGGCTGCTCATTCCCCAAGGCGTGTCGGCGGCGATCCGGC
>JANQQN010000254.1 GCA_028289325.1 Myxococcota bacterium | reverse complement strand
GTTCTGGGTCGTCGGCGCGCCGCGAGCGGTCGCCGCGGTCCTCCGACACCCCATCCGTGCGGATTTGCTGGCGCTGCGCTCGATCACCGTCCAGCCGGGCGCCATCGAGAGTCAGTGCACCGCCTCCCGCATTCTCCACGTCCAGCGGTGGTTCACGAACGTCATCGACATCGCGCTGGCGTTGACCGATGTGCCGGACGATATCGACCGAGCCCTGCTACGGGGGTTTCGGGAAGATCCCCATCCTCGCGTCCGCCACCATATGCTTCGATTGCTATATGAGCCCACGGTCAGCGACGAAGTGCGGACGGAGGCGATGTCCGCCGGCCTGAACGATCCCGACCCCGACGTTCGATGCTTCGCTGCTTTGCGCCATCCGGGGCCCGAGGCGGTCGCCGAGCTCCAGGGTCTCGCGGGCGGATACGAGATCCCCGACAACATTCGCCTGGCCGCCCTCCACGGTCTTCTCAAGAGAAAGTCCGGTACGAGCTTGGTTCCTCTGCTCATCGAGGCCGCGGCGACCGGACCTGAGAGCCGCCTCAGCCGCCGCGCCATGAGCTGGGCGATCGGGTACGGAGGCGCCGACGCGCTGAAGAAGATCGTCGCCAAGCCCCGGCTTCCTCTTCCCATGCTGTCCCATGCCATGGCCATCGCCGAGCGCCTCGCCGCCGAAGATGTCGCCCCCGAGCTGCTGGCGATGCTCGACTGGGCCGGCGCCTCCGACGAGCGGCGCCGTCTGGCCATCGAAGGGCTGGCGGCGGTCGGTACCGTCGATGCGATCCCGCGGCTAAAGAAGGTGACCCAACGGGACGCGCCGCTCGCCGCGGCGGCGCGGGCGGCGATCGAGAGAATCCAGAGTCGGGTCAAAGGGGACGGGGCGGGGGCCCTCTCCTTCGTCGACGCGGATCGCGGTCAGCTTGCGGTGGTCGAAGCCGGCGGACTCGGCGTTGTCCCGGAAGAGGGCGCCTGAGGGCCGGGCGTACGGTCTTCGCTCCCGACGTCCACCGCCCCCGAACTGGCGATCCTCCTCACGACCGGGACCTCCAGCTCTCGCGTAGAAGCCACCCCGATCCAGTGCTTCACCACCCGCTTGAGGTCTCCGAAGATCACCGGCTTGCTGAGATAGTCATCCATGCCCGCGGCCAGGCACCGCTCTTTGTCGCCCTGCATGGCGTTGGCGGTGAGGGCCACGATCGGAATGCGCGGACCGCCTTGCTCCTGTCGGCGGATGGCCTGGGTCGTATCGAACCCGTCGAGCCGAGGCATCTGGACGTCCATGAAGATCATCGTGTAACGACCCGGGGTCCACATATCGACGGCGTACTGGCCATCCTCGGCGGTATCCACGGCGAGGTTCAGTCGCTGCAGCATTCGGCAGACCACCTTGCGGTTGGTCGGATTGTCTTCCACGACCAATACTCGCCGCTGCTCGGGTTCGTCGATCGGCTCGGCGCCGGTCGCGGCCCGGGCCCGCGCCGCGACGGCCGCGGGGTCCGCCTTGGGCAGCGCGATGATGAACCAGAACACCGATCCGCGTCCTGGCCGCCCATCGGCTCCGATGTCGCCGCCCATGCGCTGAACGAGCTGCTTGCAGATGCTGAGCCCGAGTCCGGTTCCGCCGTACCGTCGGGTCGTCGAGGTGTCGGCCTGATGAAAGGCGTCGAAGATCTTGACCTTTTGCGAAGGGGCGAGACCGATCCCGGTGTCGCGAACCTCGAATCGAACCCGATCGTCGCCGCCATGGCGGGTCACCACCACCTCGACCTGCCCCGTCTCCGTGAATTTCACCCCGTTGCGGACGAGATTCGCGAGAATCTGTCGAAGCCGCTGGTCGTCGCCCTCGACCGTCGTCGGAACGTCGTCGGTCATCGTGAGTCGGAGGTCCAACCCTTTCTTATGAGCTTCCGGCTGATAGAGCGCTACGAGGCTATGGAGGAGACCGGCGAGGTCGAACGGACGAACGTCGAGTTCGACATGGCCCGACTCCAGCTTGCTCAAGTCCAAGACGTCGTTGAGGACGGTCAGCAGCGAACGCGCGCTGTCATTGATCGTCCGGGCGTAGTCCGATTGCTCAGCGGTCAGGGTCGTCAGCAGGAGCAGCTCGTTGACCCCGAGGATCCCGTTCATCGGGGTTCGGATCTCGTGACTCATGTTGGCGAGGAATCGCGCCTGGGCCTGCGCCGCACGGCGCGCGGAATCTGATGCCCGTCGCGCATCCGACTCCGCACGCCGCCGTTCTGCGTTTTCCGCCACCAGCCGGGCATGTGCGATTTCGCGCGCATGCTCGAAGAGAAACGAGACCCCGGCCAGGACGAGCAGCGAGACCATGAAGCCGAGCAGAAACGTCTCATCGTTCGCCAACGGTCCGGGCCGCCGTTCCATCATGACCGTGCCCAACAGCAGCGCGTTGAACGCCAGCACCATGGCCGCCCCCATTTTCCGACCGGCCAAAAAGTATGGGAGAGTCTGAAAGAGATACGCCCATAGGAGGGTGGCGGGGTGCGCGCGCGTATGATGCACCACTACGAGGAAGAAGACCGCGCTCGCCCCCAAAACGACGGCCACCGCGGGCCGATAGAGGCGGGTTCGCTCGAAGACCGTAAGGTTGACGAGCAGCGTTCCTAGGAGGGCGAGGGCGAGCAGCGGGAGGTCCAGCTCGCGCCTCAGTGCGGGAGCGACCGCGGTCATCGCAGCCAGCGTCGCGCCCGCGAGCGTTCCGAAACGCACGAGCACCGCGCGCCGACGTAACTCGCTGGCCTGGGGCTTCACGCCAAACTGACTCTGGCTCCGGACCACGCCCGTCGCGGCCGCCGCCCACCCTGCGCGCGCGCGACCGGACCTCGCCTCGCACAAGTAAGCGCGCCTCCTCCAGTCATCGTAGCCTACCGTGATCGGCTGGATCATCGGCTTCTCGAGGCAGGGTCGTGCACCAACCGGACACAAAATGCGTGCTATATCCCGGAACGGTCCTGTCGACGCCTACAGGTCGGCCGGACATAGAGGTCTATCCCATGGTGAGTATTTCCGACCCCCACGTTGAAGAACTCTTTCCGTCACTCGACGATCCGCTCGACGAATCGCGCGCAGACGGCGACGTGACCCCCGCCGCCACCAGCTACGACGCCGCGATCGCCGACGGACGCGCGCTGCTTCGCCGTCCGTTCGAAGCGCCGGGCGAAAGCCAGATCGCCAAGCAACACATCAAGAATCGAATGACGGTGTGGGAGCGGATCGAGGTTCTGACCAACCGGCCGCCCACCATCATCTATCAAAACTGGGGGCCTCACCTCGACGGTGCTTCGCTGGTCACCGCGGTCCTCGACATCGGCGGCCGAGACGTCGCGCTGTACGGACATGACTTCACCGTCCGCGCCGGCTCGATGGACGCGACCAACGGCCGCAAGCTCGCCCGCCTCTTCGAGCTCGCCGCGGACAAAGGTCTGCCCCTCATCGGGATGAACGACTCCGCGGGCGCTTTCGTACCCGCCGGCGTCGGCGGGCTCGACGGGTACGCGGAAGCGTTCGCCGCCCTTCGCAAGATCTCTGGCGTCGTCCCGAGCATCATGTGCATGTTCGGCTTCAACGCCGGCGGAGGCTCGTACCTGCCCCGCCAGGGCTCGTTCGTCATCCAGCCCAACGATACGTTCTTCGGGCTGACCGGTCCCGGCGTCGTGAAGTCCGTGTTGGGCGAAGACGTCACCCCCGACGAGCTCGGCGGCCCCAACGTTCACGGCGCCTCCGGGGTCAGCGACCTGACGGTGAGGGACGAAGTCGCGGCGCTGCGCACGACCAAGCGGCTGTTGAGCTACCTGCCCGACTGCGCCAAGAACAGTCCGCCGTACTTGCCGACCACCGACAGCATCGATCGACCCACCGACGAGATCGACACCCTTTTGAAAGCCGCGTTCACCTCGCCGACCGGATTCAACACCCCCGTCGACGTAGGCATCCTCATCCAGAGCTTGTGCGACCACGGCGACTACTTCGAGGTCCAGCCGGCGCGGGCCCGCAACACGATCACCGCCTTCGGACGAATGGGCGGACACGTCATCGGATTCGTCGCCAACAACAGCGCGGTCGCGTCCGGACAGATCGACGTGGACGCGGCGTTCAAGAACGCGCGCTTCATCCGGTTCTGCAACCTCTACAACATCCCCCTGTTGTTCATCGAGGACACCACCGGCTTCTTGCCCGGCAAAGAACAGGAAGCGAGGGGCATCGTTCACGCCGGCCGGGCGATGCTCGACTCGATCGTCGACGTCCGCACGCCCCGCATCCTTCTTCTCGTCCGTAACGCGTTTGGCGGCGCCTACGCGTCGTTCAACAACTACCCCACCGGGGCCGACGTCGTGCTCGCGCTACCCACGACCCGGGTGGCGGTGATGGGACCGGCGGGCAAAGAGTTCGTCTACAAAAAGGAGCTACGGACCGTCCGCGCCCAGGCCAAAGCGAAGCTCAGGCAGGGCATCGAAGCTCGGCTTGCCGCCAACATGGACCCCGGCGCCGCCGAAGCCGACGCCAAGCGCGAGATCGACGAGTGGCTGAAGGCGCAGGAGGCCGAGTTCGCGCAACGATACGAGCGAGAGCTCATGAACCCCAAGGAAGCGCTCAGTCTCGGCTCGATCTCCCGCATCGTGATGCCCAACGAGCTTCGGTCGGCCATCGGCCGTGAGTTCGCCTTCCTCATCCGTCACTACGAGCCGGGCCCCATGGCCGGGCCCCAGCGCGAATTCCACTAAGAGGCGCCCCCTAATGAGTTACGCCAACAACCCGCTGATCCACCGCGATCGTCGCCTGAGTGGCTCGAAGTCCGCTTGGGTTCGCAGCTTCGCGGTGAACCTGAAACCACTCATCGTTTGCCGAGGCCCGGTGCGAAAAGAAGCCATCGACGTCTTCCGCGAACTGGGCATGGAACACATCGGCATTCTTCTGTCCGAAAAAGACTCCATCGTCTACACCAAGGCCCTCGCCCCCGAGCTGCGCCAGCTCCCGTATGAGCGGGTGCATCGGGTCCCCGACTATACCGGGGCCACCAAGGAAGAACGCCGAGCGCGTGTCCGTCAGATCATCGACATCGCCAAGTCCAACGGCTACGACAGCGTCTTTGCCGGCTACGGATTCATGGCCGAAGACGACACCTTCGTCCGCGCTCTCGAAGAGGCGGGCCTGACGTTCATGGGTCCCTGCTCCTACACGGTGAAAGCGGCTGGTCTCAAGGACGAGGCCAAGCGGACCGCGCTCGCCGAGAATGTCAGCGTCACGCCGGGCGTGAACAACGTGACCACGCGGCTGTTGCTGGATCGCTATCCGGACCTCGACTCGCTGCGGCGGTGCGTACAGGAGCACGACCTGTCCGTGCCCCCCGAGGTGTTTACCGCCGATCGAACGGCGGAAGACATCGCCGACGCGGTGCTCAACGCGAGCTACGCCAAGGGCATCGACCTGTTCACCATCGAAGAAATCGGGGCGTGGGTCGCAAAGGAAGTGCAGGCGCTGTTCGAACAGTACCCCGAAAACCGAATTCGCCTCAAAGCGATCGGCGGCGGTGGGGGTAAAGGTCAGCGCATCCTCGACCGACCGCCCCAGGATGACCGCCCGGTGGCCCAACGTGCGCAAGAGGCCGCCTCGTCCGCGCCGGAGAAGTTCCGGGAGATCCTCTCCGAGGTGAAGGCCGATGGCGTCGGCGACAATAAGAACGTCCTCATCGAGTTGAACATCGAACAGACTCGACACAATGAGATTCAGCTCCTCGGCAACGGGGACTGGTGCATCGCTCTGGGCGGCCGCGACTGCTCGCTGCAGATGCACGAGCAGAAGCTGCTCGAGGTCTCGGTGACCAAAGAAGCGCTCGAGACCGCGATCGAAACCGCTCGCGCCGACGGCCGGGCCGACCACGCGGCGGCGCTGCAGATGGAGAGCCGAACCCTGGCCGCGATGGAAGCGGAGGGCGAGCGCTTCGGTCGCGCGGTGAAGCTCGACTCGGTGTCGACGTTCGAGTGCATCGTGGAGCGAGACCGCCACTATTTCATGGAGGTCAACACTCGCATCCAGGTCGAGCACCGGGTGACCGAGCTGTGCTACACCTTGCGGTTCATCAACCCCGACGACCCGGGGGACTTCTTCGACGTCACCTCCCTCGTGGAGGCGATGGCCCTGCTCGCCCAACACAAGGACCGGCTCCCTCGGCCGCGTCGGTTGGTCCGGCAACCGGCGTCCGTGGAGGCCCGCCTGAACGCGACCGACGCGTCGCTGTCGCCGCACGCAGGGGGGATGATCGCTTCTTGGTCGGATCCTCTCGACGACGAGGTGCGCGACGACCAGGGCATCTGCATCAAGAACCCGGACACCGGCCTGTTCGTCCGCTACAAGGTCGCGGGGGCCTACGATTCCAACATCGCGCTGCTGGTGACCATCGGCGACGATCGCGACGATTCCTACGCTCGTCTGGCCGAGATCCTTCGCCGCACCCGACTGCGGGGCAGCGATCTCGAGACCAACCTCGACTTTCACTACGGGCTCCTGGAGTGGTTCCGAAGCCGGGGCGTATGGGCCAAAGCGACGACCCGATTCGTCAGCGCGTATCTCGCGCAGGTCGGTTTGCTCAAGGAGGAAGCCGACAAGCTCGACCTGGGCGCCGCGTGGGCGACCGTCGGGCAGCGCCTGGCCAAGACGGCGGGGGCGCCGGTCGGCGACGTCATGCTCCGCAAGCAGACCCTCGTCCAGCGCCCCATCGAACGTCTGCTTCGGTCGCCCCACATCCTGTCGGGCTGGCTCAGTCATTTCCGCGGGGCATGGTCATTCGAGGGCGACCGACTGACTTGGAACCGAAATCCGCTCGAGATCCTCGACGGGACGTACCACTTCCTCAATAAGGACGATCAGCCGGGGGTCGCGCCGGCGCAGGTGATCTGGGGCCACGACGACCGGCTCCTGCGAACGGGACTCGGCTTTTACGATAAGCTGAAGGCCAGGCTCGGTGAAGACGACTTTCGGTCGCTTCACGCGAGGCTCGCGGACCCGAAGCCGGTCGACGGGATCGACGAGCCGACGTGGCAGCGGATTCGGGCCGCCCACGCTGGGCACCAAGCCGGGCTCGAGCTGCTCGCCCTGCTTCCCCTCATCGGCCAGCGAACCGACTTCGAAGGGCTGCGGGTCAATGCCGACCTCACGGTGCACATCCCCGACCGACTGCACGACGGCAAGCTTCAGGCGCGCATGAAGAAAGTCTTGGTTCCGCCCCCGGTCACCAAGTCCGACGAGATCGCCGCCATCAGCGGTGGGATGTTCTACTCGCAAGAGGCCCCGGATCGGCCGAAGTTCATCGAGGTGGGCACCCACTTCGACGTGGGCGACCCGCTGTACATCATCGAGGTCATGAAGATGTTCAATCGGGTCCGGGCGACCTTCGCGGGGACGGTGGAAAAGATCCTGATCGAGGGCGCAGACGGCACGATCGTGAAAAAAGGCCAGCCGCTGTTCAAGGTCCGCCCCGACGAGCGGGTGGAGCCCGAAGATCCGGCCGAGGTCGCGGCTCGTCGCCAGGCGCATACGAACGAGTATCTCAGCCACGTCTTATAGCGCCCGCGATGGACGCGACCTCGATCTCGGCCGCGGCGCGATCTGCTACCCTCCGGTTGTGTTGAGCTCTGGCTTTTGGACCGTCGCCCGCTTCGCGGGCGCTCCGGTTCGCCTTCACTGGTCGGTCATCATCTTGATGCTCTATTTCGGCGGCTGGGAACCGGCAGCCTGGTTGGGCATCGTCGTCATCGTCCTCGTCCACGAGCTCGGCCACGCGGTGTTCGTGCGTATCGCCCACGCTCGCGTGACGGAGGTCATGGTTTACGGATTTGGCGGTTACTGCAGCTGGCAAGGCGCGGTCAGCGACCGCGGCCGCGCGTTCATCGCGTGGGGCGGCATCGCGGGCCAAGCGATCCTCTACGTCATCGCGGCGATCATCTTGGCCACCGTGCCGGTCTACGACCGGTTCGCGTACGTGTTCCTGTACACCCTGACCAGCAGCAACCTGATCTTGGCCGCGTTGAATCTGCTTCCCATCCCTCCCCTCGACGGCGCCGCCGCGTGGCCGTTGGTGCCCATGCTGTGGCGCGACTTTATGCGCGGGGGAGGAACCCGCCCGTCGTCGAATCCAGCCGCGGCGGACAAGGCCGACGCCTCGAAGGTCGTGCCGTTGGTACCGGTCGAGCCTAAGCCGCCCCCGGTCGGCTCCTCGTCATCCTCTCGCGTCACCGACCCCGAGCAGGCGGAGCGCATGTTTCAGCGGGTCTACGACGGCCTCATCAAAGACGCATCGCCCACCCGCCGCGAGAACACGGACCGCGACCCTGAATAAACGCCCCGGACCGCAATACGCGGCCGCATCGGGGGAACGTATCGTCCCCCCGACCGGGTCCCGGCGCGCTAGTACGCGGCGGCGGGAGTTCCAATCCGGTGGAATCGGTCGACGCCGCGTACGCGAGCGGAGCGTAAGCGAAGCGATCAAAAGGTCGATATGACT
>JANQQN010000251.1 GCA_028289325.1 Myxococcota bacterium | reverse complement strand
CGACGTTCAGGAACGCGCCCAACAGGTCGGCCTGACCGCGCACACGGTGATCACCACCATCGGGTCCGCTCGCGGCCAGCTGGATGACGAGGTCGCGCTCAGCCGTCGATTTCACGAGGCGCTGACCCCGCTGGCCGGCCAGCTGGACTGCGAAGCGCAGGCCGTGGCCATCGGCTCCTTGGCTCGCAGCGGTATCGGCGTGGCCGAGGTCCAGGGAACGGAGCTGTTTTACCTGCGGCCGGACGGCCCCGCCCGTGCGCAGCTTCGAGTGAGCACCATTCGAGGCCGCGTGGCGCGCCTCGCGGCCGGGGCGTCGACGGGCGCGTACCTCGCATGTTTCTACGGAGCCCGCGATCTGCTGTCTCGACCGATGCAGCGTCGCGGCGGTGACGTCGGGGTCATGATCGCATCGATCGGATTCTTTCGGGCCTCGGCCGCCGGGGGTCGGGCGGGCAACGGTTGGATGGTGGGTCTGAGCGCGGGGGTCGGTATCGGGATCCCTATCCTGAGCGACTTCGTGGCGTTCGAATTCGATGAGCAACCCCACGGCGGAGTGTCTCTCGACAAGAGCCTCTCGGAACCGATCGAAGAGCTGATCGTCAACGCGCCGGACCGTCTTCGGCGCCGCCAGCTCGCGCAGCAGCTCTGATCGGAGGGTGGGGCGCGCCGGTCGTAACCGTCGCCGTTATGCGGGAGGGCAAGACATGCAGCTCGTCGAACGCGACATGACGCCCGCGGAGTTCGAGCGAATGACCTCGGGATTCCGGGAACACGCTCGTGTCCACGGGCGATCGGACGAAGAAAGCCGGCGGTTCGGCTTCGTCGTGGTCAACGACACCGGTTTTGTCGGCTGCTCGAGCGGTCTGGCCCAGCACATCGGGGAACGGTTCCTGCCCTGGTTCTACCTCACCGACCTGTTCGTGGAGCGCGCATATCGCGGTCGAGGGGTGAAGCGTCTGGTGACGCCGTAGACCCGCGGCCTTTCGCCGTCACTCCGGACTCGAAGCGCGAGCCTCTATTAACGCGAACAAAACTACCCGATCCCTGTTTCGGGCGCTTCGATCGGGGACGTGATCGACTGTACGAAATCCACCATCTGGGCTGCGGCTGACTGTTCGATATTGAGCAGCTGCGCTGGCCCCGTCGGTGATGGGGCCGTGTTCCTAAGCAATTCCGTCAGTTATGCGGTCGGCACAGACCTCGCAGTCGGTCCAATGCGGAGGGAGCCGCATCTATGGACCGCACGCAATTCCGGAACGCCGAATGTTTCGCAATCGCCTGTGGTCTCGCCTTAGGCCTGGCGGGATGTGCGCTGGACGCGTACGCACGATGCCGGGTTCCGCTCGAAGAGACGAGCAAACCGGCGCCGCATGCGGTGTACGGCGACCCGTTGCGTACCAAGCTCCCCGGCCATTCGGCGTTCCGCGGTCGGAGCGAGAAACGCTCACTGGCCGGGCTTCCTGCGGCTACGACTCTCGCGTTTGCGCCGTCGGCTTTAGGGCACGATGTCATATCGGGCCCGAGCGAGGCCGCGTCCAGCGCATCGACTGCGACGTCGACACCGGCCTCTGTTCTTTTGACGCGAGCGCAGAATGTCGTCGAGCAGCGCCCCGTTTCTCTCGGCGGATTCCCGGGTTCCGATACAGGACTTCCGCTGTCCTTCGGCGGCGACCTCAAGCCCGGCGCGAACTGCAGCCGCACCGGGGCCGCGACAACTGGCGGCGGAAATACATTCAATCGGTTCATCACGCCGAGTGCGATTCCCATCGATTCGCCAGACGGCGAAGCCGGACATCTCACCCGCGCCGACGAGAGTAATACCCGGTTCAAAACTCTTCAGCCCTCCGACTACGGTGACATCAACGCGTATCTGGACCTCAAAGTCTTCGCGTTTACCACCGCTGTCGACGCGCGCATGAGTGACTCTCACGCCCGCCGCCTTCGTGGCGGGCACGGCTCGTTCGGTCCTGTCTTGGTGGGGCAGACATGGATGACATTCATCAATGCCTCTGCAATTCCCGACAATCTGGACTTCCTAGGTGCGGTCGGCACTGCGTTCGCGCGGCACTCGTTGGTGCGCCGGACTCAGCATCTCACCGACGGGTGGAACCTCATGATCGGCGCCTCGAAGCCCGAGGCCACGCTGACCGCGTTTGCAGGTGAGCGCTTGACGCCTGGCAACGACCATATTCCCGACATTGTGCTGGTCATTCAATTCAAGCGAGACTGCGAAGATATGCAACTGTCGTTGTTGGGTCGACAGCTTCGCATCGACGAAGAAGAAGAGCTCAACGATGACGCGTTAGCCGGCGGTGATGACCGGGCCGGACGAATCATCAGCGGCAAAATTGAGAACCTTAGCGGTTTCTTCCCTGTCTATCTGCAGGTGGAGACCACGGCGCGACAGGTCTTGTCCGGGTCTGTCAGTCTCTTATCTAGTTCTATTTCCCGGACTGTTTTCGCTATTGAATATATCTTCGCCCGCCGTGAGCTCAAGACGGCGCGGCCGGCGATTTCCACCGTGGCCAGACTTCGTGGAAGTTCGTGTTTTAGAAACGACGAAAGGAAAACACCATGTTATCGTTACTCGCAGTCCTCCCGATTCTCTGTGCGCTCGGTTTGATGGTCGGCCTTCGTTGGCCGGCGACTCGCGCGATGCCTGTCGCCTGGGGCGCGGCCGTCTTCGGAGCGATGTACGGCTGGGGGCTCAGCCCGAAGTACGTCGCTGCGCTCACTCTTCACGGGGCGGTGACCGCGGTTAGCGTGCTCATCATCGTCTTTGGCGCCATCGTTATTCTCAATACCCTGAAGAAGAGCGGCGCCACCGAGACGATCCAGTGGGGCATGCAGCAGGTCACGCCCGATCGCCGCATTCAAGCGATCATCATCGGCTTCATCTTCACCGCATTCATCGAGGGGGCGGCGGGATTCGGCACCCCAGCCGCGCTGGCCGCGCCTTTGCTGATCTCGTTGGGCTTTCCCGCCGTGGCCGCCGTCGTCATGTGCTTGGTCTTCGACTCATACTCGGTGACGTTCGGCGCCGTCGGCACCCCCATCGTTCTTGGCCTCAAGTACGTTCACCCGCTGGTCAATGAAGCCGCCGCGGCGGGCGCGGACTTCGCTTCCGTCGAGCAGTTCAACATGGCCGTCGGCAAGTGGGCCACCCTCATGCACGCCCCGATGATCATCATTCTCCCGATCTTCATGCTCGGCTTGATGACCCGCACCTTCGGACCGACCCGACGATGGTCGGATGGCTTCAAGGCCTGGAAGTTCAGCCTGTTCGCTTCGATCTCCTTCCTGGTTCCGTACATGGGCTTCGCTTGGTTCATCGGCCCCGAGTTCCCGTCCTTGATCGGTGGGCTGCTCGGATTGGGCATCACCATCTTCGGCGCCAAGCAGGGATGGTTCGTTCCCCAGACGAGCTGGGACTTCGGCGATCCTTCGCAGTGGCCAAAAGAGTGGTCGCCGGACGCCGCTTCGGCGCCGAAGGTCGAGTTCCACCCCCACATGTCGCAGTTCAAGGCTTGGCTTCCCTACGCCCTCATCGGGCTGCTGTTGGTCTTGACCCGGATTCCCGAGCTCGGCCTGAAGTCGATGCTGGCTTCGGTGGCCATCCCCTTCAGCAACATCCTGGGTTTCGAGAACGTCAGCAACAAGATCGCGATCCTCTACCTTCCGGGAACCATTCCCTTCATGCTGATCGCCCTCGTCACCATCTTCCTGCATCGCATGGACGGCACGGCCGCGCGTGATGCCTGGGCCGAGTCGATCGCCAAGATGAAGAACCCAACGATCGCGCTGGTGTTCGGCGTCGCTATCGTCTCCATTTTCCGCCTGTCGGCAACGAACCCCGAAGGCCTCCCTTCGATGCCTTTGGTGCTGGCCGAATCCGTGGCCGGGGTGACGGGGAACGCGTGGCCGTTCTTCTCCAACTTCGTTGGTGGTCTGGGCGCATTCATCACCGGTTCGAACACGGTGTCGGATCTCCTGTTCGCCGAGTTCCAATGGGGCGTGGCTGAGAAGCTCGAGTTGTCTCGTCAGCTGTTGGTCGCTTCCCAAGCCGTGGGCGGTGCCGTTGGCAACATGATCTGCATTCACAATGTCGTCGCGGCCTGCGCCGTCGTCGGACTGTCGGGATACGAAGGCGCAATCATTCGTCGAACCGTCGGGCCGTTCCTGCTCTACAGCACCGTCGTTGGCGTGATCGTCGCCCTGATGACGTTCGTCATCTTCCCCAATCTTTACTGAGCCGAGGTGACTGAAATGATGCAAGACTACGCAAAACTGACCACCGAGCTCCGCCGCTCGATTTCGTCAGAACGAGTGGCCTCGGATCCGTTCCGTACCGTCGCGTGGGGCGCCGACGCCAGCTTCTACCGAATGCAGCCGAAGATCGTGGTGACCGTCGAGTCCGAGGACGAGGTCAAAACACTGCTTGCGAGCTGCCACCGGCACAACGCACCGGTCACTTTCCGGGCCGCAGGCACCAGCCTATCCGGGCAGGCGGTCACCGACTCCGTATTGGCTCGGCTCGGCGACGGCTGGAACCAGATCGACGTCGTGGACGGTGGCGCCCAGGTGGTGTTGGGACCGGGCGTCATCGGTTCGCACGCCAACGCGGCGCTCAAGTCATACGGGCGTAAGTTGGGGCCGGACCCCGCCTCGATCAACGCGTGTATGATCGGCGGCATCGCGGCGAACAACGCTTCGGGGATGTGCTGCGGGACGGCGCAGAACAGCTACCGGACCGTACGCTCGGTGCGAGTCGTCCTCGCGGACGGGACGGTTCTCGACTCTGGGGATCTCCAGAGCGTCGAAGCGTTCAAAGACCGGCGTAAAGACGTCGTCGACGGCTTGGCCGAGATCCGGCAGGCGATCTTGGCCAACCCCGTGCTGGCGGATCGAATCCGGCGCAAGTACGCCATCAAGAACACGACCGGGTACAGCCTCAACGCGTTTGTCGACTTCGAAGACCCGATCGACATCCTCGTCCACCTGATGATCGGATCCGAAGGTACGCTCGGATTCATCTCCAAGATCTGCTACGACGCCGTGCCCGATCCTACGTACAAGGCGGCTACCCTCGCGTTTTACGAGACGCCGCGGGCCGCTGCCGACGTGGTGACGGCCCTCATGCAGGCGCCGGTAGCGGCGATCGAACTCATCGATCGCGCGGGGATCCGCTCGGCGGAAGGCAAGCCCAACATGCCCGAGTTCCTCTCGGAGCTCGGACCACAGGCCACCGCTCTTCTGATCGAAGTGCAGTCCGAGAGCGCCTCGACCCTCGAGGAGAGCGTGCTGGCGACCCGAAAGATCATCGACGGGTTCGACGTGTTGTATCCGATCGAGTTCTCGTCGGATCCCAACGTTTGCGCGGGTTACTGGGCTGTCCGCAAAGGGCTGTTTCCCGCCGTGGGGGCCCTGCGGGAGACGGGGACCACGGTGATCATCGAAGACGTGGCGTTCCCGGTCGAGAACCTCGGACGAGGGGTGACGGATCTTCAGGATCTATTCAATCGCCACGGATACGACGATGCGATTCTTTTTGGTCATGCCCGCGACGGCAATCTGCATGTCGTCTTCAGCCAAGATTTCCGTCATCCGTCGGAGATCGAGCGCTACGCTCGATTCATGGACGAGCTGTGTGACTTGGTGGTCAATCGGTACGATGGCTCGCTCAAGGCGGAACACGGGACGGGCCGGAACGTGGCCCCCTACGTCGAATTGGAATGGGGGCGCGATGCGTTGGCCTTGATGCGCCGAATCAAGGATCTCTTCGATCCCGAGGGAATCCTGAATCCTGGCGTCATCATCACCGACGATCCGCAGGCTCACTTGAAGAACCTGAAGGATCTGCCCGCCGCGCACCCGGTCGTCGACAAGTGCACCGAATGTGGGTTCTGCGAATCGCACTGCCCGTCGAATCTGTTGACCACGAGCCCTCGCCAGCGGGTGGTCGCGTATCGGTACATTCAGAACGCGTCGGACGGGTCCGAAGACACCCACCAAGTAACGAAGAACTTCGGGTACCAGGTTCTCGATACATGTGCCGCGTGCGGATTGTGTGCCACGGTGTGTCCGGTCAAGATCGATACCGGCTCGATGGTGAAGGACCTGCGTGGGGAACAGCAGCCCGCGGGCGGCAACTCGTGGGCGGCGTGGGTCGCCAACCACTTCGGAACCGTCACCGATGCCGCCGGGCTCGGGCTGCGGGCGGGCGCGCTCGCGAAGGCGCTGTTTGGCGCCACGACGACGGAGGCGATGTCGGGCGCGGCCAAGGTCCTAAGCGGCGGGAACATTCCCAAGTGGAGCCCGTCGGTGCCCGACGGCTATCGTTTCCATGCGCCGACGCCCAAGGAAGAAGCGTCGACCGACAGACCGACCTACGTTTATCTGCCCAGTTGCGTATCGCGGACCATGCGACCGGTCGCCGAGCGCGGCTACCACGAGCCGTTGCCGATGGTGGTCGAGCGGCTGGCCGAGCGCGCAGGCGTTCGGTTGGTGTACCCCGAGAGTCTCAAAGATCTGTGCTGCGGCCAGCCGTTTGAGAGCAAAGGCATGTCCGAGCTCGGGGAGACGAAGGCGAAAGAGCTTCTCGACGCGGTGAAGGCGGCGGGGGGCGGCGAATCGGTGCGACTGCTCAGCGATACCTCACCGTGCTCCTACCGGTTGCGCGTGGCCAACTCGGCGGGCGTCGAAGTGGTCGACCTCGTGGAGTTCCTGCACGACGCGGTGATTCCCAAGCTGGAGCTGTCGCCGGTCCGAAAGAAGCTCGCGGTTCACGCTACGTGCTCGATTCGCAAGCTCGGCCTAAGCAACAAGCTCCGCCAGGTCGCGGCCGCGTGTGCCCCGGAGGTCGTGGCGCCATCCGACGTCGAGTGCTGCGGCTTCGCGGGTGACCGAGGGTTCACGACGCCCGAGCTCAATGCGCACGCGCTTCGGAATCTGCGCGGGTCGATCGACGGCGCCGACGCGGGGTGCAGCTCGAGCGTGACGTGTGAGATCGGCCTGGCCAAGCACAGCGGAGTGCCGTATCGATCCGTTGCATACTTTGTCGACGAAGCGGCTCGACACGGCCATGCGCCGGAGGTGCCGGCGGGCGTCTGATCCCGCCGCCGGCTGCTTACCGCGTCGGGGGCCCAGGCGCGATCATCGCTCCGGGCCCCCCGAGCGGCTCTTCGACAGCTTGGTGTACAGCGCACTGCGTGACACGCGCAGGTAGTCGGCGGTCTTCGACTTGTTGCCGTCCATCATCGCCAACGCTTTTTGCACGATCTCCCGTTCGAGCAGCTCGAGGTCGAGGCCGTCGGGTGGAAGCTCGAAGCTGCCTGGTCGGAGAACCGGCAACTCGTGGACCGCAGGCAGATCGACGGACATGGATTCCGAGCTCAACGAGATATGCTCGCGACGCAGCACCACCGCGTCGTGCAGCAGCACGGCGCGTTCGATCGTATTGGCCAGCTCGCGAGCGTTCCCCGTCCATTCGGACGTGAGCAGGGCTTCCTTAGCGTCATCGCCGATGAATCGAAACAGTCGATGGTATCGGGCCGCGAACTCCTCGAGGTGAAGCTGGGCGAGAGGGATGATGTCGTCGGGTCGCTCTCGAAGCGGAGGGATCGCGATCCGGCCGACGTTGAGGCGATAGTAGAGATCGCGGCGGAACGCCCCTTCGTTCATCATCTCTTCTAGGTTGCGATTGGTGGCCGCGATGACCCGCACGTCGAGCGAGTAGCTGGATGTTCCGCCGACCCGAGTGACCTCCCGCTGCTGAAGAACGCGAAGGAACTTGGGTTGCAGGTCCCCGGGAAGGTCGCCGACCTCGTCTAGGAACAGCGTGCCGCCTTGCGCGAGCTCGAGGTGCCCGACCTTCCCCGGTTCTGCGGCCCCCGTGAACGCGCCGCGCTCATAGCCGAACAGCTCGCTTTCGAAGAGGGCGGGCGGGATGGCCGAGCAGTTGATGGAGACGAACGGCCCCGTTCCCGTCCGGTCGGGCCCGAAGTGGACGAGGCGAGCGACGAGCTCCTTGCCGGTACCGGTCTCCCCTTCGATCAGCAGCGGAACCGATCGGTAATCGTGAAGTCGCTCGGCTAGACTGACGACCCGTCGAAGCTCTGCCGAGAACACCCCGATTCGACCGAAGCCAGGGACCTCAGGGAGCGTGTCGCGTCGAAGCTTTCGGACGGCCTCGTCGTTGGACGACAGCTGCGGAGGGAGATCGTCGGTGGGGTTTTGTCGCGCGCGAACCCGATCGATGACCACCGCCAGCTCTTCGATGTTGAGGGGTTTGAGCAGGTAGTCTTCGGCGCCCGCACGCAGCGCGGCGATGACGTTCTCCATGTCGCCGTAGCCGGTCATGAGTACCACTGCGACATCGTGTTTGGGGCCTGCTTTGATCTTCTGCAGCAGCTCCAGGCCCTGCAGGCCGGGCATTCGGATGTCCGACACCACGAGTTCGTAGTCGCGAGAAGACACCATCTTGAGCGCCTCGTCGCCGCGCGCGCTCTCGTCGACCTCGAATCCGAGATCGTTGGCCAGGAAGTCGACCACCGCCTCTCGGCTGAGATCGTCGTCGTCAACGACCAAGATCTTCATGCCGCGTCTCGTCCCTTGTCATAGAGCGGGAAGGAGAGCAGGAAAGTCGCGCCGCCGGTGTCGTTGCGCTGGTACTCGATCTTCCCTTGAAACGACTCCACGAGATTTCGAGCGATGGCGAGGCCCAACCCCGAGCCTCCGAAAGAACGCTTTGTCGAAAAGAAGGGATCGAACAGCCGGTCG
>JANQQN010000228.1 GCA_028289325.1 Myxococcota bacterium | reverse complement strand
CGTCATCGCTCATCGCATCCTCGACCGCGAGGCAGACCTTGAGTGGATTCATCGGCTTCTTGCGGCTCGACTCCGCGGTATCCCCCGCCGTCGGTCCGGCCGACTCGGCCGCGAGCGCCGCGATCTCGCGATCGCGTTCAGCGTCTCGGGCTCGCAGCGATTCCAGCCACTCGTCCGGCCCGCGATGCGGGCCGACGGCCGCGGCCAGTCGCTGAATGAACATTCCGGGATCGGCGGGAACCAGGAGGTTGGGTACCCGATTCTTGAACAGCTGCGTCACCGAGGGGTGCGCGGCAATGACTTTGGCCCGCCGCCCGATCGCGCGACCGTAGTCGAGGCGGAAGTCGCACGGAACGCCGGCCAGAATGACCAAGTCGGCGGCCTTCAGCGCCGCCTTGCGCTTGTGTCTCACCTGAAGCGGATCCGACGGCCCCAATAGCCCTCGCGCGCCGCTGGCGAGGTACACGGGCATACCGAGCTGACGGATGGCATCCGCGAGGGCCGGCGCTTCGGTGGCGCGACTGAGCGCCGGGCTCCCGACGACCATCACCGGCTGCTTTGCCCGCTTGATCCACCCTGCGGCGCGCGCGACCAGCGGCCCCAACGGCGGACCCGGCACCCCCGTCGGAGCGCGGGGCATCGCCCCGCCGTTGGCGTGAAACAAACGGTCGAGATGGCGTTCGAGGTACCAGGTCATCGCGCGCTTCTGGAGGCTCGCTGCGCCTTTGTCGCCGCCACCGGCGGCGAGGTACCACTTACGGACCTCCTGTTCATCGTACAGCAGATCGATCGGACACTCGACGAACACGGGACCGGGGACGCCGCCCGCGGCGACTTCGAAGGCCCGTTGCACCACGGGCCCCAGGTCTTTAACGAATCGCACCGCTGCCGCCCATTTGACGCACCCCTTCACCACCGCCATCTGATCGATGTCCTGCAGGGACCCGCGACCCTTGAGCATCGTGGCCGCTGCCCCGCCCAGCAAGACGACCGGAGACTGCGCCATCTGGGCGTTCTTGAGCGCGGTGACGGTATTGGTCAGGCCGGGTCCAGCGGTGACGGCGGCGACACCGGGACGGCCGGTCAGTCGCGCGGTGGCATCCGCGGCGAAGACTGCATTGGCCTCGTCGCGAACGTCGATGATCCGGATGCCCGCTTTTTTGGCTTCGGTCAGGATAGGGGAGATATGTCCGCCGCAGAGCGTAAACAGGCATGGAGTGCCCTGCTGCTGCAGTACGTCCGCGATGCGCGCGCCGCCGTTCATGCCCAGGATGTACCGTGTCTGGCCCGGGCGGACTAGAGACGCGCCTTAGCTCATGAAAGCCGCGGCGAGGGCTTCGGCGCGCTGAACGTCGAGTCGTCGCCCCGACGCCCATAGCGCCTCCTCGATGCGGTCGCCCTCCGGCGTGCCGGGCACGGTGATCCGCAATCTTTCCTGCGCCTCGACGGCGCTGATGCCCAGGCTGCGTCCCACATCGTGGTAGGCGCTCGCGCCGTCTGGCTCCTCGAGCTGTCCCGGCTCATCACACACCCAATCGATCGAGGGCTGAGCCGCATCATCCACGGCCCGATGCAGGGCCTCACTTTGGGCGATGTCCAGCAACCCGAGCGCTCGAGCCTCGGCGATGATGCCTCGGCAGGTCGTCGTCTCCTCTTCGATCTGCTTGACCAGCGACAGCTGAATACCGTGATCCTCGGCGTCGATACGGGCCGACAGCATCGACGCATACGACCGACCGGCCGCACGCCAATAGCCGGACGGGTATTTCATGAGCCACGCGGCCCCTCCCTGCATCTGCTGCGTGGAGTCCGCGAGGTCGTGAAGCACCGACGCCAAGGTCATCGGCGGCGGCTCGGGGTGCAGCAGTCGGCGGATCCCGGAGACCGGATCGACGAACTCGTGCCCCCACCAGGGATTGTGGCCATCGACGAGATTTCGAATGAACCGGCTCGATCCTAGGCCGTGGTGGATGATGCAGTGATCGATGCGCTCCGCGACTTCGGGGCTGAGCGCCCCTTGCGCGAGCCGGGTGGTCCGCTGCAGCAGGCGGCGCGTTCGATCCCCGAGATGATTGAGCCCCACGATCTGGGCCATCGTGGTCATCGAACGAATCGGACGGCCGCGCTGGTCGCAGGGTGCGAATCGGTCGGACCGCAGCGGCTCGCCGAACGCCTTGTTCAGGTCGTGGATGAAACCCGCCTGCAGGCTGATGGACACGACGTCGGCCGGCGCTCCTATGGCCACCGCGTAGTGCACGATGTTCTGATTTTGCGCACGGACGTGACCGGCGTTCTGCGTATCGTTCGCGGCCCCCACGCGATGGTGGATCAAGTGCATGTTGAGGTAGTGATGGGCCTCTCGTGACACCACCACAGGATCGATGATCCCGCGCTCGGCCAACGCCCGATAGAGCGCTTCGTTGCGTCGTCTCCAGTCGGCGAGGGTGAATAACGACGGGTCGTCGTCCAGCACTTTGCGCAGCGCAACTGCACCCACATCGTCATCTTCGGTCATCCAGCGGCGAACCGCCAGTCGCCGTCCGATCAACGACAGTCGCCGAGCGCCGCCGTGGCACGGTCGCCGTGGCCTCGCGGCAGCGCATCTCGCGCTTGACGGGCCCGAATCCGCGCTTCGCGGCAACGTCCTTGCTCGACCAGGACCGTCGTCCACCGCAACAACGCCACCGACAGTGTGTCCCGGACCTGCGCATCAGAGAGATCGGCGGCCCATAAAAGGCGAACCGCGCCGGCGAAATCCCCCGCTGAAAGCAAGGTTCGGGTCCGCAGCTGAATGCATCGCAGCTCGGCCTGCGCCGGGAACTTCGCGTCGGGATCGACCTTTCGGATCTCCGCGAGGTAGCGCGCCGCGTCTTCGCAGTCGCCCCGGTCGATGCGAGGCCGGGCCAATCGCTCCAGGGCGACGATGAGGTTGTGTCGACTGGTTTCGTCCTTCGGATCCCGGCGAAGCCCTTGTCGGTAGACTTCCGCCGCCCCGGTGAAATCGCGATGATCGATTCGCCGTTCTCCGACCAGATGAATGACTCGGCTTCGATCGCGCCGAACCGCGCTTCGGGTGGCGCTGTCGAGAGGCAGGCCTTCCACTTTCTTAAGGTATTGAAGGCTCTCTGCGTATTGCCCCGCCTCGGCCCGCTTAAACGCCCCCATCCGGAGCGCGGTCACCAGGCGGGCCCTTAGGTTCTGCCTAAGGTTCAAGTCCATCGGTCCGAGCGGTTCGGCCAGTCCCCGTTCCAGCTGGGCCACGGCCCCGTCGATGTCGCCATTGCGAAGACGAACCACCGCCACCTGCCCCCGCGCGACGGCCCGCACCCCCGCCCGCGCGCTCGGTTGGGCCATCAGACTCTCGATCTCGCGGGCCAACGCCTCGACGCCGGGCTCGTCACCGGTCTGCGCCCTCGAAGAAAGCAGGCGCTCGGCCAGCGCCCGGAGATTCTGCTGAATGGTGGCGACGATGTCCGGGTGGGATGGCGACAATCGCGCCGCCGTCCCCAAGCTTCGCAGGGCGCGCTCGTACCTCGCGGGCGAGCTGGCGGTAATGTCGTCGGCGGCCAGCTGCGACAACAGCGCCGCTCGCTGGTCGCTCAGCACCCGCTGCATCGAGGGCTCGGGCGCCAACCTTTGTCCGAGGGCGAACAGTTTTTCGGCGCGGGCGAGCCGGCCCGCCTCCTGCTCGATCGACGCCCGGTTAACGTAGATGGTGCCAACCAACACGGCGGTGTCCACGATCGCGCCTCGGTCGGAAACCAGCGCCCGCCCCCGGACGTCGTCGACCCGTGCCACCGACGCGAAGATCGATGCCTGTTGCTCGGGGTCGGGATCGAAGCCTCGGGCGGACGTCGTCTCGATCACCACGCCCACCAAACGACCGTTGCGCTCCAGGCTCAGCATCGAACGAGCGTGGGTGGGCAAGAGCTGAGCGGCGACGGGCAGCTTCAGGCGGTGCGCCACCAGATTGTAGAGCACGGACGCGGAGACGCAGTTGAACGCTCTGCGCTCGAGTATGTCGCGCAGGGTCGTCGCTCGCGGATCGTATCGCCCGAGCAAACCGCCCTTGCGGTGAAGGGCGGTCAGAAGATGCTCGGCCTGTTGGGCCCGGTCTGAAATACGGGCCAGGTTGTTTACCAGAGGGCCCGTATGTCGCTCGAAGTCGGCGCGCGCTCGGGTCAGCTCGGATGCGGTCGCGTAGCCGCTGGCGGTCAGCGCGGCTTCGACAAGGTCGAACTCCCCATTCGTCGGCAGGGGGCCGGGGGTCGCAGCGCGGGCCGACGGCAAGCCGAGCTCGGCCCGCGGGCACACCGTCATCAACGGGATCACTAAGGCCGCTACGAGCCCTGCGCGCGCCCCTCCCATGGGCTCATCTTTCCAGGCCGCCGAGGCATCGTAAAGCGCTTCGCCGAAAGTTCGAGCCCGCGAGGGGCTCGCCCGACGCTCCGCCGATAATGTCGCGACCGACGGTGAACGCGCGATGTCGGCGATCCCGCCGACGTGGTCTCTGGGGTGGAGATCGCGCTGCGGTGCGGGGCGGGACCCCGCGGGACCCATGTCGCCGTTCGCGACTCGCGCGGCCAAAAAGACCGGACGAGGGGCGGGCGACGGCGGCCGAGGATCGATCGATGTTCGGGTTCTCCAGCGGCCTGCGGTTCGACCTTCGCTCGGGTGCGGCCAGCATCCGGTGAACCGCTGGCTCGGATCACCTCCGGATCGTCGCTTGCCGAGGTCACGACGGCGCGGTATCCCGCAGCGATGGAGGTCGCGGAGCTCGTCATCCAAAAGAACGAGCAGAGCCTCCTGCATCTGCGCCTGACCCAAGCCGAGACGTATGTCGGTCGCATGGCCAGCAACGACGTCGTGCTCCCTGACGCGGCGGTGCCCGACGTGGCGGCGGTGCTCATCGACCGGGGCGCGCACCGCTTCTTCCTGCGCGATGCGTCCGACGGCCGACTGACCGTCGGTGGTGGCCGACCCGAAGCCGACGAGATCGAGCTGACCGACGGTGCGGTGATCGATCTCGGGCCCTACCGGCTTCGACTCAATGTGCGTCCTGCCGCCGCGTTCGACCGCGGCGGGCAGACCAACGCGCTCAGCGCCGAGGGCGAGCACTCCTGGCGAGCCAACCTCCGCCATCGAGGACAGGTCTATCCGCTCGAGAGCGGTCGACCGTTTAACGTTGGCAGCCACGACGACAACGACCTGGTCCTCCGCGACGCGTTCGTGTCCGGCTTTCACTGCCGCATCTCCAATCGGGGCGGCCGTTGGATGCTCTCGGACCTCGATTCGACGAACGGCACCAAGGTCAACGGCCTGAAGGTCACCGAGGCCGAGCTGCCGATCCCCGCCACCATCGAGATCGGTACCGCCAAGCTCATGTTCGAGGGGCCCCCAGCCGAGGTCGCGCCCGCCGACGCGACGGTGTTCCAGGGCATGATCGCGGCCAGCGCGGCGATGCGCCACGTGTTTAGCCTGGTGGAGCGGTTCGCGAGCGCCAGGGAGCCGGTGTTGATTTTCGGCGAATCCGGCTGCGGCAAGGAGCTCATCGCCCGCGCGCTTCATGACCGATCCGCCCGCCGCGAAGGACCGTATCTCGCCCTCAACTGCGGCGCGCTGAACAGCCAGCTCATCGAAAGCGAGCTGTTCGGCCACGTGAAAGGGGCATTTACCGGCGCGCTGCGAGACCAGATGGGCGCATTCGAAGCGACCAGCCGCGGGACCCTGTTTCTCGATGAGGTGGGCGAGCTGCCGATCGATCTGCAGCCGAAGCTGCTGCGGGTGCTCGAGACGTCGTCGGTGCGCGCCGTGGGCGGCACCAAAGAAGTCGCGGTCGACACGCGGATCATCGCCGCCACGCACCGCAACCTCGAACAGATGGTCGATCAAGGCACCTTCCGGGAAGACCTGTTCCACCGGCTGTTCGTCTTGTCCGTGGCCATCCCACCCCTCAGCCAGCGACCGGAAGACATCCTGGCCCTGGCCGACCATTTCCTGCGCAGTCAGGCCCCCCGGCCCATGACCCTCGCCCCCGACGCCCAGCGGAGCCTCGAAAGCTACGACTGGCCGGGCAACGTCCGAGAGCTGCGCAACGTTTTGGTGCGCGCGATCCTGATGACCGACGGGGATACGATTCGCGCCGCCGACCTACAGTTCACGAAAGACGCGTTTTCGCGCACGACCCGAGATGCCCGACGCACGCTCCGCAACCGCGACGCAAACGAGCGCGATCGGATCATCAGCACCCTGGAAGCGGTCAACGGCAACAAGACCGAGGCGGCCCGGGTCATGCGCATGTCGAAGAGCACCTTCTACGACCGCCTCCGCCGCTACGGCATCCCCACGAAGGACCCTAAGGACTCCGCCTAAGGGCGTCGCGCCCGGCCGCGGCGGAACCGCCGGCCGGGCATGCAGTCTGGACAGACCGCGTCCGGTCGAAGAGTGTAGAACCTTGAGCGACCGGCCCGACCTTCGTCCGCCCTTACCGTTGACCGTCTTTGGCGGTTTCCTCGGCGCGGGCAAGACCACCTTGATCAACGCCCTGATCACCGAGCTCGCCGACCGGCGGCTGGCGGTGGTGGTCAACGACTTCGGGTCGATCGACGTCGACGGCCGCCTGATCGCCGCCGTCCACGACGACGTCGTCACTCTCACCAACGGGTGCATTTGCTGCACGATGCGCGACGGGGTCGGCACCACCGTGCTTCGTCTGGCCGAGCGAGCGGAGCCCCCCGAACACGTGCTCATCGAAGCGTCCGGCGCGTCCGAGCCCGGCGCCCTGGCCGAGGTGTTCATCGAGCTGCAGCGGGCGGGATTCGTACGGGTCGACGGCCTGGTGACCGCGATCGACGCCGACGGCTTTGCACCGGACGATCCCGACGTGGGGCGACTCACCCGGGCTCAGGTCGCGCAGGGCGATCTGTTGGTGCTCACGAAGCTCGACCTGGTCGATACGACACGCGCCGACGAAGTTCGAAGTCGGCTCCGTGTCCTGAATCCCCACGCCCGCGTCGTCGACGCCGCCGACTGCACGCCCAACGTCCTGCTCGGCCTTCGTGACGCCGACGTGTTCGATTCGGCGCGCCCGCAGCGGTTGACGCCCGTGCCGGCCTCGACCCAGTTCCGCACCGGTCACCTCCGGATCGACGAACCGGTGAGCTTCCGGCCGCTGTTCGACGCTCTGAAGGCCCTCCCCATCCCGGTGTTCCGGGCCAAAGGCTGGCTGAACCTCGCCGAGCGCCCCGGAGACAAGATCGTCGTGCACGTGGTGGGTCGCCGCATCCACGTTCGAACGGAAGGCCAATGGGGCGATACGCCCGACGATATCCCCCGAACCGAGCTCGTGCTCATCGGGGCCGCTCGGGGCTGGGATCCGGCCACGGTCACCGCCGAGCTGACCGCCGCCGCCCGCGAATGAGCCTTCTTTGCGTCGTTCCCGGGGGATCCGGTCATCCGTCTTCGCCCCGTTCGCGGTCGACCGGGTGCCACGCGTTTCCCACGAACACCGGCTCGCTCAGCTTTCCGTAGCCGTCGACGGTCATTCGCCAAACGTCGCCGCCCCCATTGGAGACGTAGCTTACGAACGGAAGCGGCTGACCTCGGCTACGGCGATATCGACCGATATCGGCCAGGTTCTCCACGTCGCGTTGGCTGAATTTGACCGGCCCTTCGGTCCCGTGAGTATGAACGATGGCGCGCGCGCGACTCGACGTCGGCTGCGGCATGAGCACCCGTCCCCGAATGCCGAGGTAGGTTCTTGAACGAGCGCCATTCGCGTGGATCACCGCCCCCCGCTCACGCCCGTCGCGGTTCGTCGACGGCTGATAGGCACGCACGAACGCGAAGGCCGCCTTCTCGATCGGGTCGGACCGACGGTCGGCCCGGATCGCCCCATCGGCCGGTCGCAGCGCACGAGGGCCACTCGCAGGCGCCTCGGCCACGGGAGCAGCGACGACCTCGCGAAGCGGGCTCGCCGGGCCTTTTGGAGACGTCAGGTCGGTTCCCGACGACGAAGCCGTCGCGGGGTCGGGACGGGTCGCCGACCGCGGTGGTGGGGTGGACGTGTGATCGCGGAGGGCCGCGGAACGAACGGCGGTCATGGCCGACGAAGAGAGCAAGAGTGGGGCCAGCGACCTGGGCTGCCCGTCAGACGCCCGGGGACGCGAGAACCGTACGACCGTCGTCCGACCGTACGACGGCCGTACGGTCACTCGGCTTTCGTAGACCTCGGCTCGCGACCCACTCGCGTGCAAAGAGCATCACGAGTATCTCCGCGGGCGGCACGACCCGACGCCGGTGCCGTCGTCGGACGCGGCGGGAAATCGCCCGCGGCAAGCTGAGCGCCGAGATGTCGAGCGGAGACTACCGCAACTCGTCCTGCGATCGGTGACCCACATCGATCGAGATGTGGGGAAGCGCGAGTGTTCGTCTCACCACGGCGACCGGTCATCTTTTTGAACGCTGGGGCGACAACTTCGCCCCCCGGCACCGCCGAGATCGAGCGCCGTCGACGAGCTGCCCAACCCACGATCACCGGGCTCTCGAACGGAACGTCAGCTCTTCGACCGCAGTCGGCGCCATCGTCACGCGTCGTCGACCGCCGGTTGCCCTCCAAAGCCTCAGGAAAACTAGCTGATCGCTCTGGGTTCGATTCGATACGACACTGGCTTGACGCGTGTGTTCCGAGACCCTGGCCGCAAGCGCTTGTCAACGACCACTGCAACCACCAGCCCACGAGTACAACTACCATCCTTGTTTCGCTTCCTCCCTCGCCTAAGCTACGAATTCACTCATGCGTCAGATACGCCTCTCTCGAGCCAAAGGTTTGGCTATCCTCATGGCTACTTTCGTCGCCTGCGGCGATGGTGATGGTGAAGACAGCCCTCCCCAAGACGAGGAGAGTTTTGACGGCGGCGTCGCCGTCGAGGATGCCGGCGACACCGAGGCCCCAGACGCCGGGTCACCAGATTCTGGTCAACCGGTCGCCACCAGCACTTTCCAGCTCCCGTTCGTCTATTCAGGCTATGACGGCACGAATACCTATGAGGCGCGCTTCATCTTCGGATCCACGGTTCGAAATGCGGCCGCTCTTGGCGTCGACGTCACGGCGGTACAGGCGAGCGTAGAGGACCCCAGCATCGCGGATCTCGTCCGAGTGGATATGGGACCCCAAGGGCCCAGACACTTCGTTCTGTACACGGTGACGACCAGAGCCGCCGGTACGACGAGAATCATCACCACTTACCAAGGCAATACGGTGTTCTCGGATCTGACCGTCTACGCATATACGCCACAGGACGTGCAGGTCGGCTCGACGCGGTATAGCAACCCGCCGAACCCCAATGCAGACAGAGTCCCCTGCTCGAACTGCCACTTCGTGGGGGGAATTCAGCACTCTCCGGACTACACGGCGTTCTGGTCCGAGCAGCAGGCGTTGGAGGTCGTCACGCAAGGAAGCACCACCCTCGTCTTCCAAGATGGCAATACGGTGACCTACGATCCCGAGCCCAACGGGCTGCCTCACGCGTGGAACCTTACCCCGGAAGAAGAGGCCGGCATCATGGCCTATATGCGTAGCCTCCCCCTCCTCGACTTCGGTCCTTGATCAACTCGTCTCGGTCCTACTCTCAGCGGGTGACTCGACGCCCGCCGAACGAACATTCGTCATTCATAGCGTCAGCCAACCACCGCCGCCGGCATAACCGTTGTCGTGGGGAAGGCAGCGTCCGACGGTGGCTCGCGCTCACGCGCACGAGCCTCGGACGTTCCTTTCAATGTAGGTAACGAACCACAGTGAGGAGACTCAAGCTATGAAGACCATTCTCTCGATCACCGCATTCGCCATCGTTTCGGCCGGAGTCGCGTGGGCGCAGGAACCCGCCCCCGTCGCCGTAGACCCGTCCGTACCCGCCTCGACGGGGCGAGCGCTTTCGGACCCGATGGACGATCAGCGGCTGGCCCCAGTCGCGGCGTGCCAAAACGTCACCATCCGGGTCAACAATCAGAAGAACCACCGCATCAAGGCGCTCAAGGTCGAATACAAGAGCGTCGAAGACGGCAAGACGCGCACCGAAAACTTCAGCGATGAGATCGTCAACGCGAACTCGAAGGAGAACGTCGCGACCGGCCAGAGCCTGCAGTACGTCGAAGGCCACGAAATGGAGTGGGTCCGCCTGTTCTACAAGCCGGAGTGCAACGGCACCTGGACGACGACCCTCAAGTACAAGGACACGTCGTTCGACAAGGCGCAGTGCGTGTACGGCAAGACCTACCGCATCGATCTGCCCGACGGTAGCGACTGCAACTGAGGCCAACGCCCAACCGCCCGGTGACGGACGGCGGGTGCTCCGCTCGCCGCCTGGCCACCGGGCCCTTCGGTTCGTTCGCGGCCCCACGACGCCCGAACAGAGAGCCGGCGTCGCAGCACGGCTTGATCACTCGTCTTCGAGGCTTTCGTCGTTGGGCCCGACCGCGACCTCTTCCTTCCCGCCGAACGGGCGCCACCGAGACAGCCGGCGGATGCCGAGGGCCACAAAGATCAGGAACGCAGCAAGCAGGGTGAGGATGAAGATGTTGAAGATCGGCCAGACCTGGTGGTCTT
The DNA here is from genome assembly GCA_028289325.1 of Myxococcota bacterium. Classification (GTDB taxonomy): domain Bacteria; phylum Myxococcota; class Kuafuiibacteriia; order Kuafuiibacteriales; family Kuafuiibacteriaceae; genus JANQQN01. The sequence continues at coordinate 4,255 of JANQQN010000228.1, read as the reverse complement.
CGCTCACCAGCTTCAGGTCGAGCACGTTCGGATACCAGCTGAACATCGGCGAGCGAATCCCGTAGTACGTCACCAACACGACGGGCTTGGTGTCGTCCTGGGCGAAGTTGGTCGCATCGCCGGCGATGTCGCCCGAATCGAACTTCAGGTACGGCGGCCACCAGCCGGTGTCGACGTTCTTGTAGACCCGGGTCTTGCCGTCGAGGGTCTGCGCGTAGATCAGCCGGACGTCGGAGCTCATCTGCCCCTCCTTGGTCTTGGTGTCGAAGCGTTTGACCTCGGTTCCGGTGATGTGAACCTTCTCGTAGCCCTTGAGATAGATGCCGCAGGTGGTGCCGATGCCGCAGAGAATCAGCACCGCGAGGACGATGAGAACCCGCCGAACGTACTTCATGTGGACGTTGTCGCACTTTCGCGGCGTCCGCAGCAAGCCGAGGCCGGCGATCGGGCCCGACCGACGCCCGGTCTAGCTGGGAGGAGGATCGGTGGGCGGCGCCTGTCTTCGCCGCCAAAAGTCGACCCAGAACGGCCGGGTCACGGCTTCGGTCACGTCCGGGTCGATCTGGTGGTCGTAGGCCGCGATCAGGTCTCGTCGACTGAGTGTCCCCACGACCCAGTCTTTTCGGTTCTCGTCCACCACCACCAGCGTGTCGTGCTTGCTGCTCACCATCTTGTGCATGGCCGAACAGAGCGTCTCGGACATCACGAGCCGAGGCGCGGGCTCGATGAGGTCGGCGGCCACCACCACCGGGTCCAGGCCCTCGGTCCCCACCGCTTCCCTCAGCCCCCGCTCGTCCACGACCCCGATCAGGTCGCCCTCCGCCCCCACGACCGGGAAGCACGTGTGGCGGGTCTCGATGAATCTCTGGGTGATCTCCTTGAGCGAAGTGTTGGGACTCAAGGTGACCATCGGCTCGTGATCGCGGTCCCTCAGGGCGTCGCCGACCGTCAAACGCTCGAGCACCTCCCCCATCATCGCGCCCTGGTGCACGGGGGAATCGGGGCGCGCGTCGACCTGCATCGCATACAGACTGGAGCGCCGCACGAGCAGAAAGGCCAGGGTGCAGACCCACATCGCGGGCACCAACAGCGCGTAGTTCCCGGTCATCTCGCTGACCATGATGACGGTGGAGATCGGCGTGTTGGCGGCGCCGGCGAAGAACCCAGCCATCCCCACGATGACGAAGGCCCCCGACGGCCCCGAGATCTCCGGCGCGTAGGTGGTACAGAGCTGGCCGACGGCGCCCCCGAGCAGCCCCCCGATGATGATCGCGGGCCCGAAGACCCCGCCGGACTGTCCGGACCCGACGGTGAACGCGGTCGCGAGGATCTTGCCCACCGCGACCGCGACCAGGAACGACGCGGTGACCTGGCCGGTCAACGCGTCCTGCACGGTGCCGTATCCGGAGCCCATCGCTTCGGGGAGAAAGAACGCGAATCCTCCTACCAGGATCCCGCCCAGCATCGGCTTCAGGAACTCGGGGATTCGAAGGGCCCGAAAGACCTCGGTCACCCGAAAGAACACCCGCGCGTAGAACCGGGACCCGACCGCGACCACCAGGGCGAGAACGGTGTACGGAATCAGCTGCATCGGGTCGTCGAACGCGAACTCCGGCATCTCGAACAGGTGTCCGGTCCCGTACGCCATAGTGAACACCGAAAAGCCCATGATGGACGAGATCACCGACGGGACGATGACCTCGAACTCCATGTCCATCTCCCGGTACAGCACCTCGGCCGCGAACAGCGCCGCCGCCAGCGGGGCCCGGAACATGGCCCCAACCCCGGCCGCGATCCCCGCCAGCAGGAGCATCCGCCGCTCCTGGGCGTTGAGTCCCAACCACTTGGCGGTCAGTGAGCCCAGCGCGGCCCCGATCATCGCGACGGGCCCCTCCTTGCCCGCCGAGCCACCGCAACCGATGGTGATCGTCGAGGCTAGGGTCTTGATCAGCGGCACTCGCAGCCGCAGTCGCCCGTTTCGGTTATGAAACGCGTCGATCGCGCCGTCGGTGCCGTGGCCTTCGGTCTCCGGGGCCAAAAAGGCGGTCAAGAGCCCCCCGACGAGCCCTCCGACGACGGGCAGGCCAGCCAGAATCCACATGTTGAACGGGGCCACGGGAGAGTCGAAGCTCGTCCGGTGCTCGCCCGCGCGGGGCCGAAACCCCGCCAGATCATTGAGGAGGTGGTGCTGGGTGAACTCGACCAGATACTCGAGGATGATGGCCGCGATTCCCCCGAGAATCCCCACCAACGCGCACAGGAGCATCAGACGCCCGATGTGCTGCGCCCGGTCGACGGGGAGCATGGGGACTTCGGTTTCGAGGATCGGCAGCTTCATGACCAGGCCGGGCCGAGGACACGTTAACGGATATCGCGCCTTTGCGCGCGGGCTACAGACGTGACCAATAACCCGCGCGAGGTCCTCGGTGAGGGCTCGTCGGGGCTCGTCGGGCCGGAGATGAGGAATGGCCCTCGGTCGGCGATGGTTGAGAGTTCCGTTGCCCCGCCCTGAGGGAATCGGTATGTCCCCGCCCGTGGCTTTGCGTTGGAAGCTCCTTATCGTGATCGGCCTGGCGGTGCTCGCCGTCGACCAGTGGACCAAATTCCTGGCCGTTAAGTACCTCACGCCGGGCATCGCGATGACCCACGAGGAGGCCCGGCGGGGTATGACCCCCGACGAGCGATCGACGATCATGGCCCAGCAGAGCCTCTCGGCTCAGCTGAAGGCGTTCTACACCGAGGTTCGTGACCCCTGCCACCAGCCCGGGGCCCGCTGCCCGGCGGTGGAGGTCGTTCCCGGGTTCTGGAACTGGCGATATGTGCAGAACCCAGGCGCCGCGTGGGGCCTGCTGGCGGACGCGAGCGAGAAGATCCGCGTCCCGTTCTTCTGGGTGGTTTCCCTAGCTGCCATCGCGTTTATCGTGGGCTTCTTCCGTAAACTCAAGGACGAGCAGATCCTTCTCGTCATCTCGCTGTCTTTGGTCTTCGGGGGCGCGATCGGCAACTTCATCGACCGCCTACACCTCAGCTACGTGATCGACTTCATCGATTGGTACGTGGGCGACCGTCACTGGCCAACGTTCAACTTCGCGGATGCCGCCATCACCACCGGGGTGGCCCTTCTGATGCTCGAATGGCTCGTCGACACGATCCGGGGCAAGAGCGCCGAAGAATCGCCGGCCCCCTCGGCGACGGTCGACGAAACGACCCCGACCGAAGACTCGGCCAAGCCTGCCCAATGAGGAACCGATGCATCCCAAACTGATAGAGCTGCCCATCGACCTGAGCTGGATTCGGCCGGGCTGGCCGGAGTCGGCGTCGCTGCACACCTACGGCTTGATGATCGCTCTCGGCTTCCTGGTCGGCATGCAGCTATCGGCCCGGGAAGCGCGCCGCGTCGACCTGTACAAGAACTCGAACTTCGATCAGTTCGTGCTGGACCTGATCTTCGGCATCCTTCTGTCCTCGCTGGCCGGCGCCCGACTGCTGTTCGTCATCGTGGAGTGGGACAAGGGCTACGCCGACGACCCGCTCAAGGTCTTGCGCTTTTGGGAAGGGGGCTTGGTCTTCTACGGCGGACTGATCGGCGCTCTGATCTTCAGCCTCTACTACTGCCACAAGCACCGTCGAAGCTTCCTGCTCGTCGCCGATACGCTGATCCCCCAAGTGTCGCTCGGCCAGTTCTTTGGCCGGATCGGGTGCACGGCGGCCGGTTGCTGTTGGGGCGAGCCGCTCGACGCGCACCATCCGTTATCCATTCAGTTCCCCGCCGGGAGCCTGGTTCACTCGCACCAAGCCCGTACCGGGGTCATCGGGTACGACGACCCGTACACCATCCATGTCCACCCGGTTCAGCTGTACGAGTCCTTCGGCAACCTGACCCTGTTCTTCCTGCTGATGCTCTTGCGCACTCAGAAGAGGTTTCACGGTATGGTGTTGGCCGCGTATCTGTTCGGCTACTCCCTGCTCCGCTACCTCGTAGAGACTCGACGCGGCGATATCGCGCGGGGAGAGAACGTGTTGGGGACGCCCTTTTCCACCAGCCAGCTGATCTCGCTTGCGCTGTTCAGCATTGGCGTAGGCATCATCGTGGTCCAGTGGCGACGCCGGCAGGCTAACCTGCCGCGGCCTGCCCCCCAGCCGGCGAGCTCCGCAGGCTAGTACGCGGCGGCGGGAGTTCCAATCCGGTGGAATCGGTCGACGCCGCGTACGCGAGCGGAGCGTAAGCGAAGCGATCAAAAGGTCGATATGACTG
>JANQQN010000223.1 GCA_028289325.1 Myxococcota bacterium | reverse complement strand
CCGCCGTGCGGGTGGCGGAGCTCGTTGATAAGGCCAGCAAGGGCGAGCTCCGCATCCCGCCGTTTCAGCGTCCGCTCCGCTGGAAAACGCGCCACGTTGTCGACCTGTTCGATAGCATCTTTCGCGGCTTTCCCATTGGCGCTCTGCTCGTCTCCGAAGGCCGCGCAGCGCCCATCACGGTCGCGTACGGTCCCGTGCGGGTCGAGGCTCCCGCCTCGGACAGCGTATGGCAGGTCATCGACGGTCAACAGCGGGTGGTGGCCATAGTCGCCACCCTGTTGCATCCGTCCGAGCGACCGAGCAACGACAAATTCGCCATCTGGTTCGACCTGGAAGCGATGACCTTTAAACGCAAACAGACCGCGTCGGTCCCGGATACTTGGATTCCGCTGCGGGCGCTCCGGACCCGGCGCCAGCTCATGTCCTTTATGGACACGTCGCCGCTCAAGGAGAGCAGGCCCGAGCTCCTCGACGCCGCCTTCGAGTTTGCGGACCGAATTCTCGAGTATCGGGTGCCCGTGTACGTCGTCCGAGCGGCCTCGGAGAACGACGTTCGAATGATTTTCAAGCGAACGAACACCTCCGGGGTCAATATGACCGAAAGTGAAGTGTTCGACGCCTTATCCGGCCCGGGCCCCAAGCCTCTCGAAGTCCTGAGCAGTCAGCTGAGCAATCTCGGCATGGGGACGCTCGATCACAAGTGGCTACTGCGAGCCTACTACGCCGTCGATCAGGGACAGGCGCGGCTACCGGCCAACGGCGAGATGGCCGAGGCGCCCGACGTTAGCTTGACTGCCCGCGCTCTGCGATTGGCGATCTCCTTTTTGGCGGATGACGCACGAATTCCTCACCTCGATCTTCTCCCCTATAGTATGCCTCTGCTCGTGCTGGGCCGCTTCTTCGCTGTCCACCCCGATCCCCCGCCGCGGGCTCGCCTACTCTTGCGCCGGTGGCTTTGGCGGGGGGCGGTCTCGGCCGTGCACGGCGACAGCAGCCAGGCCAACGTGCAGAGGAATCTCAACACGATGACCGACGACGTTTGGACGACCGTGCTCCGACTCCTGGAGCTCGTGCCTCGCAACATCGATTATCCATCGTCGAAGACGCCCTGGAACATCCGGGCCGCCCACACTCAAATCTTTGCTCTCGCCCAGATCCACGCTCTGGGTCGATGTGATCTACGGGATGAGCCCAACGCTTCCTCATTGATCACTCGCCTGGAAGAGGATGGGGTCAACCTGTCGAATCTCACGATCTGCATCGGTGACGGCCAGACAATCGCGAGCCGGATACTCGCCGTCCGAGACGACGCGCGCGGCTTGCTGGCCCTCGACGAAGGCGTCCTGCGCGCCTTGTCCGTCAGCCGGATTCTCCTCGAGACCGCCCTGAGCGGTGACCCGGCAATGGCGGTCTCTGAACGTTCCGTACATCTCGACACCCTCACTCACCGCTTTTTGGACGAGCGCACCGAAATCCATGACAACGACCGGCCCTCGATCGAAGTCGTGACCCGATCCGCATCGTGAGACATCTCGCGGTCAAACTGAATGAACGCCTTACGGGGACTCTTACCGTCCTCACTGACCAGGATCGTTCAATTTTTCGCTTCGACCAAGGCTACCTCGACGATCCGTACCGGCCCGTGCTCGGTCAGTTCTTCGAGGATCGACGTCCGCAGAGCGTCGACCACTCGGGCTTGATTAATTGGTTCATGAACCTCTGTCCCCAGGGTGCGCTAGCGCGTCTGATCGAGCGCGAGTTCGACATTGACGAACCCATCGACATGCTCGAGGCGCTTGGGGCCGATCTACCGGGCGCGGTCGTACTGGAACGCCTCCCTGCCGACGCCGTTGCGGCCGTTCGGGGGGAGCCGGAAGACGTTCCCATCCCTCGTTTCTCGCTCGCCGGTGTGCAGCGCAAAATGTCCGTCAGGAAGCACAAAGGCGGCTACGTTCTGCCGGTAAGCGGCACTGGCGGAGACTACATCGTGAAACTCGAGAGCCCCGACTTCGAAGACCTGCCGCGTCGAGAGTACTTGGCCACCGAGTGGGCGAAGCGGGCCGGCCTTCGTGTCGTTGACGCAACCCTCGAGGCGAGTGACCGCTTTCCCCTGGCGACGGAACTGTTCGAAGACCCCAGACCCGGCAAGCTCTTCGTAAGCCGACGATTCGACAGGAGCGCGGAACGGCGGATCCATTTCGAGGACTTCGCCCAGGTTCTCAACCGGGCACCATCAGGTCGCGGTCTATACGATTTCAGTTTCGAAGGCGTAGCCCAAGCCATCGCGATCCTATTGCCGGACGAACGCAACGAGTGGCTGGGACGGCTCGTGTTCATGGTCGACAGCGGCAACTTCGACGCGCATCTCAAGAACTGGGCAATCATGTATCCCGACGACCGTACGCCCGCGCTGACTCCGGCGTACGACTTGGTCCCTGTGGCACTGTATCCCGAGACCGAAGTCGAACACGAGCTGGCCCTCTCCCTCGGCGGTTCGAAGGACGATAAATACTTCGGCCCAGAACGTTGGCACGATCTCTTTGCAGCGCTTCAATGGGATTCGGCGAATGGTTGGCGCTCGATCCTCAAGTGGCGGAAGTTGATTCGGGGCGCATTGCAGTCTCCCGACATCCGCAGTCTAGCGACCAGGGACGAGCTGACCACTCTGCAGCGAAGATGTCAGCTGGGATGGGCCTGAGGCCCTCAACTCGTTCCTTAGTTCCCCGGGGAGCGGGATACGCGCAGCCAGCTCGGCGGACCTTCCAGCGCGACTATAGGCAGCAATGCATCAGCGCGACAGCGACGCATTAGCGAGGAACAACTCCAGATGTGGCATCAGCTGCAATAAATGATTGCAAGCTGTGGTCGAATCTCCCTTGCGAACAGGGAAATCAAGACCTCCATCGCATCCTCGCCAGCCAGCTGAATCACCTCCTCGCCTTCGTCGCCGGTGGCCGACTCAAACACAAGAGCCCACGGTCCCTCTCTTGTTGTTTGCCGTAAGAGGTCACCCAGTCGCTGACCTTCGGGCCCAACGCGACGATTTATAAGTTGGCCGACAAAGTCCTCTGATGACTACTGAACTAGATCAGACTTGACGCCGCTAGAGGCGCATGCCCTGTACCACCCGCGGGACTTCGCCGCCGAAGATGGTGCGGATCGCGGGCAGGGCGTCGTACTCATGTTGCTCGAGGACGCTCTGGAGCACGTTCATCTCCACGGGGACGTTGCACACCTCGCGCAGATAACGGGTGAGGGAGGCGTAGCCATCAGGGCGGGGCTCGGGAAAGAGCGTGTTCTCGAAACGCTGGAGCTGGGAGGCGAAGCCGACGTTGGGCAGAACCTGCGCCCGACGCGCTCGCACTTGGCGGTAGGCTTCATAGAAGCGCAGGTGGTCGGTCTTCATCACGTGGGCGGTGGCCAGGGTCGCTGACCGGCTGACGCCGACCTCGCAGTGGACCAATACTTTGGCGTTGGGCTCCGCGCGGTCCACGAAGTCGAAGAAGTCCGGAAACACGACCTCGATGTTCTCGACGACGCCGTCGCGGACGGAGAGGAACAACGTCTCGAAGTCGTGGTGCAAAAAAGCGACGGCCGGACGCTGGGTGTCGTCCAGACAGCTGACGACGTGGGTGACCCCCAGCGCCGTCAATCCCTCGACCTGGTCGCGCCGGGGGCGCGAGCCCAGGAGGAGGGTGGGGGTGATCGGGTCGAAGGGGTCTCGCTTGAGATCGAGGGTGAAGTCGAAGTTCAACCCCAGGCGCGAGAGCGCGCGCGAGGTGAGCTTCTCGAGCAGGGCCATGCGTTCATCCTTATCACGTCGGGCGAGATCGGGATCCAGGTGAAGGCGCCATCGCGCGAGGCGCGGCTGAGCGGGCGCGGCCTACATATTTGCGGGCGCGTAGGCCTGGCCGGTGTAGGTCTGGACCTCGACCCCGGCCGCCTGAAGAAACGCTGTGGGCAACACGCCGCCGATCATTGCGAACACGAAGTCGTTGGCCAGTTCCAGCATCCGGCCTTCGGCCTGCACCGTCACCGACGCGGGACGGATCTCGGAAACGCTGGCTTCGTACAGGACGGTGACTCGGCCGTCTTGGGTCGCGTCGTTCAGTCGGGCCTGATTCTTGGGCTTGATTCGGTCGAAGATTCGCCGGCGGTGGGCGAGGTGTACGACCGCGCCTTCGTCGCCGAGCGCGATCGCGGCTTCGATGGCCGAATCGCCACCGCCGACGACGAGGCAGCGCCGACCTTGATAACTCTCCGGCTCGAGCAGACGGTAGGTGACTTTGCTCAACTCTTCGCCGGGCACCCCCAGTTTGCGTGGGGTACCGCGACGGCCCAGGGCCAGGATGACTCGCTGTGCGCGCACGGGACCCTTTGTCGTTTCGAGGACGAACACGCCCTCCGGCTCCCGGCGGACCGCGGTGACCGTGGTTTGGGCGCGGATCTGAAGGCCGGTGGTGTCGATGATCCTCCGCCAGGCTTCGAGCAGCGCCTCTTTTTCGATCGACGCGACCTTGAGCCGGCCGTAGCCCGGCAGTTCCACGGGGCGGGTCATGACGATCTTTTGGCGGGGATATTGGAGGACCGTCCCACCGATCGACTCCTGGTCGAGGGTCACGAAGTCCAACTTCGCGTCCAACGCCGCCACCGACGCGGCGAGGCCCGCCGGCCCCGCGCCGACGATCGCGAGCTGATGCACGCCCTCGACGGCGGGCGGCATCGTTCGTCTCAGGCCCTGAACGCACTGGAGCGCCTGGGTCATCGCGTTGTAGATGAGCCCCATCCCGCCGAGCTCGCCGACGACATACAGGCCCGGCACGTTCGTTTCGAAGTCTCCGGCCACGAACGGAATGTCCACCCCCCGGCGCTCCGTACCCAATACCAGCGTGATGGCGTCCACGGGACAGGCCACGCGACATTCGCCGTGGCCGATACACGCCGTGGGGTTCACGACTCTGGCCTTGCCGTCGATCAGCCCCAAGACGTCGACCTCCGGACACGCTTGAACGCACGCGCCCGAGCCGATGCACTTATCGAGATCTACCTTGGGATGGAGGCTGGGGGGCAGCGCGCCGCGCTGAATGGTGGCTGCGAGCTCCGACTCGGCCTGCCGCTCGCGGGCTCTTTGGGCGAGGACGGTGACGATGGTCGTGGCGATGACGGCGCCGATGGCGACGGCCGCGGTGAGGAGGACATAGTCCATAGCTACCTACGGCTATAGCCTGACCGTGCTTGTGGGCAAACAATCCTCGGTGTTAGTGCCCGATGCCATCGTGGCGAGGCGACTGTCCCCCATCTATGTCTTGGTCATCGTCATCGAGCTTGCCGTTCTAAGCTGGAAGTACGCCACGGATCCGCCCGCGCCATCGGCCCCCCTCTCCGTGGGCCTCGGTTGGGCCGGTCTCGGCTCGATGATCGCGATGCTGGTCTACGTCTTTGCGCGGCGAATGCGGGCCCTGCGCCGCATCGCGCCTTTGTCGGAGTGGCTCAACCTCCATATCTTTCTGGGGGTTCAGGGCGTTCTTTTCGTCACCTTCCACTCGCTGCATATCTTTTCGCGAGATTGGCCAACCTATTGGGCCAATCCGGCGATCGTGAACTTCTTCGCCGTTCTTATCGTGTTCGGATCGGGGATCTTCGGTCGGTACATGTACTCCATGCTCCCGAAGACCGCCCGCGGCGATCGGATGGCCATCGCCGACGCGCAGCGAGAGCTGGCGGCCATGACGGATCGGATGCCGGCGCAGCTCGCTGATATCTTCAAGGTTCGCGGCCGACCGACGTCGTTCGTGGGGGTGGCTCGAGCTGACCTCGACCTTCACGCCGCGCTTCGCGCCGTCGACGGCCATGACCTCGACGAAGACATCATCGCGGTGGCGAAGCGACGTATCTATCTTGAATGGCGGCTGAAGGTGACCGACGAGGCGCAGCGGTTCTTTCGATGGTGGATCATCCTCCACCGCCCGTTATCCGCGGTCATGTACATCCTCAGTATCCTCCACGTCATCTTGACCTACATGTTCACTCCGTCGTTGGCGGTGCCGTGAAGACGCCGGTCGTCGCCGCCGTCTTGCTCCTGTTGCCCAACGTCGCGGCCGCCGGGTACGCGCGCGGTCAGGTGGGGCTCGATCTCTTCTACGCCGAGTCGCGGGACGCGCAGCCCACCGATGGGATAGCCGAGCGCCTGGCCGCCCAGGAGCTCGGAATGCGCATTCGCTTCAACGGCCGGGAGATCGACGATCGACTCCGTCTGGACATCGACTATCGGGGGCGAGAGCCCGTCGGTGGCGACATTCAGAACGCAACTTTGCGCCTCCTCTATCAAGGGGAGATCAGCTTCGCGGTGATCAAGGATCGGCTCACGGTGGCCGCCGGACGCTTCATCGCCCCCGCCGCTTTGCTCCTGCCCGTCGATGGGCTGAGAGTTCAGCTCTCGCCTGTGCCGACCCTTCACCTTTCGGTCTTCGGCGGTCGGCGGGCGATCAGCATCTCCCGCCGTAACCTGGGCTTCGATCGGATTCGGCCGGCCGTCGGCGGCCAAGTCCGATTCGTGGACGGCGCGCTCACGGTCGAGGTGGCCGGGGCCTACGCCGAAGACCAGGCGGTGTTGCTCAAGGGCAGCGCCGACGAGTCCCAGGAAGTTACCGAAGACTACGGCTCGGGCAGCCTATACGGACGGCTGACCTGGCGTCCGATTCGTTCCCTCTACGTCGGGGGTCAAGTGTCGTTTCTCGAGCAGGCGCGGTACATCCTCGGCCCCTCGTGGAACGCGGTCGAGCTCGACGTGGATACCTTCAATGTATGGAGCGGCAACCTGTTCGGCGACTGGCGGCCTCTGAGAGGCGTTCAGATCGACTATACGTTCCACTACCAGCGGGCGACGGCGTATCGCGCGGGGTTGCGGTTCGAGGAGGGCGGCCCGCTCGACGAAGATCAGGCCCCCGACTTTCTGGAGCACCGGGTCCGATTCGGCTGGCGGCCGCTCGACTTGGGCTGGATTCGACTTCGAGGTCGGCTCCGAGACCGTCCCGACCGACAGGAGCGGCGAGTCGGCGTGTCGGTTCGCGCGGATCGCCTGGGGCTTCGAGGGTTGTACGTTCAGGGCCGAGTTTTCTACGACGACATCGCGTTCGATGACGACGTCGAAGCGCCGCCGGACCTCGATCGGCTGTGGTGGTCGGCCGCGCTCGGCTACCGGAACTATGGCCTCGACGCCCAGCTGGGCGCGCGCCTTTTGGAGAGATTCGGCAACGCCGTCTCCGGGCGGCGCTTCAACGCCCGACAGCCCGGCGAGCCCGACGCGATCGTCGACCTCAGCCCGTTCACGATTCAAACCCAGCGCATCCTCTTCCTTCGCGCGTTCTACTCGGGGCGCTTCTACTTCGGGGGCCTGGACCTCGAACGAAACATCGAAGACAACGAGTTCCGGGTCGTCGTCCAGGCCGGGACGTTCATGGAGGCCGCGTGGTGACCGGATTACGAACGTGGCTAGGGCTGGTCGTCATCGTCGTGTTCGCCGGCGGCGAGGCCCGCGCCGAAGGATGGCGCGCCTATCTGTCTCCCGGCCCGGTGGCGAAGGGACACCAGAACATCGCAGGCAAGTGCGACCGCTGCCATCTGGTCTTCAAAGGGCTCCCCGACGAAAAGTGCTTGGTCTGCCACACGGGCATCCAAGAGCGACTCGACGCCGGGGCCGGCTTTCACGCCAAGGTGCGCGCTCAGCCGTGCATCGCCTGCCACGACGACCACAAGGGCGCCGGACACTCGATGACCAAGGAGGCGGCGACGGATCTTTTCGATCACGAGCTCACGTCGTTCGCGCTACAAGGTCGCCACGCCGACCTCGCGTGCGAAAAGTGCCATAACAAGCCCCTCGAGCGATTACGTAACACCTGCGTTGGTTGCCACGAAGACCATCACGAAGGCGGCTTCGGGGCGCGCTGCCAAGACTGCCACGGGTCCGTGAGCTGGACGGCGGGCGTCAAGACGCGGGCCGAGCATCGGGTACGAATGGACGGCGGCCACACCGGTCTGGACTGCGAAAGCTGTCATGCCGGCGGCCAGAACCTGCGCGAAGACGTTCCTTGCGCCAGCTGTCATGAACGGGCCCACGGCGGAACCGAAGAGCCGTGTGAAGGTTGCCACTCGGTCTCGGGATTCAAGCCGGCCAAGTTCGACCACTCGCTGTGCCCCTGCGCGTTTCCCGGCAAACACAAGACCGCGTCGTGCCTCAGCTGCCACGAAGGCTTTCGGTTCACGAACACACCCACCCTGTGCAGCGGATGCCACACGAAGGACCTGACCCATGATCCCCTCGGGGAATGCAGCGTCTGTCACTCTCCGCTGTCCTGGACGAAGAATCTCTTCGACCACAATAAGCAAGCCAAGTTTACGCTTCGCAACCGCCACCTCGAGGTCGACTGCTTTCGCTGCCACATCCAGACGCGCAAAGGTCGACGCTTGTTCAAGGCGGCGCCGCGCGCGTGTTACGGCTGCCACAAGCAGCAGGGTATCGATGCCCACGGAGACTTCGGCAACTGCGCCCAGTGCCACACCACGCGAGGATTCGATCAAAATACGTTCGACCACGCGAAGACCGGCTTTGCGCTCGACGGTCGCCACGGGGGCTTGAAGTGCCAAGACTGTCACGCGAAGAAGGTCGAGGGGTATCCGAAGACGACCTCGGTTCACAAAAGGCGAAGGAGGCCGCGGCAAGAGGGGTCGCAGCGGGAAGAGCCGAAACCCGTGTGGCCGAGGCCGGTCACCGAGACGCTGCTCGCCATGCTTATCGCCATGCCGTCACCGGGAGATGATCCGCGGCCGGCCCCGGCCGCTGCCCCTCGACGGGCCATCGAAGACAACGACCAGCGCGCGTGCGCGCATTGTCACGACAATCCACACCAAGGCACCGCCGAGGAGCGCTGCACCGGGTGTCATACCACCGCGACGTGGCGGCCCTCGACCTTCGGCCTCGACCGTCATGCGCTCACAGCGTTTCCACTTCACGGCGCCCATACCAAGACCGCGTGTACGCTGTGCCACGTCGGTTCTCAGCTTCGCGGTCAACCCAAGGTCTGCGCGGGATGCCACATGGACGTGCATGAAGGGCGCTTTGGCGCGAAGTGCGCCGAGTGCCACGACGAGACGGCATTCGCCCCCGCCCCCGGCTTCGACCATGCGCGCACCGGCTTCGCGTTGACCGGTCCCCACGCCGCCCTCGGCTGCTTGAAGTGCCACGGGGGGCAAAGCAACGAGGACCTGACGAAGCGAAAGCCCAGCGGCGAATGCAAGACGTGTCATGCCCTCGGCCACGGCCCTGAGCTCGGCGACGACTGCCAGCGATGTCACCCGCTGACCGACAAACACTTCTCGGACGCCGACCGCGATCGATTCGACCACTCGAAGACGCCGTTCGCCCTGGAGCGCCGTCACCGGGTGCTCGAGTGCAAGCAGTGTCATCCGGCGCCGGTCAAAGGACGCCCGTCCATCGCCCCCACGGGGCGGTGTATGACGTGCCACCTCGATCCCCACAAGGGCAACAACTCGAACGACTGCGCGCTGTGCCATGAACCCGATCGGTGGCGGCTGGTTCGGTTCGACCACGATCAGGCCGGATGGCCGCTGCGGGGGCGACACTTCGTCACCCCCTGTGCCGCGTGCCACACCAATCAGCGATGGTTCGGTCTCACCACGGACTGCTTTGATTGCCACGCCCTCGATGCCATGCGGGGCGCGAGTGTTCGTCCCGGTGCGCACCCGTTTGGTCGCCTCGAGTGTCGAGACTGTCACTTCAGCGGGTGGACGTGGCAGCTGTAGACCATCGCCGCAACGGAGTTGCGGCTACCGGCGGCGGGGGAGCAGCTCCAGCTCCAGCGCTCGCAGGACCGCTTGCGTACGATCGTCGACCCCGAGCTTTTCGAACACCCGCGTCAGGTGATTCTTCACCGTCCCCTCGGAGATCTGCATGACGGCGGCGATCTGCCGGTTGGGAAGCCCTTTCCCCAGATGTGCGATCACCTCGCGCTCACGAGGGGTGAGGTCGTAGGGCGGCGCCGGCGTATTGCCGTCGTCGCCGGCCACGGCGCGGATCACGTGGGCCGCGACCTGGTCCGACAACGGCCCGTGGCCGCGGGCGGCGGCCAGGATACCCTCCAAGAGCCGCTGCCGAGATACGTCTTTCATGAGGTACCCGACCGCCCCCGCCTTCAGCGCCGAACGAACCGAGTCCTGGTCGGCGAAGGTCGTCAATACCAACACGCGAGCGTCGACCTCGGAATGGGCGGTCAGGCGTCGGATCGCCTCCGTACCGTCGAGGGCCGGCATCTTCAGGTCCATCAACACGACGTCGGGTCGAAGTCGAATCGACGCTTCGACGGCGTCGAGTCCATTCGACGCCGCGCCCACGACCTCCAGCTCGGGGCAGGTGCGCAACAGCGCCACCAGACCGTCGCGAAACAGGTCCTGGTCTTCGGCCACGAGGACGCGAACCTTCATGTGGGCCCCACGATCTCGATGCGAACGCCGCCGCCCGGCGACGAATCGATGCGGCACTGTCCGCCCACCGCGGCCGCGCGCTCTCGGATCCCCATCAGGCCACATCCGCGGCCCATGTCTCCGGTGGGGGAATGGGGCGGAAAGCCGACGCCGTCATCTTCGATGGTCAAGGTGAAGCGCTGCTGGTCAGCGCCCACGCCGACGGTCACCTGCTGCGCGTGGGCGTGGCGTCGAACGTTGGTCAATGCTTCCTGCGCGATACGAAACAGCGCGTACTCGACCTGGGCGGCAAGCCGTGTTCCGTTCAGCTGGTCATCGAACGAGATGTCGATGCCGAGCGGCTCGTAGTCGTCGATCAGGGAGACGAGGGCGTCGGCAAGCGGCACGGTCAACGTCTCCGATTCACGCAATGCAGAGACGGACTCGCGAACCTCGGTGAGGGCGGAGCGGGTCGCCCCTTGGGCCTTTCGGATCGCGCGGGTCGTCTGATCGACGTCGGTGTCGGCCAACGCGGCCGCGGTTTCGAGATGGATGTGAATACTGCTGAGCCAGTGACCCACCGAGTCGTGTATCTCCCGGGCGATCCGCACGCGCTCCCGTTCCACCGCCAGCGCCGCGATCTCGCGACTCTGGGCCCGAAGGCGAGCATGGGCCAGGGCCAGCTCGCCCCGCGCTCGATGTCGAGACAACGCCATATGGGAAAAGGCGACGACGAAGGCCAGGGCCGAGGTTAGACTGACGATGGCCTGGGCAGCGACAGAGAGGGTCGGGGCGTAGACCAGCATGCCGACGATCATCGTCGCCAGCACGGCCCCTATCACCACCGTTCTTCCCACCGTCTTGAGATACAGCACGGCCAGGCTCGCTGTGGCCAGCGGGGCCAACAACGTTCGGCCCTCGGACAGGACGCCGGATGCGCCGGCCACGGCGATCTGGACCCCGAACACGAGGAACGCCGACCGCTTTGCGCCGCCCGTTCGCTCCAGGTAAACGGCGCCGGCGACCGTCGATGCGAGATATGCGGTCCCCAACAGCGCCACCGCGATCCGGAGCGACGGCCGAACCACCGTCAACGCCGGCCCGTAGGCGGCCAAAACGAGCAACGCCAAGGCCAGGATACTCCAGGGCTCGATGAATCGGCGCGCGTCTTCCGCTTCGATGGTCGTCACGTTACGAGCATACCGCAGGCGCGACCACCCCTGACGAAGGTCATGGGTGATCGTGCCGTGCGGCGGATAGCTCGCGTTCGGGCCCGCGCCTATCCTGGTTCGTATGGATCTGTTCGCTGTTCGATGGTGT
Organism: Myxococcota bacterium; assembly: GCA_028289325.1. Lineage (GTDB taxonomy): Bacteria > Myxococcota > Kuafuiibacteriia > Kuafuiibacteriales > Kuafuiibacteriaceae > JANQQN01. The sequence goes on along the minus strand of JANQQN010000223.1, from coordinate 7,483 downwards.
AGGCGGCTGAGCCTGGCCCTGGCCTCGATGATGCTCGTCGCGCCCTTGCCCGCGCGCGGCCAGGAAGCGGCCGGCCCCGGCAAGGTCGACGGCCCGACCGCGCGCGCCTCACCGACCCACGCCTATCGAGCGACGATCAGCGTCGGCTTCTCCCACTGGTACGGCGACACGGTCGGGGCGCCGATCGGCCTGTCGACCCCCGGGCTCACCGTGGGGTGGGTCGCGACGAGCTGGTTCGAGCTTCAGCTGGGCTACTCGATCTCGATCACGGAGCTGCCGCTGGCCGCCGACGATTCGTCGGCGACGCGCAGTCGCATCGGCTACTTGACCCTCGCCACCCTGCTGCGAAGGGAGCTGACCGTGGTCGGGGAACGGCTGATGTTCGGGGCCGGGCCCCTCGGGGGTGTGGTCCACACGAAGGACGGGCTGGGGTTGGCGCTGGGGGCAGCGATTGTCAGTCGCTACTTGATCGCGGTGAGCGACGACTTGAGCGTCGGACCGTTCATCGATGTTCGCGCGCTGGTCTACTCGCTCCCGGGATCATCGCGTCCGTTCTATGAGGTCAATGACGATAAGGTCGTGACCGGACACTCGGACGCCCACGTACAGATCGGGGTCGCGTTCGCGCTGTAGGACCGCGCGATCCGAGACGGCTCGCATCCGATGCGTGACCTCGCTTTGACGACCCGCCCTCGCGACCTGCCCTCGCGACCGGCGAGTCGCGCCTTTGGGTTCATGTTGTGGGCCTTTTGGAAGCCGCGTTTCGGTGGTGGGGGCCGAACCCTGCCGTAGGAACGAGAAGACTGCATGGCCTTCCTCCACCGTCTGCGTGAGACTCGGGCCCGCATGTCCATCTTTGTCTCCCTCGCGCGTCGGATCGGTTACCAACGGGTCTTCGAGTTCTGTGAGAAGCGCGGCCTGCATGTTCTTCCTCTGAGCTTCTACTCTCCGCTGCCGGTGGTCTCGGAGCTGGATGAGGCGCTGTGGCAGCGCCCGTCGACGGCCGAGATGGCGGGCATCGATTGGAACGAACCGGCCCAGCTCCAGGTCTTGCAAGCGGCCGAACAGCGATACCGCCCCGAGCTCGAAACGCTGTTTCGACCCGACGCCGATTGGCCGTTCCACGAGGATGAAAGCGTCGGTTTTGGAGGCATCGACGCGAGAGTGCTGTACGTGATGACCCGACTGATGCGCCCCAAGCGGTTCGTCGAGGTTGGCGCCGGCGCCTCGTCGTTCATTACCGCCGCGGCGTTGGAGAAGAACCGCGCCGACGGTCACCCCTGCGAACACCTATCCATCGACCCCTTCCCCCGGGCCGAGGTCACGCAGGCCACGTGGCCGGACTTTCGACTCCTCGCGCAGCCGGTTCAGGCCGTACCCCTCGATGAGTTTACGCGCCTCGAGGCCAACGACATGCTGTTCATCGATTCCACCCACGTCTCGAAGATCGGAAGCGACGTCAATCATGAGTTCTTCGAGATCTTGCCCCGGATGCAGCCCGGCGTTCGCGTGCATCTGCACGATATTTTCTGGCCCTACAACTATCCGAAGCACTTCTCGTTCTGGAACGAACAGTATCTGCTGAGGGCCTTCCTGCAGTTCAACCGTCGATTCTCGATCACCTGGGCTTCCGCGTTCATGGCGTACACCCACGGGGAACGGCTGTCGGCCTTGTGTCCTGCGGAAGGGCTGCCGGGAAGCTTCTGGATGTGCAGCTGACGTCGAGGCGTCGTGGCGACCGCAGGCCTCAACGATCAACACGACGGCGTAACGCACGTACGCCTGGGCGGCTCCGCCCTACCCAACCGGGGGGTGATGCAAAGGCAACGCGAGGTGATCCAGGAGCTCAAGACAGCGCACCGCGATGGTCTCAAGCGTAGCGCCGTAGCCAACGTCGCATCAGGGGCACGCGGAGGGTCCACCGGTCGCCATCCGTATCGTCGACCAGCATCCGGCGCCGAAGGGCGCGCCGGACCAGCGGGTCGTCGGGGGGCATCGCCCCGTCCGAGGACATGAGCTGGGACAGCCACCGTCGTTCGGCCTCGGTACTCTCGCCAAGGATGAGCTCGTGAAGAGGTTGCTCACCCCGCTCGAGCGCGAGGTCGAGCATGCGCTCGTGGCTGTCTCGATCGAGCTGGGCGGCGCCGTCGCGGGTCAACGTGTAGAGTGTCGATTCAGCCAGCAGCTGGACGAAGTAGGGCCAGCCGCCCGCCTCGTCGTGAATCGCCGCCGCGCCGCCGGGGCCCCACGTATCGTCGGCGAGGAGAGTCCGGTTCTCGTCGAGGTTGGGGGCATGGCGCATCGGATCGGCGAGCAGGCCCGTCGACTCGTCGGAGGTGAACATGCCCACGGAAAGGGAGCGTACGCCGATGAGGTGCCGGGCCCAGGCGACCTCGGGGAGCTCGTCGAAGGTCCGCTTGCCGGCCAGGAGCCAGATGATCCGACGGTGGCCCTGCATGGAGGCCCGAAGGCTCCCGAGGACCTGCACATCGAAGCGGCCGCCGGCGATGCGCTCGCCGAGCGCCTCGTACTCGTCGATGGCAACGATCTTGGTGATCTCATCGTTCTCGAAGCGGTGGTGCAGCCGATCGAGGGCGTCCTCAAATTCGGCCCAGCTGCTGATGGCCGTGCTATCGAGCCCCTGGCCCCCGCCGAGCTGACCGAGCAAGAACGCGCGAAAGCCGTCCTCGCTCCCATTCATCCGCGCGGACTCCATGCTGGTGTACACCAGCTCGGTTCGCGCGGGCAGATAGTTCTGCAGGTTCATAAGCACCGTGGACTTGCCGGTTCGTCGAGGACCGGTCACCAGCAGGCCCGGGCAGCCCTGAGGAAGGGACAGTTGCGCCGCGAGCTCCTCGTGGACGACCGTGCGGGGCACGAAGGCCTCTTGACCACGGACGATCGCTTCTCCGGCCCGAAACACCTCGGGAAAGCGCGCTTGCGCACCCGCCGCTCGGAGGGCAGCCCGCTCCTTGTCGACGCGAGCTTTCCACGCCTGCGCAGCCGCCACCCACTCGCCGGACAGGGGGGCGCCCCAGTTTCTCGCCTCAACCTCGAATTTCTCGATCCGCGCGTAGAGGAGATCGACCGCGGGCAACCGCCACGCGGGTCTTACGTGCTCGCGCGCGGTGTGGGCCTGGGCCGCGATGTTTCTGAGGCGTGAAGCGACGTCGATGAGTTTCACGGCGAAGACGCGGTCCTCGACGTCGAGGTGGTCAGCGAGGCCGGTGAGCTGGCGAAGGTCGGTGACGGCGGCGGCGTCCTGGGCGGTCAAGCGGGCTCGGGCGCTCACGGCGCCCCAGCGCTGGCTGGGGTAGGTCTCGAGGAGATGGTCGATGGCCCGGTCCGCTTTGGTTCGGTCTCGCACGGCAAAGTGGAGGAGGGCCGAGCTCAGGCCGGGAAATGGATATCGGAGCGTGAGGTCCCACGCTACGGGATGGCGGGGGTAGTCGAGCCAGTTCCACGCGAAGAACGGCGCGAGGATGAGATAGTACAGGCGAGTAACGACGACTCCGGCGGCGATTCCTAAGGCGATTCCTAAAGCGCTGCCGAAGGCGATTCCGATAACGCTTCCCAAGGCGATTCCAGCGGCAATTCCGAAGGCGATTCCAAAGGCGATTCCGAAGGCGCTTCCTAAGACGATTCCGAAGGCGCTTCCGAAAGCGCTTCCGAAGGGGCTTCCGATGGTGATTCCGAATGCGATTCCGGCGGCGATTCCGGCGGCGATTCCGAAGGCGCTCCCGGTGGCGCTTCTGGTGGCGATTCCTAAGGCGATTCCGAAGGCGATTCCGAAAGTAATTCCTAAGGCGCTTCCAGCGAGGGCAACGAGCATCAAAAACAGAAGGTCAAGAACAAAGCCGTTTCCGGGTCCAAGCCCCCCGCCCCACAGGAGGCTTGCACGGCCTACCAACGTGACAAGAAAGGCGTAGGGTAGCACGTGCAGTACGAGGGCCGCCGCCGTCTCCGCCCGAGTTCGCCCTCCGGTGAGCCCCTCGAACAGATCATCGAACCCAAGCTGCCCGCGATACGCATTCCACCATGCCTTGAGGGCACCCCGGTGATCCCACAACGAAACGCCAGCAGAGCTCTTGTTCATTGCACGGCCCCTCCTTTCGCCGGCGCGATTCGGATGGTCTGCCAACCGATCTGCGAGAGCACATGATCGGTGGGCAACACCGAGCGAAGGGGTGCGGTCGAGCAGAACAAGAGCACCAGCCACCGCGCCGACTCCGTGCAGAAGCGCAGACTTCGGAACAGATCGACACCATAGTTTCGGTCCGCCACGTGGCTGCCGTGAAGAAAGGCCAGGATGGGCGGGCCGTCGGTCGCCGCGATGGCCTCCAGCCTATCCTCTAAGGTCTCCAGGGCCTCGCGGGCCGTCGGCCGATCCACGGTCACCCCGACCGCCTGTAAGACCTTTCGAACGAGCCCCTCCGGCGTTCTTGTCGCGCCCGCGTCGAGGTCGATCACGTGAAGTCGGGGCAAAGCGGCCGCGCCCACAGGCGGGTCGCGAAGGCCGGCCACGAGTGCCTTCATCGCTGCGTTCGAATCGCAAACGAGATTGACGCTCTTCGGGCGCTGTAGCGCCGAGGAGACGGCCTCTGAAGCGTCGAGCCACGATGTCGGCGACACCTCCAAGCGTCCACCGACGGCCGTTACGATCTTCGTCCATCCTTCGTCGTTCGTGCGCTCTGTCCCATTGGGTAGGTCGACATACAGGGGACTATCGAGCATCCCACCCCACGGCACCGGCCATACGCTGGCGTCCCGACGTATCGGTACGACCGTCCCTCGTGTGAAATCCGGATCCGTCGCGTGGGCCCGCGCCAGCTCGTGCCGGCAGTAGACGCTATCGGTGAAGTACGACGCCGATAACACGAGCACCTGAAAGTCACACTGGGCCTGAAGCGCCTCAGCCGACGCGTTGGGCCCACATCCAATGCGAAAATCCTTGCGGTCGATGAGCACCGCGGCCCCCGCCGCATGGAGGATCGGCACCAGCCGTTGTACGACCCACGCTTGTTGCTCTTCGAAGCGGTAACTCACGAAGACCTTCGGCACGTCTCCATCCTATCACGGGGCCTCGAAGCGACGTGGCATCGAACTTTCCCGCCCATCTCGACCCTCGCACTCGCGACACCCGCGTCGTTTCCGAATATGAACTCGGTCCGAATCCAACTCTCTTTGGTCGTCCGGACTCACCTAGATCCGGTCGGAGGGACCAACCGCCAACTCGATGGACAAGGTGGTGTAGGTTCGGACAGGTCGGGCCAGGTTCCGAAGTGAGTCCGTAGACCGAACGGCGTAGTCATCAATCATCGATGCCTGCGCATGCGCCCTTCGAGTCGAACTCCAGCGCAAGACCACCGGCCGGTCCTCACCGGCGTCGGAGTTGTTTGGTCGTCGTGAGGTGGCGAGAGCATCCAGATGGAGGATGACAGCGCTACGAACCTAAAGCGGGCCTACATGGGCACGTGTCGCCGAGCTGGTATACTCGAGGCCGATGACGATGCGGGACAGCGCTTCGAGGACCTTGGGGCCAGACGGCTATGATGTGTTCTTAAGTCACGCATCGGAGGACAAGGCGGCGTTCGTGGAGCCGTTGTACCTCGAACTGACCCACCGGCGTCTTAGTGTTTGGTACGACCGAGTCGAGATTAAGCTGGGCGACGACCTTCGCCGTCGGATGGAAGAGGGCTTGATGAAGTCTCGGTTCGGGGTGGTGATTTTGAGCCCCAACTTCCTGAAGTACTGGCCTCAACGGGAGCTGAGCGTGCTGCAAAACTTCGAATCCACGGATGATACCAAGCGCATTCTTCCAGTGGTCTTAGGCATGGAGAAAGACGAGTTCGTCCAACGGTTTCCGTCCATGGCGACGCGTCTCTGTGTCATGGCGACAGAGGGCATCGATGCCGTGGCGACCAAGATCATCGAGGTGGCAGGGGGGCAGCCAACGGCCGACGGTGAGGGCGGGGCGGGGTGGACCACCAGCTGGCACCGCCCCGCCCTCGGCCGTACGCGCATCTACGGTTCGCGCCGGCGGCGGTCGATGGCATTCGTGGGACGCGAGGCGGTGCTCGAGCAGCTCGAAGACCTTCTGCTTCGGCGGGGCGAAAATGCCGGCATTTGCGCGTCGATTGCTGGGCTCGCCGGCGTCGGAAAGACAGAGCTCGCGCTGCACCTCGTTGACCGGCTCGCGCTGGCGGGGGCGTTTGCGGGTGGCATCTATTGGCTCGACGCCGAGGACACCGACCTCACGCTCCAGTGGGGCGGGCGGATCGCAGACCAGTGGGGGACAACGAGTACCGGCGTTTCGCAGAGCGAGCGGGCGGCGCTGACTATATTGGAAGTCGAGAAGGTTTCTGGCTCGGTGCTGGTCGTGCTCGACAACGTGACCGAGTGGACGGAGAGCCGGCATCCGCAACCACTGCCTGATGGCGCACACGTGCGGCTCCTCGTAACCACTCGGCAGAAGAGTCTTGGCGGGACAGCATTCACGCCGGTGGAACTCAAGGTTCTCGACGTGACAGCTGCCCACGGACTCCTCGAAGCGGTAGCGAACCGGGGATCGATAGCGGATGCCGATGCGCTGCTCGAACATCTGGAAGGTCATGCCCTCGCGCTGGAGCTCGCGGGTGCGTATCTGGGGAAGTACAAACAGGAATCGCCCGCGACGTACCTTGCCAAGTTGTTGGCGGGTGAAGCGGCCCCCAGAGGCGAATGTCGCCAAGGAGGCTCTGCGATACGAGAAGACCGTAGATGCCGCCCTGACTACCATCTGGGACGCGCTCGATGCGTCGACCAGGACCGGGTGGCAGGTGGCCTCATGCTTCGCCGATGCGCCCGCGACGGTCGCGTTGGCTGAGGTGGCGGGGCTCGACGAGGACGTTCGGGTCGACCTCGAGACGTGGCACTTACTGCGCTACGAGGAGGACGGCCGCTGGCCGATGCACCGTCTTGTCCGTGCGTTCGGACGGAGGACAGGGACGAGCGATGTCCGCCGCGCGGCCGAGCAGGCGTTCCTGAGGGCGTGTGTCGAGGAAGCCAAGCCGATGGACACTCGCTTAGGCTTTCGGAGATATCAGCCCGATCAGCCCCATTTCGACCGCGCGATTCAAGCCGACGCGACGACCTTCAAAGCGCCTGGCGACTATTCCCGCCTTCTCAGCGGTGTCGCCAACGCACGTCAAAGCTTGGGCGACCTCAAGGGGGCGAAGGCGCTGTACGAGCAGGCGCTGGCGGCGGACCTGAAGACGTACGGCCCCGAACATCCAGGCGTCGCCACTACCCGCAACAACCTGGGCTTGGTGCTCCAGGCCCTGGGCGACCTCGAGGGGGCGAAGGCGCAAATCGAGCAGGCGCTGGCGGCAGGTCTAAAGACGTACGGCCCCGAACATTCCGACGTCGCTGCTCGCCGCAACAACTTGGGCTTGGTGCTCCTCGTCCTGGGCGACCTCAGGGGGGCAAAGGCGCAAATCGAGCA
>JANQQN010000221.1 GCA_028289325.1 Myxococcota bacterium | reverse complement strand
GTCGGGCCAGCTGTCGAGGTACGGGGGCCCCTCGGACATCGCGTTTACCGGGGCCCGGCTCGCGTTTCGGTGGCGCGTCACCCAAGCGTGGACGCTATCGGCGGAGGCGGAGGTCGTCCGACCAGATCAGGCCAACGACCTCGACGACGAGACGACCATCGTCCAGACCACCAACGCGCTGGCGCCGGCGCCCCAGCGGGGCGAGTGGTGGCCGTGGGGCCTGATCGCCGTCGACTACCGACCGAGCGAAGCATGGATCATCGCGGTGGCGATCGAAGGGAGCGCGACCTCGGAGCTCGAGGGTGCGCTCGACGGTCTGCTCCGGGTCACCTGGCTGTGGGGGGCGTTATGATTCGGTTCACCATCATCGCGCTGACGCTGATCTTGGTCGTGGCTTGCGCGCGGGTGCTCGGTCTGCGCACGGACACCGACCACCCCTTCGAGCACCGCGCCCACGTCCTGGAGGGCATCGCGTGCACGACCTGCCACGAGGGCATCCTGGAGGCCGGCGAAGACGGTCCGCTACACATGCCCGACAACGATAGCTGTCGGGAGTGCCACGAAGAGCCCCACGATGAGCGACCCTGCCGTGGGTGTCACGGCCTCGATTTCACGCCCACCCGCCTATCGATGGCCAAGCGTTACCTTCGCTTTCAACACGCCATCCACCTGCCCGAGGTATCGGGCAACTGCGCGCGGTGCCATCAAGACGTGAAACAAGACGAACACACCCTCCTGCCCCGGATGGCCGCGTGTTTGTCGTGCCACGAACACAAGGACTCTTTCGAGCTCGCCGACTGCGACGATTGCCACCAGAACCTCGAAACGGAGCACACCCGTCCCGTCTCTCACCTCGTCCACGAGGAAGACTACGTGCAGCGACACAGCACCGACGCCGCCAACAGCCGCGCCCTGTGCGAGACCTGCCATACCCAAGCGCAATGCGCGAGCTGCCATGGGGTCAACGTCGCGATCCTGCCCCAGCGACGGGACTTCGCGACCCCCTCGCTGTCCGGCCTGCATCGAGCCGGCTTCCGCAGCCGGCACGCGCGAGAGGCGGCGGCGGACCGCGGCCTGTGCGTCACCTGCCACTCCGAGGCGAGCTGTCAGCAGTGCCACGTCGAAAACGGGCTCGCTGGCGCCACCGCGAGGTTCAACCCTCATCCGCCGGGCTGGGTCAGCGCGACGCCCGGCGGCAACGCCCACGGCCCGGCGGCGCGAAGAGACCCGGTCAGCTGCGCAAGCTGTCACAGCGGGGCCGGAGAGCAGCTATGCGTCGACTGCCACCGCGTCGGCGGCGTCGGGGGCAGCGTTCATCCACCGGGCTGGTCCAGCCCGCGCAATGCTCGAACCGACCTGCCGTGTCGGCTGTGCCACGAGTGAGTCATGTCGATTCGACGGTTGATCATCGCTGCGCTCCTCGCGACGAGTTGCGAAACGCCCGAGCCCTCGACACCGGTTTCGGCGGATGCGTCCGTGGCTTCCGTCGAGCGCGAACCCACGGAGAAGCAGAAGAAAGCGCTCGCCAACGCCCTACACAAGGCCCACATGGAGGCGGACGAGCCGGTCGAGTGCCGGGAGTGTCATCGCATCGAAGGGCGCACGCAACCGACCCGCGCCGTCAAACACCGCTGCCTCGGGTGTCACGAAGACCAGCGCTCGGCGCTGCACGCCAAGGTCGCCAACGACGCGGCCCGCGAGTGCCTCAGCTGCCACGAGTTCTTCGAGGCCCGGGTCGAGCCCTGGGGATGCGTCGACTGCCACCAGCCGGTGTCGGCCAACGGTCGAGATCGAGCCCCGCCTCCCGGCGCCGTTCACGACGGCGATGCCCGAAGAGCCGTATTGACCTCGTTGTTCGGCGTCGCGCCTTCGGTCGCGGTCCACGAAAAGGACTGTCAGGCGTGTCACGTACCCCACGGTGAACAGGCTCTAGCCCCCAAATCGTGCCTCGAGTGTCACGAGGATCAGGCCGCGGTCCACGCGTCGGCCGACCAAAGGGGCCGAACGTCCCTCGCCGAACCCAAGCAGTGTATGGAGTGCCACGGCGGACACGAAGCGAGCCGGTTGGCGCGTCAGAAGTGCGCGACGTGCCACGCGTCCGACGTCCCGAAGACCACGACGTTCTCAGGTCACGACACGTGCCTCGAGTGCCATCAGCCGCACTCGAAGTCGGGCAAGAAAGCCTGCATTTCGTGTCACGCGCCTCAGCCGACGGTGGGCGCGGACGAACACCCCGAGCACGACCGATGCCTGAGCTGCCACCGGCCACACGCCGTCGTGGCCTCGGCCCAGGCGGAGTGTCTGGGGTGCCACGAAGACCGCGCCGTACCTGAGGCCCGCGCTCACCCGGCGGACGACACCCGCGGCCCCTGCGCCGGGTGCCACCCCCAACATCCGATCGCCGAGGTGTTGATCCGAGTGACCACCTGCACCACCTGTCACGAGGAGGCGAAGACCGACGACGCGCTCCACTCGGGCACCTGCATCAGCTGCCACCAGCCGCATCTGTTCGACCTCGATGCCGAAGGCGCGAAGCTGTGCGGGTCGTGCCACGTCGGCGCCGCCCCCCTGCACACGAAGGCCACCCCGGCCAAGATCGTGGCGCCGGTCGAAGGTCACGACCAGTGCGTAGAGTGTCACGCCGGTGCCGATCATGCGCCCGAAGCGTCGAAGAACGCCGCCAAGTCCTCATGTGGCAAATGCCACGAGGAGCAGCGCCGTCTCGTGTCGAGCAACCACTCGAAGTGCTTGGACTGCCACGCCCCCCACGAGGGCGCAGTGCAGCAGGACTGTCTGGACTGTCACGATGATAAGGCCGGCGTGGGCCGACATCAGCCGAACCGAGAAGACTGCGACACCTGCCATTCGATCCACGTCAACCCACCGGTGGAGACCCCGCCGTGCATTTCGTGCCACGAGCCACCGCTGCCCCTTCTTCACCAAAACGAAGGCCACGAGACGTGCGCGGACTGCCATACTTTCCATCAACAGACCCTCGGCGGCGATCGGGCCAGCTGCCTCAACGCCTGCCATGAGACGCTGACCGACCACGAGTCGGCCGCGAAGCGTTGCGTGGGCTGCCACCCATTCGAACGGGGCGGCAGCAAGAATAAGAAGAAGAAGGAGGCTCCGCGATGACACGCGGCGCGACCTACCTCCGCCTCGGTGCGGCGCTCTCACTGCTCGCGGGCTCCGCGGCCACCATTCGGGCCGGCGAGCCCGAGTACGATCGAGGTCCCGGTACCGACCGCGATGAGGACTGCCTCGTATGTCACGCCGGCGTCGGCGAAGAAGACGCCCCGAAGCTGGACGTCGACCTGTACCGCGCGACGGCTCACGGCAAGGAAGGCTGCATCGGCTGCCACGTCGACGTCGAGGACCCCTCGATCCGGCACGAAGAGCCCGACGAAGACCTGGCCGCGCCCGACTGCGGCCGCTGCCACAGCACGGCGGCAGAGGCGTACGCGACCTCGGTGCACGCCGACCGGCACGGCAAGACCGACCACGCCGAAGACACCGCGACCTGCGTCGGCTGCCACGGCAATCACGACGTTCGATCCGCCGACGATCCTCGGTCCCGGGTCAACGGCGTCGCCCAGATCAAGAGCTGCGGACGGTGTCACGGGGAAGACCGCCGCGCGGCGGGGCATCGGCTCCCGGGGGAGCCCCCGCTGGTGGAGACCACGGTCGACCCCGATGTGCCGCCGAAGGCGAATCCCGACGCCACCGCCGCCGCGTGTAGCGACTGCCACGACAGCCACGCCGCGCAGACCTCGACCAGCGCGGATTCACAGCTGTTCCCGGCCCGGGTGACCGAAACGTGCCGCGGATGCCACGACCGCCAGGCCGACGCCTTCGTGGGCAGCGCCCACGACGAGGCGGCCCGTCGCGACGGATTCGACTGGGCCCACGCCCTCGCGGACTCGCCGTCGCCCGGCCACGGTCCCGACGACCACCGCGGCCCCGACAAGGACCTCGACGGGTCTCAAGCGCCCCCGGTGTGCACGACGTGTCACCGGATGCACGGGGGCGCGGTCCCCACGTCGGCGCGTTTTCGCGCCGACCTCATCCACGAATGCGGAACGTGCCACGAGGCGCTGATGAGCACCTACGTGGAGAGCTATCACGGTAAAGCCAGCTTGCTCGGCGCCGACTCGGTCGCCAAATGCTCCGACTGCCACGGATTTCACGCCATCTTGGGGCCGGACGACCCGGAGTCGGAGGTCTCGGAGGCGAACAAGCTGAAGACCTGCCAGAAATGCCACGAGGGCGCGCCGGAGAACTTCGCCGGCTTTTGGGCCCACGCCGATCACAAGGATCGCGAGAAGTACCCGGCGCTGTACTGGATCTATCTGTTCATGACCACGCTCCTGGTATCGGTATTCTCATTCTTCGGACTGCACACGCTGCTGTGGGCGATCCGGGAAGGGGTCGACGCCATCCGGTATCGCGGCCAGCCCCGGCATATCTTCAAGGGACCGCGAGTGAGCCGGTTCAGCAAGCTCGACCGCATCCTCCACTTCTTCGTCATCATCTCGTTCTTGGGGCTGGCCGCCACCGGCGCCCCCCTGAAGTTCGCCCAGGCGTCCTGGGCGTCTACGGTCTTGGGGCTCATGGGCGGGGTCGAAATGGCCGGGCTTCTTCACCGCATCTTCGCGGTGATCACGTTCGGCTACTTCTTCGCCCACATCGGACAGCTCATCTACCATCTCGGCCCGGAGCTGATGCGAGGACGGTTGTTCCGCACGCTGTTGGGCCCGGACTCCTTGGTCCCCCGGCTGTCGGACATCACCGACGTCATCAAACACTTTGCGTGGTTCGTGGGGCTGGGCAAGAAGCCGACCTGGGAGCGGTGGACGTACTGGGAGAAGTTCGACTACTGGGCCGTCTTCTGGGGGGTGGCGATCATTGGCTCATCGGGCCTCATCCTGTGGTTCCCGGAGTTTTTTACCTACCTGTTGCCGGGGTGGGTCATCAACATTGCTCTCGTCGTCCATTCAGACGAAGCACTGCTGGCCATCGGCTTCATCTTCGGCGTGCACTTCTTCAACTCCCATCTGCGGCGGTCGAAGTTCCCGATGGATGAAGTCATCTTCACGGGAAGCGTGCCCGAAGAAGAGTACCGAGAGGAACGAGGTCGAGAGTGGGCCCGGATGGAGGATGAGAACCGGGTCGAAGGCCGCTACGTGGAGGATCCCAATCCTATCTTCCGCACTTCGATGCGGGTGTTCGGCGTCAGCGCGTGGCTGTTCGGGCTCATCATTCTCGCATTGATCATTCACGGCTTCGTGACGACCCACCACTGAGCTCGACGCGGCCCCACCCCGCGATCAACAGGGCCACCACAAACGGAAAGACCCGCTCCATGAACCCACCCTTGGTGGCGGGGAACAGGTGGTTGCCGGGGAACAGGTGGGCCGCGACGCTCAAGACAAAGCCGACCACCATCGCGAACAGCGTACGCCCCGGCGGTACGGGCCCCCGAAGCACCGTCACCAGGAGCAGCGGCCCGAACGCGGCCCCCATCGCGCTCCACGCGAACAGCACCCGGTCGAAGATGGCCCGCGGTCCGTACAGGGCGGTGAGCACCGCGCTCACGCTCAGGCCCACGATCACCAGGCGAGCGGCGAGGACCAGCCGCGCCCGGCCCAGGCCCAGGTCATGGGTGACCGCCGACGCCGCGACCAACAGCTGGCTGTCGGCGGTGGACATGATCGCCGACAGCACCGCTGCGAGCATGACCCCGGCCACGACGGGCGGGAACAAGGCCTGAGTCGCGGCTACGAACACCACCTCGTTGTCAGCCAGTTCGGGCAGGAGCGCGCGGCCGCTCCAGCCCAAGATCAGCATGCCGGTGTACACGAGCACCGCCCACGACAAGGCGATGGTTCGACCCGAAGCCACGGCTCGAGCATCCCGAAGGGCCATGAAACGAGTCACGACGTGGGGCTGGCCCGGATAACCGAGCCCGATGCCCAATAGGCCGGATACGAAGCCCAGCCCGGCCGGCCCGGCCATATTCCGAGTGAGGCTCAGATACCCCTCTGGGGCGTCGGCGAACAGGCCGTCGAGCCCGACCTGACCGAGGGCCGCGACAGGCAGCAGCACCGCGGTGGCGGCCATCAACAACCCCTGAAGGGTATCGGTGAGGCTGACGGCCCAGAATCCGCCGGCGAGGGTGTACAGAATCACGATGCCGCTGCCGAGCAGGATGCTGCTCTCGATGGACCAGCCGAAGGTCTCGTTGAAGGTCTTCCCAGCCCCCTGAAACTGCGCCGCGACGTACGTGCACAGCGACAGCAGAATGATCGCGGAGGCCACGGCGGCGACGCCCCGGTGCCTGCCCGCGAGAAGCTCGGTCACCGTCAGGGCGCCGGTGCGGTGGCTGGCTCGCTGCAGCGCCGGCGCGAGCACGAACCAGTTCAAGACGAAGCCTCCCACGCACGCCGGGAACAGCCATATGGCGCTCAAGCCCCACTGGTAGGCGGCGCCGCTCACGCCGAGAAGCGTCCACGCCGACGACGAGCTGGCCGAGGCGCTGATCGCCGCCACCCAGGGCCCGAGCTGCCGGCCGCCGAGGAAGAAGTCTTCGCCGGTCCGGGTCCGACGCTGCGCCCACAGGCCGACGAGAATCAGGATCGCCTTGTAGACGATGAGCGTGACCAATATCGCGGTCGATGACGGCATTGCTCCGGCGCTTGTACCGACTGCGCGGCAGGGCGTACAGCGAGGGGGCGGTGACACATGTCGGCGCGAAGATGAGAGCGGAGGGAGTGCTGATCGGTGCCGGCTTACTCAGCGCAGGGGCGCAGAGTTGGGCCGAAACCCCCGCGGACCCTGCACCGTTCCGGGGGGCGAGCGATCCCCCTCAAGCTCCGCCGAACCCCTCGGGGGGCGTGCGACTGTTGCTGGACGGGCGGGCAGGTGTCGTCGGCATGTTCACCGCCGATCGGAGCGCCGCCGACTCGTGCCCTGACACGCGGACGTGCGTCGTCATCCGGGATACGAACGCGCCGGGCGCGGTCTTTAGTCACCACGTCTTCGCCCGCGGCGAACTGTTCGTCACCCGGGTTTCCGGCGCCGACTTGACCGTCGACGCGGAAGGTCCCGGCCGCTATCGGGTCGACGTCACGACCCTCGATAAGCCGGTTCTGCTCACCCTGGCCCGGGGCCGAGACGTCGTCAAGCGCGATTGCTGCTATCCGGAATCGAGTCTGTCCGGGTTCCTGCGGTTCCAACGGCGCGCCGAGTCGGGCATCGGTCTGTGTGCCGAGTCGCGCCGATGCGCCAACGAAGAGCTCGAATGGTTCAGTCGCCGCTGACCGTGGACACCGGTGACCACAATCGCCGCCGGTCGCGGCCAAAGTATCCGGTGGCGTCCGCGGGCCAGGAACCGTAGGATCGGAGGATGCGTCTTTACGCGCTGGTCCTGCTCGCGGCGGTGGCCTGCGGCGACGAAACGCTGCGCGTCGCGGACCCCTCCGTCCCCGCCCCGTCGCTGCCCTCCGCCGACGAGGTCGAGACGGCCCTGGGCGGGCTCGAGCTGCGGCCATTCATCGACCGATCCTTCGAGTTCCTCCTCGTTCGCAGCCCCGAAACGATCCGTCGGTGGCGTCTCGAACCGCTGTTCGACCCCGACTATCCTCGCCTGGACGACCGTCGCCCGACCTTCGTCGCCGAGACCCACGACGTTCAGCGCCGAATCCGGGCCCTGTTGACCAAGTTCGACCTCGACGAGCTGTCCAGCGGAGAGCGGCTCACTCACGCCGTCTACGCGTGGATCCTGGACGATCTCATCCGCGACCAGCCGTTCACGGATCACGACTATCCGGTCACTGGTTTCGTGGACAGCGAGCTAGGCCAGATGCAAGCGATCTTTCAAAACACGCCCGCGAATCCGACCGAGGAAGACACCGAGGACTACGTCCGGCGGTTGTGGCAGGTCGACGAGCGGGTTCTCGAGCTGCAAGATCGGCTGCGTCAGTGCGACGCCCAGCTGATTCGGCCGCCGACATTCGTCCTCGACTGGGCGCTGAGCGCGGTGGGCGCGATCGCGTTCGCCTCGCCCCAGCAGAACCTCTTCTACGAGAGCCTACTCGGCATGGTCAGCCGAACGCCGGGCGCGATCCCTTATGCGCGCAACCCGGCCGTCGCCGACGCCCGATTCATCATCGAGTCCCAGATCCTGCCCGCCTACCAGGACCTGTACGCGACCCTCGAAGACATCCGAATCCGAGCCCCGTCATCGCTCGGCGTCGGCTCGATCCCCAACGGAGAGGCGTTTTATCAGCAGCTCATCCAACACCACACGACCACCGCAAGCTCGGCGGAGATGCTGTTCGCCGCCGGTGAGACGGACCTGGCCCGCATCCAGGCCGAGATGAGGGCCCGGTTCGCCGACCTCGGTTACTCGCCCGACCTGTCGTTGCGACAAGCCTTCGCCCAGGTCGCGCAAGACAGCGGCGTGATCCCCGCCGACGAGGTCTATGATACCTACGTGCGGCTGGTAGAAGACGCCGACGCCCGCTTGCCCGCCGCATTCGATCTTCTGCCGAGTGAACCGGTCCACGTGGTCGGAGGACCGAGCGGGGGCTACTACGTCGGCGCGAGCCTGCTCCACCCGGAGCCCGGACGATTCTTCGCCCAGACCAACGTGGATCAACCTCGGTTCGCCATGCCGTCGCTCACGTACCACGAAGCGCTCCCTGGTCATCACCTGCAGGTCGGTCTGGAGTCCGACCTCCGGCTTCCGATCGCGCAGCGAATGTACGGTTTCACCGCTTACCGCGAGGGTTGGGCGCTGTACGCCGAGGCCCTGGCCGCCGAACTCGGCTGGTACGACGACGATCCCTACGGCGACCTCGGCCGGCTGCAATGGGAGGCGCTGCGGGCGGCGCGGCTGGTCGTCGACACCGGCATTCACGCCTTCGGTTGGACCGAAGGCCAAGCGGTGGCGTACCTCGACGACAACCTCGGTTTCGATCCCAACGTCCTCAGTTCCCGTGGACAAGTCCGGCGCTACGCCGCCCGGCCGGGCCAGGCTCTCGCCTACAAGGCCGGCATGCTCCGGCTGCAGGCGCTCCGGCGATACGCAGAAGCCGAGCTCGGGCCGGACTTCGACCTGGTCGCCTTTCACCGGGAGGTCCTTCGGGTGGGTCCGGTCCCTATCGAGATCCTCGACGACCACGTGCGGGCGTGGGTCGACCGCCTCTCCGACCGTTGACCTGATCTGCGGGCAGACGAGGCCTTCACCTGACCCGGGTCACTCGGGCCGCGTAACAACCGGGCTTCGCGTTGTGAAAGATGGAGGTAGTCGACGCGATCCGGCTCGAGCAGCTCCTCGATCGCCCCCCTGAGATCGCCTGCAGGCGCGATATCCGCCGCCACCATGTCGTGCGCGGCGTCGAACGCACGCACGGAGATCAAACGATGATGAAATAACGCGGGGATCTCGTCGACGTCAGGTCGGGCCTGGACCGCGTGCACCCGCACGAATATCGCGTGGCTGGCCCGGTAGGGTCCGGACGCCGGCTGATGCACGAAGTGGGTCAAGATAACGTCCTCGCCGACCGCGGCGTCGATGAGGCTCACCCGACACGGGATTCCGGGGCGGCTGGTGACCCGCACGCGCCGCGCCCGCCGCTGGGCGAGCCTTGCGTCCGACAGGGAGAACAGGGGCCGAAAGTCGTCGATGGGCAGCGCGTGAATCTGAAAAGCCATGGCCTGACCGTGGCCGAGACACGGGGGGCCCTGCGCTCCGAATCTTGTCGCCGAACTCAGAAATCGGATTCTTGGCGGCCGGTCAGCTCACTTGACGCTGGAGGAGAACGCGGTCGGGCTCTTGCCCACCGCGCTCACGAAATCGCGAGTGAAGTGCGCTTGGTCGGCGTATCCAAGGTCGGCGGCCAACGCCGCCAGTGACACGACGTCGCCGCGCTCGATCCGATCGGCGGCCTCCTGCAGACGATTGCGGCGGATGACCCACTTCGGCGACGCCCCCACGTAGTCCCGAAACAGCCGCTGGAGCTGGCGCAAAGACAGCTGCTGAGACCGGGCGAGTTGACCGGCCGTCGTCAGGTCGGGATCGTCGACCACACGCTCGACCAGCGCCACCGCCTGCGCGATCTTTTCGCGGGCAGCGGTCATCCGGCGTTCGCGGAGCCAATCGGCGAACGCGATGAACGCGGCCGTATCGTCGGCGGGCCCGATCACCGCCGCCGTCAAGGCGGCCGTCCCGTCGAACAGCGTTTCGAGGGGAACGATGCGGTCGGATAGCTCGGCGGCGGGGACATGGATGAACGCGCGGACCGCACCCGCCCGCAGCTTCACGGCCCGCACCCGCCCCTCGCCGGCCAGGGTTCGGGTCCACAGCCGGGTGCACACGCCGACCACCCGGGCGCTGGTCCCGCGGTCCCCGGTCTCAAAAACGATATGCACACATGGATCACTCAACAGCTCGGTGACGTGGGGCGCCTCGCCTCGCAAAGACCACGCGCCGACCCAGTAACTGGCCACCACCGGCGCCAAGTCGGGCGCCGGGGCGTACGTCTGCGCGTGGACGCGTTGGCCGCTGGTCCGGCTCGACACCAAGCCGCGGGCCCGACCGTTCCCCGTCGGTCGCGTTTGTTCAAGACGCGCTTCGTCGGTCATGCGACCTCTCCTTCGAGGAGTACGCAGATGAAGGATATTGAAGTCAAATCGATCGACGACATCGCCCCCTACTCGGGCCCCAACGCCATTGCCGGCATTCGTTTCCGCCCCGCCCGGGCGGCGCTCGGGGTCACCGCGTGGGGTATGAACGTGCTCGACCTGGATCCCGGATGCACCGGGTATCCCGAGCACGACCACGCTCACGACGAGCAGGAAGAGGTGTACGTGGTGCTCACAGGAGAAGTGAGCCTGGTCGTCGGGCAGGAGCGAACGCCGCTACGGGCCGGAGACATGGTCCGGGTGCCGGCGACGGTGCGCCGCAAGCTGGTGACCGAGGGATCGGGGGCGCGGGTCTTGGCCATCGGCGCGACCCCCGGGGCCGCGTTCAAGGCGACGATGTAAACTCGTCGCCTCGAACGCTCCCGGTCAGTCGGCGGTCACGCCGTTGGTCGGCGATGGGCCCCCCGCGTTCCGCTCGATGCGCGCGAACACGTCTTGAAGGGCGGTGCCCTCGAAGAGCTTCGAGACCACGTCCGCGACGTCTTTTCCGCCCAGCAGCCGCTGCGCACTGACCGCCTCCGCGACCTTGGCCAGAACCTCCTGGTGGCCGAGGGCCAGGATCGCCTCCGACAACGGACCTTGCGCCGCCTCGAACCGGGCCACGGCCGCTCGCGCCTCGGCCTGCAGACGGGCGGACACCACGTCGACTTGCCCGCGGGCGATCGACTCCTCCAGCGATGCCGACCGCTCTTTTCGAGCGAGCGCACTCTTCTGCCGAGCGTCTTCGAGCGCATCCTTGGCCGCCTGCTCTTCCGCCCGCTTCTCGACCGCCTTCACGTCGGCGTCGACGCGAGCCCGGATAAGCGCAAGTTCCCGCTCGACCCGCTCCGTCTCCAGCGCGGCCTGAAAGCGTGCGGTCTCCGCCTGCGCCTCGGCCTTTTGCTGCGCGATGGCCTGCGCCTCGCGCTCGCGGGCGAGCTCGGTCTTGCCTCGCTCGGCCTCCAGGGCCGCCGAGACCCGTCCCAGCTCCGCGTCGCGCAGCATGGTCGCGACCTCCTCGTCGTCGACCTGGGCGTGCTCCACTTCGGCCGCGACCAACACCATAGCGTTTTCCTCGAACGTCAAGCGAGGGTTCGCGGGGTCCGCAAACAGCGCCCGATGAACGAAGTCCGCGGGGTCGTTCCACACCGCGTCCACGGGCAGCGTCCGCGCCGAGTCCCGCAGCCGACCGCGAACGTGGTCGCAAAGCAGCTTGACCCAGTCGCTCACCTCGAACCAGCGGGTCGTCTCTTCCCCTTCGAAGTCGACCCGAAGCGCCAGCTGAACCGTAACCCCGATGCGGTCCCGGCACATGAGGGCCACCGAGTCCTCGACCCGGTTGTCGCGCAGTCGAAGGTAGACGTCCCGAGCCCGGTGCGCTTCGCTCTTGGGCACGCCGGTCGAGGTCGCCACCACTTCCAGGCGCTCGTCGTACTCGAGCAGAACGTTCGTCGGCCCCCGGACCACCCGGCGGTCGCCCCGCTTGTTCACCACCATCACCGCGTAGCCGGTGAACGGTCGGATCGCGGGCACGCCGACGTATCGGGAGTCCAGCATGAGCGACCTCGGCTCGGTGAACGTCGCCGCCCGCAGCCACTCGTCGGCCACCGCGCCCGCGGCGCCCGAGTTGACCGTCGACTTGTCCGCCAGGCCTACCTGGACCTCGCGACCGCCCTTGCCCTTCTTGAGGCGTCGCGCTTCGCCTTCACTCACCGCGGGCCGCGTCGACGGCGTACGGCGGACCAGCGCGGCCATCGCCGCGTTGTACCGCTGCGCCTCCTCATTGCCCGGGTACCACAGGCCACACTCCTGCTCGGACAACACCCGGCGCACGATCACCTCCGTCCGCGGGTCCGGCAAGAGCATCGTCGGACCGGCCACGGTTCGGATGACCCCCGTATTGCGGTCCATGACGTAGCGCGCCTCGCCTTCGGGAACCGCGGTGGCGAAGTGTTTCGCCGAGCCGTCGTAGCGGATCAGCGAGTGCTCCGGACGCGGGAAGTAGATCGACGTCTCCTTGCCGGTGATGAACAGCTCTTCGCCCTCCTCGTACCGGCGCCCGTCTTCCTCGTAACCCGCGATCACTTTGACGTGGATGCCCTGAATCGGGTTCAGCTCGGTCGGCTTGAAGACCTTCGCCCCGTCGTTGTCGCGGAAGAAGCGCTGCGTCGGCTTGGGAAAGACGACTTTCGGACCCCGCTGGTAGTCTTTGTCGCCGTTCTCGTCGACCAAGATGCAGTACTGTAGCCGCTCCAAGGTCAACGCGTCGCGAACGAACGCCCCCGATTCGTCGGGAACCACCTCCACCCCGGTGGGGGGAATATAGAACGAGGCCTGGGTGCCTTTGATGACGAACAGCTTGCCGACGGCGAGGTCTTCTTCCGTCAGCTCGGAGATGGTCCCCTGGGTCTCTCCGTCGCCCTCACCGGCGGTCTCCTTCAAGACCGCTTTTTGCCAGTTCGCTTTCGCGGCGTCTTCGTCATAGACCCGCCCCAGCACGTACTGGTTGGAGCGCAGCCGATGACCCTCGATAACCGTGGCCACCTGCTGCGGCCACAGGGAGAAGGTGGTGGGCCCCGGGATGTTCTCTCGCTGCCCCATCAGCAGGGCCGGCGGTGCTTCCTTCGACCCCTCGTTGGGATGCCCGGCGTTGTCCGCGGGGTTCCGCAGCTCGACGTAGAAGCCTTGGGGGGCGAGAGGGCTCTTCTTCGCCGCGTCTTCGAGCGCGACGCTCACGAAACGCTGGGAGTCAGGATCGTAGACCACCGGAGACTCCTGGCCGGTGACGTTGACCACGGTGGGGCCGGTCAGCACCTTCACGGAGCCGGTCGTGCTGTCTTGGGTGAACGCGTACTCCCCGTTGGAAAGGACGAGATCGGTTTTCTTGCGGCGCTCTTCGCTCATCGGCGGACCTCCTTGCTGGAGCCGAAGCTCGGCGCCGGCTTAAGCAGGATAGGTGCCACGCCTCCGCGAGACGCCTTCGGTCATCTTGAACCGACGACGTGCGCTTGACGGCGCGCGATCTCGCCGGACGGATAGAATTGAACCGCCGACCGAGCCGACGTCAGCGCCACCAGACAACGAGGGCCGCGCTCGCGGCAAGTAGGAGGACGGAAAGGACACGCACGTCCTGAATCCAGGGACCGGAGGGTGCCCTCCACGGTTCGGGCTGCCACGTGAAGTCGCGGACGCGTTCGACGTCGGGAGCGGCGGTCGTGAGGCTGACCCCGACCATGAGAAACGCGCTCGTCGCGAGCACGAGGCCTGCGCCATAGAGGAAATGAAGACCAGCAAGACCGAGAATCTCGATCGACGTCCATCCCGCGACCCCGACGAGCACTCCGCCGAGGAGCCCGGCGAGAGCACCTGGCGCATTCGCGCGGCGCCAGCTGAGGCCGATGAGGAAGACGGCCACGACCGGAGGCGTCACGTACGAGAGAATCGACTGCAGGAAGATCCAGAGGGTGGGGAAGTGCTGGATCTGCGGGGCCCAGGCGGCCGCGATGACCATGAAGACCACAGTCGCGATCCGACCCGTGCGAACGAGCTCTCGATCTTTGAGCCCCGGCCTCAGACTCCGCACGAAGTCCATGGTGAAGAGCGTCGAGGCCGAATTGAGAATCGCTTCTAGGCTCGAGAGGATCGACGCCGCCAGCGCGGCGATCATGAAGCCACGGAGCCCGTCCGGCAGCAGGTCAAAGGCAAGCGTCGGAAAGACGAGATCCGGACGCTCGAGTTCAGGATAAAGCGTGATCGCCATGACGCCGGGCAGGACGAGGATAAAGAGGTTGGGCAGCTTGAGCGCGCCCGCGAGGAGGGCGCCGCGACGTGCTTCCTCGAGGCTCTTTGCGCCGAGCGCGCGCTGGATCATGAACTGATTCGTGCACCAGAAGTAAATGCCGATAACAAGGACCCCCGTGATCGTGCCCGGCCACGGAAGGACGGGATCGTCCACGGGCCGCACGAGGTGCAACGCGCGGTCGGGCGCAGCCTCGACCACGGCCTGCCACGAGGGAATGGCTTGCCACGTCAGGATCAGGGTCACGAGGCCGCCGAGGCCGATGAGCACGGCCTGCAGCGCGTCGTTGAGCACGACCGCGCCGAGGCCGCCCACAACGATGTAGCCTCCGGCGAGGAGCGAAATGACCGCGATGGTCACCCACAAAGGCAGCTCGGGAAAGAGCACCTGGATCACCGTTGCCCCCGCAAACAATGCCGCAGCCGCGTCGATGAAGACGTTGGCGAGCAGCAGGAACGCGGAGAAGGCGTAGCGCAGACGTCGGTCAAAGCGCTTTTCGAGGTACTCGGGCGCGGTGTCGATCCGCGCTCGCAGGAACACGGGGAGCAGGAAGAAGGCGAAGAGCACCAAGATCGGCGCCGCCATCCACTCGTAGTGATAGACCGCGATGCCGTCGTGGTAGGCGGAGCCCGGCAGTCCCACGAACGAGCTGCCACTCATGTTGGATACGTAAAATGAGAGGCCTATGAGCGGCCAGCGGAGCGAGCGCCCCGCGAGGAAGTACTCTTCGGATCCACCGACGTGCACCCGGCGCGCGAGGAACCAGCCGAGCGCGATTCTCACCCCTACGACGTAGACGGCGACGACGGTCACGTCCCAGGCAGAAACCGTGAATGTCGGCATCGCCGAAGCCTAACCCGCCGTTCGTCATGTAGAGCCAGTCCGAAGACGAACTCGTCGTGCACATGTTCTCTGTCCCTCAGAAGGGTGATGCGCGACTGTCGCGATGCAGCGCTTCGCCGCCCCCTTGAGAGAACTTCCGCGTGCAGTCTCTCGGCGAATTCGTACGACGTGCGTCGGAAGTCCCGCCGCCGGGCACTACCGAGACCGGCGCCCCCGACCGCGTTCTCGACGGCCCCAGCGCGGGGGGGGCGTTGGCGGCGGCTCGTACCGTTCGATTCGCCCGGTGGTGACGGTCTCGAGACGTCGGACCGGCGCCGGCCCCAGCCGCATCCGATCGCCGTTGCGGACGCGAATCGCGCCCATCCCCATCCCTTCGACTAAGTCGGCGTGGGCGTCGAGCTTCGCGGGCGTGCCGTGAACGGGCAGAACCCATTTCGGCTGGACCCACTCGTAGAGGGTCTTCAGCTCGTCGCGGCGCGGGTGCCCGCTGACGTGGACCAGCGCGTCGTCGGGGGACACGACCTGCACCCCCTTGTCCCGCAGCATCCGGCACACCCGCTCCACCGCCTCTTCGCTGCCCGGAATGACCCGAGCGCTGAACACCACCGCATCTTTGGGCTCCAGGTACACCATCGGGTGCTCATCCGCCGCGATCCGGGCCAGCCCCGCTTGCGGCTCGCCTTGGCTGCCCGTGCACAAGAGCAAGACCCGGTCGGGGGGCAGATACCCAAACTGCGAAGTCGGGACGATGGCCGGCAGGTCGTCGAGGTACCCCACCCGCTGTGCGGCACCGAGCGTTCGCTCGAGCGAGCGTCCGACCAACACCAGACTTCGGCCCTGCTCCCGGGCCAGCGTCCCCAAGGTGGCGAGACGAGCGACGTTGGTGCTGAAGAACGGGACGACGATCCGACCCCGTCGCCCGGCAAAGACGCGCCGCAATGAAGCGGGCAGCTCACCCTCCGATGGCGTCCAGCCGGGAATGTCGGCGTTGGTGGAGTCGCTGACGAGGACGTCGATGCCCTCCGTCCGTAGCCGTTTCAGCGCCGCTTCGTCGGTGCGCCGGCCGACGACGGGATCGGGATCGAGCTTCCAGTCGCCGGTGTGAAGGACCGTACCGGCGTCGGTTCGAATGACCAGCGCCCCCATCTCCACCGTCGAGTGGGTCAACGGGATGCGCTCGACGGCAAACGGCCCGATCTGGAAGGTCGCCGACTCGGTCAGGAGCCGAATCGGGACCTGCTCCGTAAGCCCCGCCTCTTCCAGCGGTCCTTCGAGCATCGCGGCGGCAAACGGCGTTGCGTACACCGGGCAGCGCAGCATCGGCCACAGATCGGCGACCGCCCCTAGATGATCCTGATGAGCGTGGGTCACGATCAAACCCAGCACGCTGTCGCACTGCGTCGCGATGAAGCTAGGGTCGGGATAGAGTGCGCGATTCGACCCATCGGCCCGCCGCTCGAACATCACCCCCGCATCGACGAGAAGCCAGCGCCCGTCGACGCCGTAGAGGTTGAGGTTCATCCCGATCTCGCCCGCGCCCCCCAGAGGCACGAAGTCGAGGGCAGCGGTTCGAGGCACCCCGATGTCTTAGCCGTCGCGGCTCCGTTCGCCCATTCGCTGAAACCCGCTTCTATTTCGACTCGTTGTCGATCGGCGTCCCGTCGACACCGAGGGTTCGGGTCGCCGTCCGTCGGCCGCGTTCATCGCTGCCTGGACTTGTCACCTGGCGCTGTGTACCGATCCGGCTCATGCGGGCGATTACGTTTCAGGGCGTCGGTCGAGTGGTTCACGAACACGTGCCCGAGCCCCGCTTGCAGGCCCCCACCGACGCGCTGGTCGAGGTCCGCCTGTGCGCGCTGTGCGGATCGGATTTGCACCCGTTTCGAGGCCACGAGAAGGGTCTCGACGTCGGAACGATCATGGGCCACGAGTTCCTGGGCGAAGTCGTCGCGGTCGGGTCCGCGGTCGAAGACCTCGCCGTCGGCGACCGCGTCGTCAGTCCGTTCACCACCAGCTGTGGCGGATGTTTTTACTGTCAACACGGCTTGACCGCCCGCTGTGAACGCGGCCAGCTGTTTGGTTGGGTCGAGGGCGGGCAGGGGCTGCCCGGCGCCCAGGCGGAGCTGGTGAGGGTTCCGCTGGCCGAAACAACGTTGGTCCCGGTGCCTCCGGGGGCTCGCGACGACGAAGCCCTCCTCGCCGGCGACGTCTTGTCCACCGGCTTCTTTTGCGCCCAGCTCGGGGAGTGTCGGCCGGAAGCAGTGGTGGCGGTGATCGGCGCCGGTCCCGTGGGGTTGTGTGCCTCCATCGCAGCTCAGGAACTGGGTGTCCGCGACGTCTT
>JANQQN010000207.1 GCA_028289325.1 Myxococcota bacterium | reverse complement strand
CGCCGACCCAGCTGAATGTTGCGCAGAACGTCGTGCGCAACGCGACGATCCCGGTCTGCGCGATCCTCGACCCCACCTGCGACACCGACACCGAGACGGCGGCGGAGATCGTGGACGTCTCCTCGGACGGAAACACGCTGATCTTCAGCGACAGCCCCCGAGAAGCGATCGGCTTCGTGGACATCAGCGATCCCGCGTCGCCCGAAGCCATGGGGTCACTGGATCTCGGTGGCGAGCCGACCTCCGTCGCGGTCGCCGGGGACTACGTATTGGTCGGGATCAACACCTCGCCCGACTTCGACAACCCTTCCGGCGAGCTCGCGGTCATCGAGGTGGCCACCAGCTCCGTGGTGCGGGTCATCGATCTCGGTGGGCAGCCCGACGCGGTGGCGGTCAGCCCCGACGGATCGTACGCGGCCATCGCGATCGAGAACGAGCGTGACGAGGGGGAGAACGATGGCCAGCTGCCGCAGCTGCCGGCCGGTTTTCTCGTCAGCGTCGACATCAGCGACGCGGATCCCGCGAACTGGGTCGCGAGCGAGATCGCGATGGTCGGCCTCGCCGACTTCGCGCCGACCGACCCCGAGCCGGAGTACGTCGATATCAACGCCAACAACGTGGCCGTCGTTACGCTCCAGGAGAACAACCACATCGTGCTCGTCGACCTGACGAACGGCATGGTGATCAACGACTTCGCGGCCGGTTCGGTCGACCTGGTCCAGATCGACGCCACCGCGGAAGACCCGGCCCAGATCATCCAGAACGAGAGCCAGTCCGATGTTCCGCGGGAGCCGGACGGCGTCGCATGGATCAACGGTCAGTACTTCGCTACCGCTGACGAAGGCGATCTCGACGGCGGCAGCCGAGGGTTCACGGTCTACGACATCAACGGCAACATCGCCTTCAGCTCCGGCAACACCCTCGACCTGCTCGCGGCCAAGGTTGGCCACTATCCGGACGGGCGCTCCGGAAACAAGGGCAACGAGCCGGAGAACGCGGAAGTGGGCGTCTTCGGCGCCGACCGCTACCTGTTCGTGAACTCCGAGCGATCGAGCATCGTGTTCGTGTACGACGTGGCGGACCCCACCCGACCCGTGCTCAAGCAGATCTTGCCCGCCGGCGTGGCCCCGGAAGGGGTCAAGGCCATCCCCGGCCGCAACCTGGTGGTCGTGGCCAGCGAAGAAGATAGTCGAGGCGACAAGATTCGCTCTTCGCTCAGCCTCTATCGCTACGGCTTCGATGATTCGGCGTACCCGACCGTCGAGTCGGTGTCGCGCACCGATGGCACCCCCATTCCCTGGTCGGCGATGTCCGGCCTCGCCGCCGATCCGAACGACGCGAGTCGCCTGTACGCCATCGAAGACAGCTTCTTCGGCGCGAATCGCATCTTCGAGATCCGCGTTGATAGGCGCCCGGCCCGCCTGACGCGAGAGATTCGCATCTCGGACGCCAACGACGTTCTCAAGACCATCCCCACCTCGACTGCGGCCTCGGACCCCGCGGCGTTCGACGACGTCGATCGTGCGGCCCTGGTGAACGCCGATGACACCGTGAACCTCGATCCGGAGGGGATCGCGGTGGCCAGCGACGGCGGATTCTGGATCGCGTCCGAGGGCGCGGGCACGGTGACGTCGACCGATACCCGGCCCATCAACTCTCTGAACTTCATTGTGAAGACCGATGCGGCGGGCGTCATCGAAGACGTGATCACGCTCCCCGAAAGCGTCAACGACCTCCAGGTTCGATTCGGCTTCGAAGGCATCTCCGAGTTCAACGGCCGGGCGTACGTAGCGTTTCAGCGCGAATGGGGCGGCGAAGCCGAAGTGCGCATCGGTGTGTACGACGTGACCTCCGAGACGTGGGCGTTCTTCTTTTACCCCTTGGATGCCGCCGAGTCGCAGTTCGATAGCTGGGTCGGCCTGTCCGACATCACATCGCTGAACGACGGACGGTTCCTCGTCGTCGAGCGCGATAATCAGGGCGGGCCCGATGCCGCGGTCAAGCGCCTGTACACCTTCGACACCGCCGGGCTGCTGGGTGGGGAGACGGTGACCAAGGTCTTGGTCCGCGATCTGCTTCTTTCGGGCGATCTGGCCGGCCCGGGCGGCTTGATTCCCGAGAAGATCGAGGGAACCGCGGTCACCGCGGACGGTGACGTCTACATCATCAATGACAACGACGGGGTCGACGACAACAGCGGAGAGACTCAGCTGTTGAACCTCGGAGCCATCATCCCCTAGGTCGCGGGCCATCGAGAAACCCAAATCTCATTGTCGTCGAGGGCCGCGGTCGTCGGTGGTATGAACGGGCCGTGGACGGTGCCGACGACCATAAGGATCCTGAGCGCGCCACCGACCGCCGGTTATCGTCGGTGACCCACGAGCCGTCATGGCTCGGTCGGTTCAGGGAGCTTCATCTTCCCACCTACCTCGAAAAGTGGCGGGATCGGTTTCGCACGGATCCGCGGACGGGCCTCCCCCTATCCCCCCGCCTGTCCTCTCCTGAGGACGGCACCATCAGCATCGAAAAGCTGGCCTTCAGCACCGGCGCCGGGCTTCGCCTCGCGCTGAGGTTGTTCGCCCCCGCTGCGTTTGCGGTGTTCTTGGGGAGCTTCCTGGTGCCGATTCCCTGGTTGGAGCAGATGCTGCGCGCGTGTGCGACGGCGGGACTCATCGGGTTCGGCACGAACTGGGTCGCGATCAAGATGCTGTTTCGGCCCCGGGAGATCCGCCCGATCTTCGGTCAGGGTTTGATCCCATCTCAGCGCGACGAGCTGATCCGCAAGGTCGCGGACGAGGTCGTCGAGAACCTGATCAACGAAGACATCATTCGCCGCGAGCTCGACGATTCCCGCCTGATATCCCGTTTGACCGAAGAGACGGTCAAAGAGATTCGACGCATGGTCCGCGACCCAGAGTTCGTTGGCGACACCAAACAAGTGGTGTTGACCTACGGGTCCGAGCTGGCTCAGAGCGAACGCTTCCGGGAAGAAATCGCGCAGGAGGTCGAGAAGCGGGTCGAACGAGTCGGCGGCACCCGGCTCGCGACCGCGGTGGTGGAACGACTGCGCGGGCTGTGGCGTGAGCCGATGATACGGGTCGTCAACCGTGAGCTCGACGACCTGCCTGAAACCCTCGATCGGCTGGTCGGCGAGGTCGACGGCGCGCTCGACCACATTCCCCGGTATCTGGAGAAGCATCAGGGCGCCATCGACGCCGCGCTCACGCGGGTCACCATGTCGTTGATCCGAGAGATCGATGTCCGACGCGTGATCACCAAACAGCTGTCTACGGTGACCAGCGAGCAGCTGGAGACGGGTTTTCGCGAGTTCGCCGACGACAAGCTCAGCTACATTACCCTCCTTGGCGGAATCCTCGGTCTGGTGGGTGGCCTGGTGATCATTTGGCCGTTCTACTCGATCGCGGCCATCGTCGCCCTGGGCGCGATTCTGGGGGTGCTGGATTTCTTGCTCCACATCTTTCTCGGGGCCGGCGCTTCCGAATCGAAGGGTTAGCGACGAAACCAACGGCCGCCGCCGCCCGCCGCCGCTGGTCGGCCATATCCATACGACCGCGCTTCGCGCGAGCAGACCGGAAGGCCGGCCGGATCGCCGGTCGCGACTGTAATCCTTGCGTCGGTCAGCGAGCGCGTGTTTCGGTGCGTGAGACGTGGGGCCGGACCACCAGTTGGAGATGATTCGTCGTGTGACGAAATCTCTGTTCGAGTCGATCGACCACAACGCGATCATCGTCAACGCGCTGCATACCGCCCTCGCGGAGGTCGACGCCGAGGCGGGTTCGATCATGCTGCCCGACGAAGAGTCCAAGCAGCTCGTCTTTCAGCACTCTGTCGGCGAGTATCTCGTCCCCACGGGAACCAGCATCCCTTGGGATATCGGGATCTCCGGCCACGTCTTCCAGTCGGGTCAACCGGCTCTCATCACCGACGTTCAAAGCAGCAAGCTGCATTACGCGGCCGTCGACAAAAAGACGGGGCATCTGACCAGAGATATGGTCAATATCCCGCTCAAACAGTGGGGTGGGAAACCGATCGGCGTCCTGACCGTGGTCAACAAGAAGCACGGGACCTTCAACGAGAGCGACCTGACGGTTCTCACGGTGATCAGTGCGTTCGCGGCCCTCGCGATCCAGCAGGCGCAGCTGTTCGATGACGCCAAGCTGGCGGAGATCGCGCGGCGGCTCGGCAACATCGGGCACGACATGAAGAACCTCATCACGCCGATCATCTCGATCTCCGGTCTGCTCAAAGAGGAGCTCGAAGAGCTCTTCGCAAGTCTACCTGCCAACGAATCGGCGAGGTTGGCGGACAAAAAAGAGGTCGCCTTCGAGTCGATCGACGCCATCGTCAAGACCAGCGATCGGATCCGGGACCGGGTCAAGGAGATGGCCGACTGTGTCAAGGGCCGCACCAGCCCTCCCCGGTTCGAGCTGTCTCGGGTCGACGAGGTGGTGGCGGCGGTCATCGACTCGCTGCGGTCGTCAGCCGACGAGGCGGGTCT
The DNA here is from genome assembly GCA_028289325.1 of Myxococcota bacterium. GTDB lineage: Bacteria > Myxococcota > Kuafuiibacteriia > Kuafuiibacteriales > Kuafuiibacteriaceae > JANQQN01. The sequence goes on along the minus strand of JANQQN010000207.1, from coordinate 10,084 downwards.
CAGCTTGTCCACCGAAGATCTCGAACGATTGCCGTCGATCGATGCGGATCCCGGGCGGCTGTACACCGCCTTCTATAACCTGGTGATCAACGCGATCGCCGAGGGGCTCAGCGGCGGCACGATCACCATCCGCGGCGAAGGCAGCGACGGGACTCACGTCGTGGTGAGCGTCGTTGACGACGGGCGAGGCATGGCGCCCGAGGTCCGCGACAGCCTCTTCTCCAAACACTCGATCAGTCGGCGACGAGGCGGAACGGGGCTCGGAACTCGGATCGTCAAGGACATCGTCGACGCCCACGACGGGACGATCCACGTCGAGAGCGAGCCCGGTACGGGGGCGGTATTCACGATTCGGCTTCCCATTCGCCAGGTGGATCCTCGCCCCGCCGGTTCGGGCGTTTAGTACGGCAGATCATATGTCCTGAGCCCTTTGCGAAGGACCTTGGATCGCCGTACGAGCGCGGTGACCGGACAACGGGCCGCCCCTCGCCGGTCGAAGCCCGCCGCTCGTGGGGGGATGACGGCGACGGAGCGGTTCTGTGTGGAAGGTACGGAACGCCACGGCTCCGGTCGTCCTCGCCGTCAGTCGGGGAGGCGGGTCTTTAGGGGCGTTCGATGGCGCTCGCCAAGGATCGGGCTTCGGTACGCCGGTCGCAGGCGGCGATCCGTACCCGTGGCGTGCGCAAGGACCGGTCTCGTGCTTCGGTTCCTTGGCGTGTGGTGCTGGCCACGGCGCCGGCTGGCAAGAAGGGGCGCCCGACCGGAGCCGCGAATCGGCGAGGCGGGCCCGTCGTGACGTTTCGCCCCCTTCGGGCGGAGGGTGGCCGAGCGGTCGCGGCTACCGCAGCCCGGTGACGCCGAGCGTTGCAGAACGCACCAGAGCGTGAAAATCCCACGTGTTGTGCTTTGTGTGGGGTCTGCGCAAGGCTACAGTTCCTTGCCACGCGGCGCGCCGACCGTCGCGGGCGAAGCGTCGGTACGTCGGTACGTCGAAGAACGTCAGCAAAGAGAGTGCAGCGATGAAAGCCGTGATTCTAGCGGGTGGGTTCGGTACCCGACTATCTGAAGAGACCACCGTTCGCCCGAAGCCCATGGTCGAGGTCGGCGGAAAGCCGATTCTTTGGCACATCATGAAGACGTACTCGCACCACGGCATCAACGATTTCGTGATCTGCCTGGGCTACAAGGGATACATGATCAAGGAGTACTTCTCTCGGTACTTCTTGCATGGCTCCGACGTCACCATCGACCTGCGCGAAGATAGTCTGGAAGTCCACCGCCGGGCCGTCGAGCCGTGGCGGGTCTCCCTCATCGATACCGGCGCCAACAGCATGACCGGCGGCCGGATCAAACGGGTCAAAGACTACATCGGCAACGAGACGTTCTGCATGACCTACGGCGATGGCGTCAGCGACGTCGACATCACCGCGGAGATCGCCTTTCACCGCGACCAGGGCTGCTACGCGACGCTGATGGCCGCGCAGCCCCCAGGACGATTCGGCGCGTTCACGATGGAGCACGACAAGCCGAAGATCACCGGCTTCAAAGAGAAGCCTACCGGGGACGGGGCGTGGATCAACGGCGGTTACTTCGTGCTCGAGCCCCAGATCTTCGACTACATCGAAGGCGACAGCACCGTCTGGGAGCGCGGGCCGATCGAAGGGCTCGCCAAAGACGGCCAATTGGCGGCGTACAAACACTCGGGCTTCTGGCAGCCGATGGATACGCTGCGCGACAAGATGCACCTCGAGGGCCTGTGGGAAGAGGGCAACGCGCCCTGGAAGGTTTGGGAATAGCCGACCGGCCCCCGCCATCCGACCGAAGCGCGAACAAGACAGGGAGATGAATCGTTGACCAGCCAACCACTCGAGAACGCCGCTGCCGTCGTCGAGAGCGACCTCCAGTACATCAATGAGAAGCTCAAGGACGAGTTTCGAACCATGGCAGGAAAGCACGTCTTGCTCACCGGCGGGGCAGGCTTTCTCGGCTACTACTTCGTGCAGTCCATCCTGTTCCGCAACAAGCGGGTTTCGGAGTCGGAGCGCACCTTGCTCACCGTCCACGACAACTTTATGCGCGGGGTGCCCGACTGGCTGAAAAACCTCGAAGGCGATCCTACGCTCACCACCGTGCGCCATGACGTGACGGACCCTCTGCCGGCCGATACTCCACACTTCGACTACATCATTCACGGGGCGTCGATCGCCTCGCCGACGTTCTACCGTCAGCATCCGATCGAGACGATGGATGCGAACGTCGACGGACTTCGTTTGCTCCTCGAGTACATGCTCGCGGAGGCGAAGGCCGGCCGACCGCTGGACGGGTTCCTGTTCTTTTCGAGCAGCGAGGTCTACGGTGATCCGACGCCGGAGAACATCCCGACTCCGGAGGACTACAACGGCAACGTCTCGTTTACCGGCCCTCGCGCGTGTTACGACGAGTCGAAACGTTACGGCGAGACCCTGTGTGTGAACTTCGCCCGCCAGCACAACCTGCCGATCAAGAGCGCGCGTCCATTCAACAACTATGGCCCCGGCCTCAAGATCACCGACCGTCGCGTGTTGCCGGACTTCGCCCGCGACATCATGGCCGGACGCGATATCGTGATGCTTTCCGACGGCAAGCCCACCCGCACCTTCTGCTACGTGGCGGACGCGATCTGCGGCTACTTCAAGATTCTGGTGCGCGGTCAGCCTGGTGAGGCCTACAACATCGGCGTCGAGGGGCCTGAGATATCGATGGCCGAGCTCGCGGATCGAACCGTTGCCGCGGCGAAGAAGGCGGTCGGGTACCAAGGCAAGGTCGTGAAGAAGGTCAGCGAGGAGGCCGACTACCTGACCGACAATCCCAACCGTCGATGCCCGATTATCGCGAAGGCGCGCCGGGATCTTGACTATGACCCGAGCGTGGAGCTGGAAGACGGCCTCATGCGCTCTCTCGTTTGGTATCGAGACAACAATCACGGAGACGACGCGTAATGAAGATCTCTGTCATGGGGACCGGCTATGTCGGTCTCGTCAGCGGTGTATGCCTGGCCGACAAGGGCCACGACCTCATCTGCGTGGATATCGACGCGGACAAGGTGGCGATGATCAATCGCGGAGAGCCCCCGATCTATGAGAAAGGGTTGGAAGAGCTCCTCAAGCGCAACGTGGGCTCGCGGCTCACGGCGTCGACGGATCTCGCGACCGCCGTCCACAACACCGAGGTCTCGCTGATCTCCGTGGGGACCCCGTTCAACGGAGAGGAGATCGACCTCACGTACATCGAGCAGGTCGCGCGGCAGATCGGAGAGGTGTTGAAGAGCAAGGACGCCTACCACCTCGTCGTCGTCAAAAGCACGGTCGTGCCCGGGACGACCGACGACGTCGTGCTCCCGATCCTCGAGAAGGCGTCCGGCAAGAAGGCCGGTCGGGACTTCGGCGTCGGCATGAATCCAGAGTTCCTACGGGAGGGCGAAGCGGTCGGGGACTTCATGGACCCCGATCGGATCGTCATGGGCGGCATGGACGAGCGCAGCGTGGCGACCCTGGGTGAAGTCTACGCGGTCTTCGATGGCGTCGACAAAGTCGGCACCAACAACAAGACGGCGGAGATGGTGAAGTACACCGCCAACTCGCTGCTCGCGACGATGATCTCGTTCTCCAACGAGGTCGCCAATCTTTGCACGGCCATCGGAGACATCGACGTCACCGAGGTCATGAGCGGCGTTCACCTCGATAAGCGATTGAGCCCGATTCTCGACGACGGCTCCCGCATCAAGCCCTCGTTCAACACCTACCTCGAGGCGGGTTGCGGCTTCGGCGGAAGCTGTTTTCCCAAGGACGTGAAGGCGTTGATCGCCCACGGGGCCCGCCACGGCAGCCCCATGCGCATCCTCGACTCGGCGATCGCCGTCAATCGCGACCAGCCGCGCCGTATGGTCGAGCTCATCCGGCAACACTATCCGGATCTAAAAGGGCTCAAGGTGGCCGTCCTGGGCTTGGCGTTCAAGCCGGGGACGGACGATATGCGTGAGTCGCCGGCGCTGCCCATCGTGACAGACCTCGTTGCGGCCGGGGCCCGCGTGACCGCCTACGATCCGATCGCGCGTCACGAGGCCGAAAAGATGCTCGGAACGAAGGGCATCAAGTACTGCGACAGCGTCGAAGAGAGCATCGATGGGGTCGACGCGATCGCACTGGTGACCCGCTGGCCCGAGTTCCAGGGCCTGCCGAAGCTGCTGGAGGGCAGAGAGCCCGCCCCCCTCCTCGTCGACGGGCGGCGCATGCTCGATAAGGGGTCGGTGTCTCGCTACGAAGGCATCGGGCTTCGAGGCGTTCACGCGTGAAATTTGAAGAGACCCGGCTGAAGGGCGCGTACCTCGTCAGCCTCGAGGAACGCAGCGACGACCGTGGGTTCTTCGCCCGAGCATTCTGTCGCGACGAATTCGAGGCGCTGGGTCTCAACCAGACCATCGCCCAATCGAATCTCGCCTACACCAAGCGTCGGGGAACGCTCCGGGGCATGCATTACCAGGTGCCTCCCTACGCCGAAGTGAAGCTCATAAGGTGCACCCGGGGCGCGATTTTCGACGTCATGGTCGATCTTCGGCCCGAATCGGAGACTTTCGGTCAGTGGTTTGGGGCGGAGCTGACCGCCGACAATCGCCGGATGCTGTACGTGCCCGAGTCGTTCGGCCACGGCTATCTATCGCTCACCGACGATGTCGAGGTCTTCTATCACGTCTCGGCGCCCTATGCGCCGGGCGCGGAGTCCGGCTTCCGGTACGATGATCCACGGTTCGGCATCGAGTGGCCGATCGATATTGAAGTCGTCTCTGACAAAGACCGGTCTTGGCCGGATTTTCAGGCGCCCTAACCCAAGCGAAAGGCAAGACATGATCATCGTTGATACCGCCCTCAAGAAGCTCGAGGCCGAGGGCAAGCCGCTCAAGGTAGCCATCGTGGGCGCCGGCTTCATCGGTCGCGGCTGCGCCCTGTCCATTCTCAAGTATCTGCCCGGGATGGATGTGGTGGCGATTTCGAATCGCACGATCGCCCGGGGCGAGAATGCGTATCGGGAAGCGGGGGTCGAAGACTTCGTTCGGGTCGAGTCGGTATCCGCGTTGGAGGAATCGATCGCCCGCGGTAAGCGGTCGCTGACGGACGACGCGCTCCTGCTCGCCCAGGCGGAAGGGGTCGATGTCGTCATGGAGACGACGGGCGACGTAGAGCTGGGCGCCAAAGTGACCCTCGCCTGCATCGAGAACCGTAAGCACATCGTCATGGCCAATGCTGAGCTCGACGCGACGGTGGGTCCCATCCTCAATCACAAGGCCAAGCAGGCCGGCATCATCTACAGCAACTGCGATGGCGATCAGCCGGGCGTAGTGATGAACCTCTATCGCTTCGTGGAGTCCCTGGGCTACCGGCCTTGCCTCGCCGGCAACATCAAAGGACTGCTGGATCCGTACCGTACGCCCGAGACGCAGGCGGCGTTCGCGAAGGCGAATCTGCAGAGCCCGGAGATGGCGACATCGTTCGCCGACGGCACCAAGATCTCGATGGAGATGGCGGTCGTCGCCAACGCGACGGGCCTTCGGGCGGGCAAGCGAGGCATGCACGGCCCGGAAGTTGACCACGTCGACAACTGCATCGATCTATTCCCACGGGATCAGCTCGAAAACGGAGGAATCGTCGACTACGTCATCGGCGCCAAGCCCGGGCCCGGGGTCTTCGTGATCGGCTTCAACGACAATCCGCTGCGGAGCCCCTATATGAAGTACTTCAAGCTGGGGGCGGGACCGTTCCACGTGTTCTACATTCCTTATCACCTGCCCCATCTGGAGTTTCCGCTCACCGCCGCTCGCGCCGCCCTCTTCGCCGACGCCACGATTGCCCCGATCGCCGGGCCGGTCGGTGACTGTATCACCATCGCTAAGCGCGACCTGACTGCAGGCCAGACCCTGGACGGCATCGGCGGCTTCGACACCTATGGCGTGCTCGAGAACACGGACGTTGCGGCCAAAGAAGGCCTGCTACCGATGGGCGTGTCCGGGGGATGCAAGCTGACTCGCCCTATCGCTAAAGACCAGGCGATCACCGTGGCCGACGTTGAGATTCCGGGCGACCGAGTGACGGACGAGCTCTGGAAAGAGCAGAACGCTCATTTCGGCATTGAGTATAAAGGGCTGCGTTGGTCCTAGGCGCCTCCCGCGTCACCGACACGCATCGCAGCCGCTGGCACGGCAGGTGCGCGTTGAAGTGCGCCGGCCGGACGGATGCAGACCGGCCTGTGGTCGTTGGCTACACCGTGGCCGCGCTCTGAACGGTGTCTGCCCGCGCCGTGAGCTCGGCTTTTCGGGCGTTCATGGCATCGGTGGGCTCGAGTCCTGCCAGCTGCAATACGCGTTCCCACCGATAGACCCAATCGTGGCGCCGAAGGGCGTTCTCGACGTTGTCGCGACGGATCTGCATCATTCGCGCTTCGTCTTTGCTGGCTTCATCGATGATGTCGTTGACGTCGGTCGAACCCCAAGGACAGGTGACGCCCGTCTTCTCCCAGTCGAAGTATTCGGGGAACGTGTCGTTGCGCGGTGGCTCGCCGAGGAGAACGGCGCCCGCGGCGGACGCTTCGAAGAACCGTTGACCGAACTCCTCCTGGCCGCCGGTATGGCCTTGCTGGTTGGGCTTCGACTTGTACGTGATGAAGAACTTACTCCGCTTCGCGAAGTTCGACACGAGGGTTCGATGTTCCGCGTAGTCGTTGATGAAGTCTCGCAGCTTCACCGTGTCGTGTAGGTAGAAGAAGTTACTGGTGCGCGTTCGCTCGAGGAGAACCCGATGGGTGTCTTCGGACCGGCGTCCCATGCTGTAGACGTCGATGGTGCGACCGGGAGGATTCGGGAGGGGGCAGAAAACCTTCGTATCGACGCCGGGCGCGCCGTGATGAACCGGCTTGCCGATGGCTTTCGCCAGCTCCGGCGCGGTGCCTGCCGCCCCCACGATGACGTGATCGAACGGCTCGAGGAGGCTGAGCATCTTCCGGTGCTTGAGCAAGAGAAGCCAGAACTCTTCGATCCACACGATGGCAACCCGGCAGTTTTCGCGCCAGCCGTCGACGTGCTGCAGGTAGGTGAGGTCACCGCAGCTGAGAACGGTCGTGAAGAAGAGATCGTATTGCTGGCTCACCTTGGCCTTGGCGATCGGCTCAGGCAGCTTCACGTCAGCGCCGGTTCGGCGCTGGATGAAGTCGAGGGCGCGCTTTTGCACGACCTCTTTTGTCTTGCTGCTCCCCGCGCCCTTCTTTTCGGTGCGGGGCACGGCGAGGTCGACGTCATCGATCTCTTCGATCAGCCCTTCGAACTCGTAGGAGCTGGCCCGCGAGATATGGCCGTAGAGGCCGCGGTGGCTAGCAAGGAGAACTCTGGAAGTCGTCATCGCGCGCTCCGACCGGTCTCTATCCCGCTCAAGTATCCATGGCAAGCGGCGGGGACCGAAAGCCCGGCTGGGCCTCGGGGCCGTCGAGATGAAAATCGCCCGACCCGATCCCCCGTCAGCGCATCGCTGCGACGTAGACCCGTGGGACGGTGAGGCGGAGTGCGCATTGAGCCAGTGCGCACCGGACCGATTTGACATCCTCGGGAAAAGCACCGAAAGCCAGCCGCGATGCGCTCGACCACTCGCCACCTTGTGCGAGACCGGTGGGCCGAGGTCGGACTGGGAGCCACGCTCCTGGTCGCGCCGCTGGCCGGCGGCGGCTGGAGGCTCGAAGTCCTGCCGGTCATCGCGCTGTTCGCGACGGCGGCGTTCGCGGGGGCGCTGGTGGGGGCCTCGCGCGGTGGCCGTGAGGTTCCCGTTCCCCCTCTTGCCCTCGGCCTCTTGGCGATGGCCCTATTCACCGTGGCCCAGGCGGTGCCCCTGCCGGAAGCGGTCGTCTCGTGGTTGTCGCCTCGGGTGGCGGAGGTCCGCGCATTCGTGGTCGGCGACCCCCGCGGCCCCATCTCCTACGAGCCGAGCGCGACCTGGCGCGAGGTGGGTAAGCTGCTGGTGTACGCGGCCGTGGTCCTGGTGGTGGCGGTGCGGGCGCGCGAACGCCCCCGGACGGTGGTGGCGATGGTTTGTCGCCCTCTCGTCGTCGCGGGGCTCGCGGTCGTGCTGGTCGCGCTCGTGCACCGGGGGTTGGGGGTCGAGCGGCTCTTCGGGCTCATCGATACCTCGCGGGCCCCGGACGGGATGTGGACCACCTTCGTGAATCCCAACCACGCGGCGGGCTTTCTGAACCTCACCGCGTTTGCTGCCGTCGCCCTCGCCATCGAGTCTCAGGACCGCGCGCGCCGGTTTGGCTTCGGGATCGCGGCAGGGCTCCTGGTCGCCGTTTCCCTGGCCATGGCGTCGAAGGGCGGTGCGCTGGCGTTGGTGGCCTCGGCGGTCACGCTGTTGCTCGCCCTGCGGCTGCGCAGTTCGATGCGGGGAGCGTGGATGTGGGCGGTGGTCGGCGGGTTGATCGCCGTTTCGGTCGCCGCCGCGTCGGCCGGCCGCGACGCTCGGCCAGGGTGGGTGAGTTGGGGCGTCACGGAGAAGCTCGATGCGGTACGGGATGCGCTGCCGCTGATCGATGACCACGCTTGGCTCGGCGTGGGGCGGGGCGCGTTCGTTTCGGTGTATCCGGCTTACAAAACGTCGGCGCTACAGCTGACGTTCGCGTTTCCAGAAAACCTGGCCGCTCAGCTGCTGTCCGAGTGGGGGTTGGTGATGGGATCGGTGGCGTTCACGGGCCTGTTGGTGCTTCTGGTTTCGATGTGGCTCCGGACCACCTCGCCGTCGTCGCTGGCTGCCCTGGCCGGCGTCACCGCGGTCGTGGTTCAGAACTTCGTCGACTTCAGTCTCGAGCTGGCGGGGGTCGCGATCGCAGTGGTGGCGGTGCTCACCGCGGTCGGCGGGACCGGCGTCCGGCGTCCGTGGGGCATCAGAGGGCGCCCGGTCGTGTTCGCGGCGGGTGGCCTCATCGTCGCCGGCGCCTTCGGTGCTTTTGTGCTGTCGTGGACGGCCGGGGATCTCGACCGAGATCTGGCTCGGCTCCGGGGGTGGATGCGCAATGATCCGCGCCCGGCAGACGTCGAGGTTCAGCCGCTCTGGCGCCGTCACCCGGCGAGTCCGATCGTTTCCGCGTATGTCTCTTTTCTGCGGGAGACCGCGAAGCCGCCGGATCTCGCCGGCGCGCTGCGGGCGGCGAACCGGACCCTGTTCTTGGCCCCGCGGTACGTCGACGGACACCTCAGCGTGGGCCGACTCCTGATCCGCGCCGGTCGTCGCCAACAGGGATTCGAGGCCCTTCGGCAGGCGTGGATGTTGTCCGTAGCGCGCCGAACCGAGATCCGGGGCTACATCATCCGCCAAGCCCAAAGTCCGGAAGAGGTCTTGCGGGCCGTTCCTCGCCGGGATGACGCGCTGGACGTGGTCGACGAAGCGCTGCTGGCCAGCGCCGTGGCCGAGGTCGGTCGGTACGTGGACCGCGGGGATTGGGTAGCCCCCCTGTTCGCGGCGCTACCAACGCCGGCCGAGGCGCCACCTCGGGCATGGCCGGCGGTGGTCCGAGCCGCACTGACCACCCAGCAGGCCGAGCTTGGTCTGCGGTGGGTCACCCACTGGCGACAGACCGCACACTCCCCAGCCGCAGGTCAGCTTCACGTTCGGCTGCTGGTGCTCCAGAAACGATTCGCGGAGGCATCGGCGCTGTTGTCGACGCTACCGCCGTCGGGCCAAGACGGTCTTCAGCTCGGCTTCCAGATCGCGCTCAAGGCCGGGGACTGGACGAAGGCCCTCGACATCGTCGACACGCTGCAACGTCAGCTCACGCCGAGCCGGGCCAACCTCATCGAGCTCGCCAAGATGCGGGCCCAAGTTCACGCCCGGGCCGGGGCGCTGTCGGAGGCGGTCACCGCGCTCAGCGAAGCGGTGTCGCGTGCGCCGAGCGATGCCGCGCTTCGGCTGGCGCGGGCGAGGCTGCTCCTCAAGGTCCGCCGGCGCCAGGAAGCCGCGGCGGACGTTCGTTTCATCCTTCGGCGGTGGCCGAAGCACAAGGCCGCCCTCGCCTTGATGGC
>JANQQN010000191.1 GCA_028289325.1 Myxococcota bacterium | reverse complement strand
ACCGAGATGCCGACCCCCGACGTCGGGGCCGAGACCCTGATCCGCAGCATCGACCCGTGGATGACCGCCGCGATGGTGGCCTTGCTGTCGTTGGGCGTGGTGCTGGTCTACAGCGCGAGCTCGATGCGGGCCGCCCAATACGGCGACCACGCGGCGAGCCTCCTCGTTCATCACCTGGTGTCGGTCGTGGTCGGGCTCGGGGCCCTGTTGCTCGTGCTGCACTGGAAGGTCGACGCGTGGGGTCGGTGGGCGTATCCGCTGCTGGGGCTGACCTTCGTTTTGCTGCTCGCGGTATGGGTTCCGGGCCTCGGCCGCCGCGTCCACGGGGCCCAACGCTGGATCGCGCTGGGGCCGATCGGGTTCCAGCCCGCGGAGCTGGCGAAGCTCACCGTGGTCCTCTATCTCGCTCACTCCCTGGCCAAGAAGCGGGAGAAGGTCAGCACGTTCTCGGTGGGCTTCGTGCCCCACGTGTTGATCACCGGGGCATTGGTCTTGCTGATCCTCGTCCAGCCCGACATCGGGACCAGCGCGATCGTGTTCGGCATTCTGGGGTTGATGTTGTTCGTCGCGGGAACGCGGGTCGGTTATCTGCTTTTGGCCACGGTGGCCGCGCTGCCCGTCGGCGCGTGGTACATCGCCACCCATCGCCACGCGGCGGCTCGGCTGGTCGCGTTTTGGGACCCGGAGGACCATAAGCAGGACATCGGTTACCAAGTATGGGAGTCGCTGGTCGCTTTCGGCTCCGGCGGACCGTGGGGCATGGGGCTGGGCGATGGTCGCCAGACCCTGTTTCTGCCCGCGGCCCACACCGACTTCATCTTCGCGGTGCTCGGCCAGGAGCTCGGTTTCGCGGGGGCGGTGGTGGTGATCTTGGCCTTTGCCGGATTGCTGGGCCGAGGAATGTGGTTGGCGTCGCGACTGCCGAGCCGCTTCGCGATGTTCACCACGTTCGGTCTGTGCGCGTGGCTCGGACTTCAGGCCATCGTCAACATGGCCGTGGTGATGTCGCTATTGCCGACGAAAGGACTAACCTTGCCGCTGATGTCCTACGGTCGGTCGTCGCTGATCGTATCGATGATCGCGATCGGCATCCTGCTGCGCGCGTCGGCGGAGTATCGCGCGCAGCGAGCACGAGGGTATTTGACGTGAGGCTGCTGATCGCAGGAGGCGGCACCGGGGGCCATTTGTACCCGGGCGTGGCGCTGGCCGAGGAGTTCACCACTCGGCGCAAAGGAAACGAGGTGCTGTTCGTCGGCACTCGCCGAGGGCTGGAGGCCCGGGTCGTGCCCGACCTGGGCTTTCCGATCGAATACATTGAAGTCCGGGGACTGAAGGGAACAGGCCTCATCAACCGAATCCGAGGGGTGGCACGGCTGCCGTGGGCGCTGATCCAGTCGATCGGGATCCTGCGAAAGTTCCGGCCGGACGTCGCGGTCGGCGTCGGCGGATACGCGTCGGGGCCGATGATCCTCGCCGCGTGGCTGAGCCGAACCCCGACCGCCATCCTGGAGCAGAACACCGTGCCCGGGGTCACCAACCGGATCCTGGCCCGGATCGTTCGCAGCATCTACGTCATGTTCGATGGGAGCCGGGCGTACTTCCCGCCGGGCAAAGTTCAGGTTCTCGGCAACCCTATTCGGCGCCAGCTGCTCGAGAACTTTCTCCGATCGACCGAGCAGACGAACGGCAAGTTCAACATTCTGATCCTCGGGGGCTCGCAGGGCGCCCACGCCGTCAATCTGCGCATGGTGGAAGCCGCGGCCCAGCTCGGCGAGGCCGAGGACGACCTGCGCATCGTTCACCAGACGGGGGCGAAAGACGAGACGCAGATCCGCCAGGGGTACGGCGAGCTCGGCGTGGAGGCCGAGGTTCACGCCTTCATCAACAACATGAGCGAAGCGTATCGCCGCGCGGATCTCGTCGTCTGCCGAGCCGGCGCCACGACCCTGGCCGAAGTGATGGTCGCCAAGAAGGCGTCGATCCTCATCCCGTTCCCGTTCGCGACCGACAACCATCAAGAGTTGAACGCGCGCGAGATGGTCGACGCGGGGGCCGCGATCATGCTCGTCGAGCGCGAGCTCGACGGCCAGAAGCTCGCGGCCGCGATCCTCGACCTGTACCGATCGCCGGATCGTCGGCAAACCATGGAGCAAGCCGCGGGGCGTACCGGCCGGCCGGAGGCCGCGCGCGAGATCATCGACGCGTGCGTGATGATGATGGAGCGGCGGCCGTGACGGGAACCCAGGACCTCAACGTCGGGATGGCGCGACGGTGTCGACGGATCCACTTCGTGGGGATCGGGGGCATCGGCATGAGCGGCATCGCCGAGGTGCTCAGCAACCTCGGTTACGACGTTCAGGGGTCCGATCTGCGCGAGTCTGAAGTGACCCGTCGCTTGCAGACGCTCGGGGTCACCGTCCATCGAGGTCACGACCCTAGCCAGTTGACCGACGCCGACGTGGTTGTCGTGTCGTCGGCGGTCGCCGACGACAATCCCGAGGTTCGGGAGGCCCGAAGCCGCAAGATCCCGGTGATCCGTCGGGCGGAGATGCTCGCCGAGCTCATGCGGTTGAAGTACGGGATCGCCGTTGGGGGAACCCACGGAAAGACCACCACGACCTCCCTGGTGGCCGCGATTTTGACCCACGCGGGTCTGGATCCCACCATCGTGGTGGGCGGCAAGGTCAACAAGCTCGGCACGACCGCCAAGCTGGGCCAGGGGCCTTACCTGGTCGCTGAAGCCGACGAATCGGACGGTTCGTTTCTGCACCTGTCGCCGACGATCGCGGTGGTGACGAACATCGATCCGGAGCATCTCGACCACTACCACGGTGGCCTCGACGAGATTCGCCGCGCGTTCGTGACGTTCGTCAATCGCATTCCTTTCTATGGACTGGCGGTCCTGTGCATCGATCACCCGGAGGTGCAAGCTGTGTTACCGACGGTGGAAAAGCGCTACGTGACCTACGGTCTGAGCGCACAGGCGGATCTCATGGCCCGCCACGTTCGATTCGAGGGACCGCGCACTACCTTCGAAGTGGTGCGGCGCGGGACCTCGCTGGGCGAGTTCCAGCTGAAGATGCTGGGACTTCACAACGTCAGCAACGCGCTGGCGGCGCTGGTGATCGCCGAAGAGCTCGGGGTGTCGACCGATGCCGCGCGTGAGGCGTTGGCGGATTTCGACGGCGTCGAGCGACGATTCTCGGTCCGCGGCGAGGTGCGGGGGGTGATGGTCGTCGACGACTATGGACACCATCCGGCCGAGATTCGCGCCACTCTGCAGGGCGTACGGCAGGCGTACCCCGATCGGCGGGTGCTCGCGGTGTTCCAGCCGCATCGATACTCGCGGACCCAGCACTTGGCCGGCGAGTTTGCGAGCGCGTTCAACGACGCGGACGTAGTGTTGCTCACCCCCCTTTACGCGGCTGGCGAACCGCCGATCGAAGGGGTCGACAGCCCGATGCTCGCCGACGTCATTCGCCGTCATGGTCATCACGACGTGAGATTGGCGACGGATCTCGATGACGCGGTCCGACGGATCGAATCGTCCTCGCGCCCCCAAGACGTGGTGATCGCCTTTGGGGCCGGGGACATTGGACAGTTTGGTCGACGCCTGGTGAAAGCGCTGGGCGCGGTTCCGAACGCTGCAGGGTGACCTGCAGTGAAAAGCACCTTGCGGTGCGCAATAGACGTGGGCTCACCCGGTACGGATCGGGTGTGCAGGGCTCCGAGATCGGATCTCGAACCACAAAGGTGTGAAGGTAGGCTAACCTGCGATCGAGTTTTGCAACTTTTTTTGCAATCGCCACGGATCGTACTGGTCGTGGGATCGCGCATGATGTACGGTGAAGATGTCGACGAGTAGGCCTTCAGTTCGAAGCTCGATGGGTGACGGCGCTTGGCAAGTGGCTGAGATCAGTAAAGCTTGCGAGGGTGTTGAAACCCCTAGAGTTAGAATCAGTGTGATCCAGAGATCACATATTGTGTCAAGTGTTCGGCGGATCGTCACGAGTAGGTCGGCGAAGGCAACGCCAAGGCCGCGAGGTCTTCGGAGATCGGGGCGAGCTACGCTCGGCCACGAACGCGAAAGGAGGGGGCTCCAATGAAGCGACGCGCGTCAAAAACCAACCGACGTGGGCGCGGCGCCCCTCGTGCGCGTGGTCCGACGAGCGGGCGTTGGCGTCGATGGGTGCGAGGGATGTTCGCGCTGACGGTCGGGGCTGGCGTTACCGTGGCATCGGTCGAGTCGGTCCGATGGGCCCGGCGATCGTCGCTGCTGGCCATCGATACCGTCGAGGTCCATGGCGCGGCCCGCGCGCGGGCCGCGACCGTCCGCCGCCTTTCGGGGATCGCGGTGGGAGACAATCTGCTCCGCATCGACGTCGATGCCGCGCGGGACCGGGTTCTCAGCCATCCGTGGGTGGCGCAGGCCGAGGTTCGAGTGTCGGCCATCGATCGGGTGCGGATCTCCGTCGTCGAACACCAGCCGGTGGCCCTCGTTGCCCTCCAGAACCTGTATTTCGTGGATGCCGGAGGCCGATTCTTCAAGCGTCTGGCCCCCGGAGAGACGGTCGATCTTCCGGTGATCACCGGGCTGGAGCGCGCGCTCATCGAGAGCGACGACCCGGGTCAGAGCGCGATGCTCAAGTCCGCGCTCGAGGTCGTCGCGGGATGGGATGTCGACGCCTACGGCGATCTTTCTGAGGTCAACGTCAACGACGCGCGGGGTCTGACCGTGGTTCTCGTGGAAGATGGGTTGACCGTCGCGCTCGGCCGGGAAGATTGGCCGGCGCGCTTGGCGATGCTGGGTGAGGTTCGGGCGGCGCTGGAAGACCGAGGCCTGACCGCGCAGGCCATCGATCTATCGAGCCGGCGCAGCGCAGACCGCGTGGTCGTGCGACTGGAGCCGCCGGCGGATCCCAACGGGGATGTTTAGGCGGGGACGGTCAGGCGGAGGTTGAGATGGCGAAGAACGGGAATATCGTAGCGGGGCTCGACATCGGCACGACCAAGATCTGCGCGCTGGTCGGGGAGCTGTCGGAGGACGGTCTCGACATCATCGGGACCGGTTCGGCGTCGTCTCGAGGGCTCCGCAAGGGTGTCGTCATCAACATCAACTCGACCGTCAATGCGATCGGCAAGGCGATCAAAGAAGCGGAGCTGATGGCGGGATGCGAGGTCGGCGAGGTCTTCACCGGGATCTCCGGAGGCCACATTCGCGGCTTCAACAGCCACGGCATCGTCGCGGTGAAGGACGGTGAGGTCCACAACGACGACGTCACCCGCGTGATCGACGCCGCCCGGGCGGTGGCGATACCCACCGACCGGGAAGTCATTCACATACTGCCCCAGGAGTACATCATCGACGATCAGGACGGCATCAAGGAGCCGTTCGGGATGCACGGCGTACGGCTGGAGGCCAAAGTCCACATCGTGACCGCGGCCGCGACTTCGGCCCAGAACATCGTCAAGTGCGCCAACCAGACCGGGCTCGACGTCGCCGATATCGTGCTTCAGCAGCTCGCGAGCGCGGAAGCGGTGCTCACCGAGGACGAGAGAGACCTCGGGGTGTGTCTGGTGGATATCGGCGGCGGCACCGCAGACATCGCCATCTTCAGCGAAGGGGCGATCGTTCACACGTCGGTGCTGCCCATCGGTGGCAACCACCTGACCACGGACATCGCCTTGGGGATGCGCACGCCCCAGGAAGAGGCCGAAAAGATCAAGCGTCGGTATGGATGTGCGCTGGTCGAACAGGTCGAGAGCGACGAGATGATCGAGGTCCCGTCGGTCGGAGGCCGCGAGCCTCGCAGCCTGTCTCGCCAGATCCTGTGCGAAATCATAGAGGCCCGCGTCGAGGAGATCTTTCAACTCGTCCGGGACGAAATTCAGAACACCGCCTACCAGGACCTGCTCGCTAGCGGCGTGGTCCTCACGGGAGGGACTTCGAAGCTCCGAGGCATCGGTGACATCGCCGAAGACGTACTCGGACTGCCGGTTCGGTTCGGACAGCCGTCCGGCTTGGGCGGCCTAAAGGACGTGGTGACCAGCCCACA
Organism: Myxococcota bacterium; assembly: GCA_028289325.1. Classification (GTDB taxonomy): domain Bacteria; phylum Myxococcota; class Kuafuiibacteriia; order Kuafuiibacteriales; family Kuafuiibacteriaceae; genus JANQQN01. The sequence goes on along the minus strand of JANQQN010000191.1, from coordinate 8,841 downwards.
ATACGCGACGGGCGTCGGGCTGCTGCAGTACGGCGCCAAGAAGCTGGGTCGATCGGCTCCTCGGATTTCATCCGCGCGAGGCATCGGTGGCTGGGGGGCCAAGATGCGGAACTGGTTTCAAGAGGTCTTCTGATGGCGTGCTCGACGGAGGGTCAAGACATGTTTGCTTTTGATGAAATGGTCAGGAACGAAGCGGTCATAAAAGTGATCGGTGTCGGGGGCGGCGGCGGAAACGCGCTGTCGACGATGATCAACTCGGGCCTCAAAGGGGTCGACTTCATCGCGGCCAATACGGATCTGCAGGCGCTGCGCAACAGCCCGGCGGAAACGAAGATTCAACTCGGCGGGAGCCTGACCCGAGGTCTCGGCGCGGGGGCCAATCCTGAGGTCGGCCGCAACGCGGCGATGGAGGATCGCGACCGCATCGCGGAGATGATCGGCCACCCGGACATGGTTTTTGTCACCGCGGGCATGGGCGGCGGCACGGGAACCGGCGCTGCGCCGATCATCGCCGAGGTGGCCAAGAAGCAAGGCGCCCTGACGGTGGGGGTGGTGACGAAGCCGTTCCTCTTCGAGGGCCGGCGACGTCAACGCCAGGCCGAAGAAGGCATTCACGAGCTGCACAGCGTCGTCGATACCCTCATCACCATCCCTAACAACCGGCTGTTGTCGGTGGTGGAAGAAAACACCTCGATGATGGACGCGTTTCGCAAGGTCGACGACGTGCTGTTGAACGCGGTGCGAGGGATCTCGGACCTCATCAACGTTGCCGGTCTGATCAACGTGGACTTCGCCGACGTGAAGACGATCATGGAGAACCAGGGCCTCGCGCTGATGGGCACGGGGGTCGCGAAGGGGCCGGATCGCGCCGTCGAGGCCGCTCATCAGGCCATCCACTCCCCGCTGCTCGACAACATCGAGATCCGCGGGGCGATGGGGATCCTCATCAACATCACCGGGGGCCCGGACCTCGGCCTACACGAGGTGAGTCGGGCGTCGACGGTGGTGTCCGATGAGGCCCACGAGGACGCCAACATCATCTTTGGTTCCGTCGTTCACGACAACATTGGCGAAGAAGTGCGCATCACGGTCATCGCCACCGGCTTCGAGCCGAAGGAGAAGAAGAACCGTCGAGGCCTCGCCGCGGCCGCTGTCGATGCGGCGAGGGCGGTCGAGCGCCAGGACCGAGACATTCCGCCCTTGCTTCGCAAGCAGCGGCAGGACGTCGGGAGCGCCCGCCCGACCCCGATTCCGGGGTCGACCATCGGCTCCGGAATCGACGATGAGCCGAGCGCCCTCGACATCCCCACGTTTCTGCGGCGCGCGGTCGATTGAGGGGCGTACCGGCGGCGCGCGCAGAATCGGTCATGGGTTGCCGAGGGCCGGGGGCCCATGAAATTCTGCGGGTGGCCAAGCCCGGGGGGACCAACCCATGCTCAGAGTCGACAGCAGCCTCAACCACATCCCTGCCGGCCGGAATCATGTCATCGGCCTGCACGAATCCATCAACCAGCCGTTGGTCAACATTCCGAACTTCGGCACGGCGCCGACGGCCGCGTTCGTCCTCGGGACCCGCAACGACCAGGGGGCGTACACGGTGTTCGTCTACCTTCACCAGGTGGAGACCCGGGCCGTCGTGGTGTACGTCTCCGAGCCCCGACACCTGACCCACGAGCAGTATCGGGCCGAAGAAGCGGAGGCCCTCCGGTTCGTGGAGTCGATGGGCTTCATGGTCGACAATCTGCATTTTCCGACCCTCGCGCCGCCCGAGCAGGACACGGTCATGGGGCGCATTCCGCTGTTCCGGCCCCCCCAGCAGACCCTCGACCTGTATGACGTTCAGGAAGAACCGGGCGCTTCGGGGGCGGCCGCGGCGATCTTCGGGGGGCTCAGTCCTGCCGACAGCGCGTTGTTCCAGACCGCAACGCCCGGGCAAGGGACGGTAGGCGCCATCCCGGTCGTAGGGACGCCGGCGTCGCCGCCCGTGGGCGGTATTCCGCCGATGGCCTTGCGCCACTCAGCGCTGCCCGATCGGCCGGCGGGGCCGGCGGGGATGCCGGCCCCTGCGGTCCCGCCCACCGCCGGGCCCCCCAGCGGCAGCTTGCCGAGCGGTAGTCTGGTCGGCGAACCGACCTCCGTCGCGCCGGGCTTCGTGGCCGCGCCCCCCGCCGGGCAGGGGCCGTCGATCACCAGCAACGTGCCGACCGGCGCCCATGCCGTTCCCGCGTCCTTGAACGCCTCGCCTTCGCCGACCCGAAGCCGAGACCCGGAAGCGCTGCGGCGGTTGGGGCGACTCCTCAGCACGTTCGGATGGGTCGTGGCGATGCTTGCCGGCGGCGCCGGGTGTAAATCCTCCGGCGTTCCCAAGCCGTCGGCTTCGGTCGCCGCGCAGACCGATCTCGGCAATCAGCAGCTCGGTCAGGGCCGCTGGCCGGAGGCGATCAAGGCCTTCGAGAAGGTGCTCGATCTCGAGGAAGACAACTTTGACGCGCTTCGAGGCACCGGTCTCGCGTATCTGAAGCTGGGACGGCTCGAGGAGGCCGAACGCTTCTACCGGCTTTCGCTAGAAGCGAATCCGAAGTCGTCGTTGGCGCGAAATGAACTTGCGGTGGTCTTTTTGGAACAGCGCCGGTGCCAGGATTCGGTGCCGTTGTTCGAGAAGGTCCTCGAGGACATCTTCTACCCCACGCCGGAGTTCGCGGAACACAACCTCGCGCAGGCCTACGCGTGTCTGGGGCGGATAGACGAGGCTCTGAACCGCCTCGACCGCTTGGTGACCAAGCGGCCGTACTTCTGCTTGGGCTACCTGACCTTGTCGCAGCTCGCGTCGAATTCGCGTCGACCCGAATCGACCATCCGAGCTTGCGATGACTTCGCTCATTACTGTGAGCAGAACGATAAGATTAAGAATCAAGTACTACCCCAGCAGAGTGCGCTGTGTTACCTTAGAAAAGGGTTGGCATACGCGGAGCTGGGCGACGTCGAATCTGCGCGCGCGTCCTTCGAACGCTGCCGATCACTCGGAGAAGTTGGGCGCGAGTGCAGCAAGTCGCTCGAGCTTCTCCCGCGATGAGGGCCGCTGCCCGACGAAACACGATGCCCTCGGGCCCCATGGTTGTTGGGAACGTCCGGGAGCGTCCGAGACGTCCAGACCGTTGAGGATCTAGACGTCGACCGCGTCGAGGTGGCGCGGAGGCCAGCGAGAGCTGAGCGTCCGGCGGCCTCCGAGGCGACGAGGAAACGGGAAAACGGGAAAACGGGAAAACGGGAAAACGGGAAAACGGGAACGGAAAACAGGAAGACGGGAAAGAAGAGCGAGGGAGTAACGATGCGAGAGATAAGCGACCTGGCCGTTCAGCTAAGGGCGGCGATCGAGGCCTCCCAACACACCGTTGAGGAGCTGGCGGACAAGACAAAGGTGCCTCGTACCACCATCCTCGCCCTCATCGAGGAGCCGGTCGCCGCTGTCTTGCCGGAGCGCGTCTATCTTCGAGGGCATCTGAAGGTTCTCGCGCAATCCCTCAAGCTGGATGCGGAGGCGATGGCCGCGGCCTTCGACGCCGTGTATCCGGTCGCACCGCCGCCCAGCGACATGGTTCCCCCGGAGTCTCCGGCCCGAAAGCTCGCGGTCTCCGCAGGGCTGTACGGCATCGCGCTGCTCGCGGTGGTCGTCGCCTTCGCGACCGCGATGCGCTGACCTCGCTCGTCGCTCAGTGCGAGACGCCCTGGTCGTCGGCGGGGTCGACAGCGGGGAAGCCGACCGCGTCGTTCATCTGTTGACCGGTGACGGTCGCCTGGCCGTATTCGCCCCCAACGCCAAGAAGAGCCGTCGCCGGTTCGCGGGGGCACTCGAGCCGTTCACCACCATCGCCATCCAACTCGGCCCCCAGCGCCGTCGCGCGGGGATGCCGACCCTGAGTGACGCGTCCGTGGTGCGGTCTCGCCTCGCGCTGCGCCGAGGGTTGGACACGATTGCCCTCGGGTCTTATTTTGCGGAGCTCGGATTTCGAACCGCCCCCGAGGGCCAACCGACGGAGGTCGGCCGGTGGGTGGCGGAGGGCTGGGATGCCCTGGAGACGGCCCCCGGCACCCGGCAGCTGCGGCGTGCCTTCGAGCTCAAGCTGATGAGCGAACTCGGTTACCATCCCGAGCTGGCGGTATGTGTGGCGTGCGGGGTGCCGCCGTCCACCGCCCATCTCGACCTGGTGCGAGGGGGCCTGCTGTGCCCCATCCACCGTGGGGTCGCGCCGGAGGTGGGACCCAAGACCCTGGCTTGGCTGCGGGCGGTGCTCGACGCGCCGAACCTCGATCCCGCCCCCGGCGTCGACGACGACTGGGCGGCGCGGGCGGCGGCCAAGCTCACGGGGCCCCTCAGCGCATTCTGGAGCGGTCTGTTGAGCCGGCCGCTCAACGCCACGGCCCTGCTGGCCAGCGTCGACCTCTAGCCACCCGTCGATCTGGGCTCGCCGCCGCCGCGCCGGGTCTGACGGCTTCGGAACGCTCGCCGCCGTACTGGTGGATGAGGGCTTGCGAAGGGAGCGAGGCCGCTGCTAATCCCGCCGCGATGTCCGCTGCCGCGCCTGGGCGTACCGCGCCCGCCAAGACCTTCCAGGACATGATCCTCCGCCTTCAGAACTTCTGGGCGGACTTCGGCTGTGTCCTCGGCCAGCCGTTCGACGTCGAGAAAGGGGCGGGAACCTACAATCCCCACACGTTCCTGCGGGCCCTGGGGCCCGAGGTGTGGAACGTGGCGTACGTGGAGCCTTCCCGTCGCCCCACGGACGGCCGGTACGGCGACAATCCCAACCGCCTTTACCGTCACCATCAGTTCCAGGTGCTGCTGAAACCGTCTCCTCCCGATACGCAAGGGCTGTACCTCCGGTCGATGGCCGCCCTCGGCATCCACCCCGACGAGCACGACATTCGGTTCGTCGAAGACAACTGGGAGTCGCCGACGCTCGGCGCGTGGGGCCTCGGCTGGGAAGTTTGGGTCGACGGGATGGAGCTGACCCAGTTCACGTACTTCCAGCAGTGCGGAGGCATCGAGTGCGATCCGGTGCCGGCCGAGCTCACGTACGGGCTGGAGCGGATCGCGATGTATCTGCAAGGCGTCGATAACGTCTACGACCTGGTTTACGCGCCAGGTATCAGCTACGGCGAAGTCTTTCACCAAGACGAAGTCGAGTACTCGACGTTCACGTTCGAGCATCTCGACGTGCCCGCCTACGCTTCGGCCTACGAAGCGAACGAAAAGGAGACCCAGCGCCTCGCAGAGGCGGATCTCGTGGTTCCGGCCTACGACCACCTCCTGAAGGCCGCCCACGCGTTCAACGCGCTGGACGCCTATGGCGCGATCAGCGTGACCGAGCGGCAGGGCTACATTCTCCGGATTCGAGATCTGGCGATGATGTGTGCCGAGCGATATCTCGCGCTGCGGACTCGGCTCGAGTTTCCTTTACGGCGTCCCGCGCCCGCGCTGGCCGGGCGACCTGACGCGGCGCCTCCGAAGCTTACGAAACGGCCCACGCATCGTGAGCTTTTGGTGGAGATCGGGACGGAGGAGCTGCCCGCGGCGGAGGTGCAGCCCGCCGTCGAGGCCCTTCGAGACAAGATCGTGGCTCGGCTCGACGGGCTGCGACTGAACCCCGGGACGCCGGAAGTGTTCTGCACCCCGCGCCGTCTGGTGGTCGCGCTGGAGGCGGACGACCGGCAGAGCGACCGGACGGTGGAAGTGGCCGGTCCTCCGGTCAAAGCAGCGTTCAAGGACGGCAAGCCCACCAAGGCCGCGACCGGCTTTGCGAAGGGGCAAGGGGTCGAGGTGGAGGACCTCATCAAGAAAGACACGCCGAAGGGCGAGTACCTTTACGCGGTCAAGGCGGAGGTCGGTCAGCCCACCCACGTCCTGTTGTCCGACGTCATCGAGGAGGCGTTGGCGGGGATCCCGTTCAAACGCAGCATGCGCTGGAGCTACGGCCGTGGTCCGTTCAGTCGCCCCATACAGTGGATGGTGGCGCTGTTCGGGGGCAAGCTGATCCCCGTCGCCTACGCGGGGGTCGTCGCCGGCAACGAGAGCCGAGGGCATCGCTTCATGGCTCCCGAGACGTTCAAGGTCAAAGACCGGCCGAGCTACTTCGCCGCCTTGGCCGAACGACACGTCGTGGTCGATCACGTGGAGCGTCGGCGCCAGATCTTGGAGGGGGCCCGAGCGGTCGCCGAAGCCGCCGGCGGAACCCTTCGCGAAGATCCGGAGCTCATCGACGAGATCACGATGCTCGTCGAGAAGCCTGTTCCCCTCATCAACCACTTCGATCCTCGGTTCCTGGAGATCCCTGACGAGGTATTGATCCAGGAGATGCAGCATCACCAGCGCTACCTCCCCGTCGTCGACGACGACGGCGCGCTGATGCCCCGGTTCGTGGTCATCGCCAACACCGAGGTCGCGGACCCCGAGGTCTCGCTCAACGGCTACCGCCGAGTGCTCACCGCTCGCTTCGAGGACGGCGCGTTCTTCTTCAAAGAGGATCAGAAGCAACCGCTGTTCGATCGGACGGAACGGCTGAAGACCGTCCGCTTTCATCGTGAACTCGGCTCCGTATACGACAAGATCGAACGGCTGACCGCGGTGGCCTTCGGCCTCGCGGGCACCCTCGGGGGCCAGCTAACGGAAGACGGCGCGCCTCGGACCCAAGACTTCGCGGCCCCCTCGGATCAGCACGGCCTCGCCGCCGGACCGCGACCGAAAGAGGCCGAGGCGCAGTTCGCGTACGATCTGGCCCGCGCCAGCTTCCTGGTGAAAGCCGACCTGACCACCCAAATGGTCTTCGAGTTCCCCGAACTTCAAGGCGTCATGGGACGGCATTACGCGCGCCTGCAGGGGGAGCCGACTCGGGTCGCGGACGCGATCGCGGAGCACTACCGGCCAGCGGGGACGGATGATTCGCTCCCGAGCGGCGATATCGGGGCCCTGATCGGGATCGCGGATAAGATGGACACCATCGTGGGGATCTTCTCGGTAGGCAAGGGGCCGACCGGGAACGCGGATCCATTCGGGATTCGTCGCGCGACCCTGGGGATCGTCGCCGTCTTGAGAGACCGAACGTGGCACCTATCTTTGGCCCAGCTGATCGCGGACGCTCATCGCCAGCTCGGGGATAAGGCCAAAAAAGACGTCGGCACGGTCATCGAGGACGTCATGACGTTTTTCCGGGGGCGCCTGCGGGGGCAGATCACCGCCGACGGCATCCCCACCGACGTAGCGGAGGCGGTCCTCACCGCCGGCTACGACGACGTCGTGGATGCCGCGGATCGCGCGGTGGCGCTGGCTGCCCTGAGGCAGCGGCCGGAGTTCGAGACCATCGGCGCCGTCTTCAAGCGAGTGGGCTCCATCCTCAAGGGGCAGACACCAGGCCAAGTGAATCCGGGCGCGTTCGGGGAGTCGGCCGAGGAGGCGCTGCACTCGGCCGTCCAACAGGTCGGGCAACAGGTATCGGAGGCCGTCGCCGAGCGAGACTTCGCTCGCGCGTTCGGCGTTCTCGGCGACCTGCGGCCGGTGGTGGATCGGTTCTTCGACGAGGTGATGGTGATGGCCGACGACGAGGCGGTGCGGACCAATCGGATCGCCCTCGTCGGCGCGACCCACGCGATCTTCGCGCCGCTGGCCGACCTCTCGAAGCTCAGCTGATCGGTGACTGGCTAGCGCCCCAGGACGACTCGGAACTGGCCGAAGCCATCGGTCACGCTTCGGCCCACCTCGATGGGGCGGTTCGCCTCCACGTCGAAGAACTGGAGCGTCGCTTCGACCTCCGCCGCCCCCGAGGGTCCGATCACCACGCCTTCCAGCACCGTCCCGGGGGGGGCGACGAAGTCGGCGAGGGTCTGGCGCTCGCCGGCCTCGATGATGACGGCGGTCGACGCGACGGGGACCGGCTCCGTCTGCGTGCGCGCGTCCAAGGGCTCGACGACCATGAGATAAGGGCCGGGATCCAGTTCGACCGAAAAACGGCCCTGCGGTCCCCCGACGACGCTGGTTTCCGGTCCGCCGGCGATCGGTTCGAACGTGACCAGCGCCTCGGCCAGCGGGGCGCCGGAGGCCGACAAGGCCAGCCCGTCGACCAAGGTCCGAAGGCTCAGCGAGATCTGCTCGTCTCGGCTGAAGCTGAGCGCGGCGACGGTGAGGTCGAGGGTGGCGTTTTGGCCGCTGAACTGCGATCCGACCGGCGTTCGGACCTCGACGTCGTATCGGGCCCGCAGCAGGGGAATGATCTCGCTCGTTCCATCGCCGACGCGGACCAGCCCATCCGCGTCGGTGGTGCCAAAGATGGAAAATGCGGGCGGAACCTCGACCCCGGTCACGGTTGCGGTCAAGGTGACCTGCGCGTTCTCCACCGGGCGCGCGATGTCGTCCCGACCAACGCCCACGATCTGAAGGCGGACGTTGCCTTGATCGTCGTCGTCAGCGAGATCCATCGCGATGTTCAGAACTCGGTCACGGTCGAGGTCGACGCGGACGAGCTGGCGGTACGACCAGTTCGGCTGGCTGGCGGCCGGCGGATCCGCCTCGAGCTGAAAGAAGGTCTCGTTGGCCCCCGGCAACTCGATGGAATAGGCGCCCGAGGCGTCGGTGACCGTGGTGGTCGACACCAGGCCCGAGTCGACGGCGATCGCCCGCACCGCGACTCCCTGCAGCTGAACCTGGCTCGAGCGGGACCAGCTCACCGTGCCCGACAGCCGGCGAAAGCGATCGGGCACGAGGAAGTCCTTCTTGACCGTTCCTGGCTCGGCGCGGACGACGAAATCCTGCACCTCGATCGGCGGCCCTTCGTTGGGGCGGATGGCGACCCG
>JANQQN010000185.1 GCA_028289325.1 Myxococcota bacterium | reverse complement strand
TGCTCGCGGAGTAGGCGAGCAAGGGTGGTCTGTACGGCATGACCCTTCCCATGGCCCGCGACCTGGCGCCCGAAGGCATCCGGGTCAACACTATCCTGCCCGGCTTCTTCGAAACGCCGATCTACGAGCAGATGAAGCCCGAGGTGAAGATCAGTCTCAGCGCTCACCTACAGTTCCCGACCCGATTCGGGGCCCCTGCCGAGTACGCGGATCTCGTCTCGTTCATGGTCAATAACGACTACATCAACGCGGAATGCGTCCGTCTCGACGCCGGCGCCCGAATGCCGCCTCGTTAAAGTCGACCATAGCCCTCATAAACCCCTAATTACCTCCGCTTCGAGCATCGAAGTGAGGCACGAGCCAGACCCGGTCGGCCGCACCCCTGTGGCCGGCGCGGGGTCCGCCGAATCGGAGTCGGTGACCCATCGTCCCCCGCCTTTGGCGGTCGCGCGGGGTCGAGGTTCCCATGCACGCCGAAGTCTCGTCATCGCCCCCCGATCCCGTCGAAGCGACGACCCCCACCGGCAGCCTGCTGCCCCAGGTGGACCCTTGGGGGTTGATCGTGGTCGGCGCCCAACGCGGCGTCGCCCCCCTTTGCAGCGAAGCGGCGCGCTTGGGGTTCGAGGTCTTTCGAGCCCGGCGCCTCGGATCAGGGGACGTCGACCGCCTCCAGTCCGCGGACTGGGCGGCGGCGGTCGTCGTCGACGACGGCTCGGACATGTCCACGACCCGGTCTCTGCTCGAAACCCATCTCCTCACCGCGGTGCCGGTCATCTGGGTCGGCGACACGCCCGGGGTGCCGGAGGGTCGACCGTTCGTCCGCCTGCCCGCCGGCTGCGACCCGGGGCGCCTGGCGGCCACGGTCTTCGACCGGGCGCGTCGTTACCTCTATCCGCCTCGCCTCGTCGGCGAGCTGCGCCGAACCACGGCCCAGGTCCTCGGCACGTGGGGCGAGCAAGAGCTGCGCTGGGGCCCGATCTGGGTCAAGAACCACCTGTCCCCGGCGTTTTCCATGACCGCGTCGCTGGACCTGTTCGGGGACGTCTCCGGGGAGCTCTGCGTCGGCGCGGACCGGGAATGGTTCGGCCGCAAGGGCCGCGATGCCGGTCCGGATCCCCTGGCCCCTAGCCGCAGCGCCAGCACCGTCGCGGCCGCGATCGGCGAGGCCCTCCTGAAGGCCTTGGCGGGTTCCTTCGAGCGCGCGGGCGCCGATCTTTCCGTCGGCGTGCCTCGGGTGCACGAAGGCGGAGACCCCGTCGATCGCCAGGTCTCCCATCGTCCGGCTCTGTGTATGGAGCTGGCCACCGCCGACGGCCAGCTAATGGTGATCGAGTTCTCGGGAACGGGGCTCGATGTCCTCGACGGTCCGCGGCCGACCACGTCGGACTTCAACCCTCCGATTTCGCTGTAACCGCGGATTACGGACGCCGAGCGGCGCGAATCACTCGCGCGCCGTCGGCGGAGGACGCGGTCAGGTTCAACGTAACGACGTGGCTCTGCTCGCTCCCCGTCCACCGCAGCGCGTACCGCCCAGGGGGAAGTCGCCGCAGCACGATTCGGTCGTCTCCCCATCCCGCGCGACAGTGTCGATGAGGGCGGCGCTCGTTGCGGCGCCCGAACGACAGACCCAGCGTCGTGACCTCCAACCGATCCGCGAAATCGGGCCGCTCGACCGCCACATCGAGCAGAACGCCACCGCCATGGGGCAGCCGCACCGCTTCGTCGCCGTAGCGGACGACGACCCCATCGGCGTCCGCGCGCACGGTGGCGGGACAATCATTGACCGACAGGCTGCGGACGAACCACGCCGAGCCGCTGACCGCGCCCACCCACCACGCGACCGGGGCGCCGCCGGACGCCTCGATCAGCCAGCCCTTTGCCGCCGGCACATCGACGGGGTAGAATCGCCCCTCGGGCTCGAGAATGACCGTCGCCCCCTCGTCGTCGCTGACCACGAGCCCGTTTCGCGCTTGCACGACCTGGACACCGTGACGCCGCAGCGAAGCGACGAACGGCGCCAGCGGTGGTCGCCTCGACGGCCCTGATGACGGCGGCGAACCTCGAAGCCCCGCGATGGGCCCGTTGACGAACAGGCCCAACCAGACCCCGGCGGTGAGGAACAATGCCCCGACAAACCCCATCACCCACCCCGGAAACGACCGTCTCGACGGCCGGGGCGTCGACGACGGCCTGGCCGCCGGCGCGCCGGGTTCAGCGGCGGGCTGCGGGCCGATGGCCACGAATCCATCCCCGGCCGGATCTTCCAGCCATGGGCCCCCGTCGGCGTCCGGCAACAGCGTGAAGCCTCGGTCCCGCCATTCTTGAGGCAGCTCGATGGTTGCATCCTCATCGGTCGCCCCTCGGTCGACGCACTCGACCGGGGTCCACGGGGAGTCTTCCTTCGGCCCTGGAGCGGGGACACGCCCATCCTTATTCGCCGGCGGCGGCACGAGCCCGAGGTCCAGCCGCGCTTCGGTGACCATCCGGATGACGTGCTCGGCGGTCGACGGGCGGTCGGCTAACCACCGCCCACTTCCGAAGCCCTCCAGCTCGTTCAATCCGGCGGGCCGTCCCACCAAGGTGATCTGGCGGACGTCGCCGTCGGCGGAGACGCCGGACACGCCGGCCAGCTCGTTTGATTCGATACTTCCGGAGGCGTCGGCCTCCAGTCGCTCGATCAATTCGCGCTCTTTCGCCGCCACGTCGCCGAACAACCGATGCAGCAGCTCCCGCACCCGTCGACGTCGGTCCGGCCCGCTCTCATGGTCCGCGAGCTCCAAAAGCTGGGTCGCGAGCGCGTGGGCGGACGGGGTGCGCACGTCGGGATCCCGGTGCAGCGCCGACAGAATGATGTGGTCGAGCACCGGGTTGGGCCGCCCTCGCACCTGCGTCGGCGGCGGGATGTCCGCGGTGCGGACCGCGACCAGGGTTTCATACTCTTTGTCTCGCTTGAATAACCGTCGGCCCGCGGTCATCTCCCACAGACACACGCCCAGACTGAACACGTCGCTGCGCCCACCGAGGGCGCGTCCTTCGGCCTGCTCGGGCGACATGTACGCGGTCTTGCCTTTGACCAGCCCCACCTGGGTACGGCTGACCCGCTCGGAAGCCCGCGCCACGCCGAAGTCGATCACCTTCGTGACCCCGTCGTACGTCACAAAAACGTTCTGGGGGCTTACGTCTCGATGGATGACCTTCAACGGCGCCCCGTCGACGGTGCTCGCGGTATGGGCGGCATACAGCCCGAGGGCCGCGTCGGCGCCGATGGTCGCCACCACGCCGTAGTCGAGTCCTCGCTCCTGCGCGTACGCCTCGACCATCAGTCGGACGAGCGGGCGCCCCTCGAGATACTCGGTGGCCAAGAAGTAGCGACCTTGGGACCGCCCAAAGTCGAGGACCTTCAATACGTGGGGGTGGTCGATGCGAGCCATGATCGCCGCTTCGTCCATGAGCATGGCCACCGCGTCCGCAAAGTCCGGGTCCTGGGTCGTCGACCCCAGGATCTTGAGCGCGACCAACGGTCCGGGCTGACCGCCGTCCCACTTTCGCGCGAGATAGATGGCGCCCATGCCCCCGCGGCCGATCGACGCCACCAGGCGGTAGCGACCGACCCCTTCCCGGTTCAACCCCCCTCGAGACGGGGAAGAGGCCCTGCGGGGCAAAGGCGCGCCGGCGGCCCGCGGCGGCGGGACGACATCCTCCGAGGCATCCAACGTCGCCTCCTCCGCCTCCAGCTCGCCGAAGGCCTCGAGCACGGTGGCGATCTGACCCCCGGGATCGACCGGCGTGGCGGAGTCGTCGATGGGCGCGGCCCATCCGGCCGACGGGTCCAGCGCCGAAGATGTCGCGCTCGACCGCAGCGGCGTCTCGAACGCCCCACTCTCTGTCTCCGTCCGGCCCGGGCCCAGGCCCAGGGCCTCGCGCACGGTGGCGTTGAACCGGTGTCGCCGGGCCGCGAGCTCGGCGGGGTCTTGCCGCGCCAGGTAGTTTTGCAGGGCGGCCTCGATGCTTTCGGTGCTCGGGAAGGACAGCGCCCGCACCCGCTGAAGGAGCTGCCGACCTTCCGAGGTGGTGGTGCAGACCTCCAGCAGCGCCTGCAGAGCGGCCATCAGCCCCGCCGCATCGGCGGCCGGCGCGCCCCGCAGGCCCTCGTTGCCGACCAGCCGAACCTGGCCCGCCGCATCGATCATCAAACGCGACGGCTTCACCCGACCGTGGATGAGGTGCGCCGGGCGCCCGTCGCTCTCCGGGGTTCGATGGAGGACCGCGAGCCCTCGCGCGAGGTCGTGGACGATGCCCAGCGCGACGGGAACGGTCATCGATTCGGTGGCTGCGGGATCCGCAAGCGGGAACCCGTCGACCCATCCTTCGGTGATCTCGAGCGTTGCGCCCCGCAGACGCACTCGATGAATCGGCGCCATCGCCGGCAGCCGCCGGCCCTCCAGCAGTTTCAGCGCGGCCAGGCGATCGACGAGATCCCGCTCCTCGAGGGGCGCGGCGCCGGGCCCCTCGAGGAGCACCGCGTTCAGGCGGCGAATGATCTGAGGATGCGTACCGCCGCGCTCCGCGCGTACGAGAACCCTTCCCGGCTTCGCCGAGAGGACCAATTCGGTGACGCCGGGCGCCGACATCGGCGCTTCAGATATACCAGGGAAACGCGGCCGTTCAACGCGGTCATTCGAGCTTCATCCACCCTCGCACGAACATTCGTCCCAGGAGGTCGGCCGCCGATTTGCGGGGGTGGATGAGGTCCTTGGCCAGATGGGGCACCCACCGTCGAATGCTCTTGGGCCCGCCCATGGCGTCCATGGTATCCCAGAAGGCGCACCCTTGCGCGTTCGCGACCTCTCGCTGCATCGAGCGCACTTCGGTCAGGAAACGCTTGGTGGTTACGGCTTTGCCTTGGCGGCGACCAGCCAGCATCGGCGCCCATAGCAGGCAGTCGGCATCGGGCACCGCGGCCCGGACCTGACCGAGCAATCGCTCATGGTCGCGGCGGACGCGGGCGAGGGTGGTCCATCGCTTCCGAATCTTGAGCGCATCGTTGCCGCCGACCATGTAGACCACGAGGTCCGGGTCGTACGCCCGAAGATGGCGGGCAAAGCTCTTGGGCTCCATCTGCAAGTAGACTTTCGCATCCGCACCCACGGGACCGATGCTGCTATATTGAATGCCCGGGCCGCGACGTTCGAACGACAAGCCGTACAGGACCACGCCTTTGTCGTGGGCTTGGATCCGCAGCGTGTTGCCCGACGGCCCGCGCTTGAACCGGCGCGCCTTTCGGGCCGGCAACGGGATCTCGACCACCGGCGACGCCCCCTTCGCCGAGAATCGACCGAGCTTCGTCTTGTCGAGCCATACGGTAACCGGACCGGGCCCTCGGCGGCCAAAGAACAGCCGAACGACCTCATCGTCGGGCCGCACCCGGTACGATAGCGAAGCCCCGCGACGTCGTGCGGTCAGGCTGTTGCCGGAGAATCCGTACGGCCGTCCGACGCTCTTACCGCCGTCGACCACCCGATGCCGGCGCCAATGCGCGTCGCGTTTGTTGACCAGCCGCCCGCCGTACCCCCAGCGCTGGGCCGGATGCACGAATCCCCGACCGCCGTCGCCGTACCGGCGTTGAAAATCCCGCCGGATCCGGGCGGTGATGAAGTCGGCGGCGACATGGGAGTCACCGAGGTGCAGGACCCGCGCCGTGTCCCCCTTTGCGGCCCCGTTGCCGAGGGGCGCGAGCTTCTTACGAATCCGATCCAGGGCCCCCGTCTGGCAGCCGCCCTCGCCCTTTTTGCGACAACCGTCTTCGACCGCCGCCCCCGGGGCTCGAACACGGCGCTGCAGGGCATCCAGCGCGTCATCCTGAACGAACGGAGCTGGATAGTAGGGCCGCGCCACCGCCTCGAGGGAGAGCCCGAATAACCCCACCGCCATCCCCACGCCTAAACAAAGGAAAACCGGCGGTCTGCAGCCCCGAGGCGGGACACCCATAAGTCGGTTCCAGAAGGCGGTCGGGGCGGGTATGGTGGCCTCGATCGTCTCGTGGTGGAGCCTCGCAAAGAGCCCCGTTCGTCCCGGGCCAAGGGTTCGTCCCGTGCCAAGGGCCGCGCGATGAACGACGCGCCGTCGATCGGTCCGGTCCGGCGGTACGGCGCTTATACTCTGGTCAAGAAGCTGGCCACCGGCGGCATGGCCGAGATCTGGCTGGCCCGACAGCGCGGGCTGGCCGGCTTCAACCGGTTCGTGGTCATCAAGAAGATCCTGGCCCACCTCGCGGAGCAAAAGACCTTCCGCGAGATGTTCCTCGACGAGGCCCGGACCTGCGCTGCCCTCAGCCACCCTAACATCGTCCAGGTCTACGACCTCGGCCGGGTCGAGTCGTCTTACTTCATCGCGATGGAGTTCATCGCCGGGGAGAACCTGGCCGCCATCGCCTGGCGGGGGATGAAGCGCAGCAGGCCCTTCCCCCCATTCTACGCGGCCCGAGTCATCGCCGACGCCTGCAAAGCGCTCCACTACGCGCATCATCTCAAAGGGACGGACGGTCGTCCGCTGCATATTGTTCACCGGGATATCTCCCCGCAGAACGTCCTCGTCACCTACGAAGGCGAGGTCAAGATCGTAGACTTCGGGATCGCCAAGGCCGCCTCAAAGAGCGAACAGACCAAGACCGGAATGCTCAAGGGCAAGTTCAGCTACATGAGCCCGGAGCAGTGCCTGGGCGCCGGCGTCGACATGCGGTCGGACATCTTCGCCCTCGGCATCCTGCTGTACGAGCTATGCACGGGCAAGCGCCTCTTCAAACACGAGTCCGAGCTGATGATCCTCGAGATGATCACCAAGCGGAGCGTGGTCGCCCCTTCCCAGGTCGCGCCGGGGATCTCGGCGGGGCTGGAAGACATCATCATGCGGGCGCTGGAAAAGGATCCACGGCGCCGGTTCCAGAACGCCCAACAGATGCAGTTTGCGCTCGAGGAGTACCTGCGCAACGAAGGCCATCAAGCGGCCAACGCCGACGTCGCGGCGTACATGCGAGGGCTGTTCGCCGACAAGATCGAGGAAAAGCGTCAGCTGCGAGAGATCGCCTCCCGAGAGGACTTCGAGGCGCTGTACGTCGACCAGGCGACCGACCACGACATCGAGGGTCATCGAGTGGTCGTCCGCGGCCTGGCTCACGGCGCCACGGTCGGCCAGGGCACCGCAACCGGGACCATGCTCCCCGACCACCTCGGGGCCGAGCCGAGCCCAGGCAGAACGCCGGGCAGCTACCCGCCGTCGAATCCCGGTCCCCACCCCGGCTCCTACCCGCCGGGCTACCTTCCGCAGGAGGTCTTGCCCGCCGACAGCAGCGGCTGGGTCGCGCCGCTGGTGATCGCCGGTGCTCTCGTGGTCATCATGGTCGCGTCGTTCATCCTCTTTCAGCAGGTCAACCACGTGCCCGAGACGGCCTACGCGAGCCCTGCGGCCGCGCTGCCGCCTTCAGAGCAAGGGGATGGACGAAGCAGCGCGGGCCCCGTCCCTACCGGCAAACTGACCCTGAAATCCAATCCCAGAGGGGCCATCATCTACCTCGACGGGCAACCGATGCACGTCCGGGCCGGGGAGCTGGCGCGAACCCCCAGCGACCTGAGCGTTCTTCAGTACGGCCAGCGGTACCATATTCGACTGGTCAAGGAGGGCTACGAGCCGTTCGAGACGGCCGTGGTGCTGAGCGAGGACAACGAGGCGGTCCGGACCCTCTCCCCCACGCTGAAGGCGCGGCCCGGTTGGGTGGTGGCGGAGGTCCGAGACGGTGGCCACCACGCCCGCGACGTTCGAATCTACTTCGACGGCGAGGACGTCGGGCTCGGACCTCGGGTGCGGGTCAAACAACCGGGATTTCGGCGGATCCGGGTGAAAGCAGCGCTCGCCGCCATGGTCTGCTCCGCGGAACCGGCCGAGCCGATGGTCCGCCCCGACCAAACCGTATACACCCAGATCACTTGCGAAAAAACGCGCCCTTCCCGACGAAGGCGAGCCGAGCGAAAGCGTACCCGAATCGCCCGACGCCCGAACCCCGGCCGGTCCGCCCCCAAGACAGCCGAGTGCGTGACCGACCCCGACCTTCCCATGGGCAAGGTGACGATCAGCACGGTCCCTCACGCCACCATCTATTGGAAAGGGCGAGCGATCGGCGAGTCTCCGCTGGCCGGCTACAAGTTGCCCTCCGGCTGCATCGAGCTCACGGCCAAACACCCCGAGCAAGGCCTCAGCAAGCGTTTCGAGGTGGTCGTGGTGCCCAACACGGTGCGGGTCTACAAGAATGTGCCGCTGAAATAGGTTGACCCGGCAGCCAAGGCTGGATATCCATCGCGGCCCACAGACGCGTAGCTCAGTTGGTTAGAGCGCTACCTTGACACGGTAGAGGTCGTTGGTTCGAATCCAATCGCGTCTATCTATCTTCCGCCGTCCGCGGGCCCACGACATCTTCGCTGGCTACGTTACTGCGGGTGGTCGTCCATGATCACCGACTCGAGGTCGACGCTGGGATCCTCGGTGGGTGTCCCGTCGAAGCGATAAGAAACATTGAAGAGGCCTTCTTCTCCGTTCCAGACCACGCGGTGTCCCATCTTCTTGTGCATGCGGACCACGGCCATGTTGCTGGGCAGTAGCTCGCTGTAGAAACCTTCGATCGAATACGTCTTCGCATGCTCGATCAGGATCTCGGTGAGCGTCGCGCCGATACCGATCCCCCTCCAGTCTTCATGAACCACGATCGCAGTCTCCGCGAAGTTGGTCCGCGGATTCAAGAAGTAGCGGGCGACGGCGAGCAGTCGCGAACCCTGGGCGGGGGGCATGAACACGCCCACGGCCATACGGTCTTTGTAGTCCACGCAGCACAGCTCGGCCGCCTCGCGACGGTTGAGCTCCTTCTTGGGCGCAAAGTAGCGGCTGTACACCGTCTCCGGCTCGTGGCTGTAAAAGAACTCCTGCAGCCGTCGCTCGTCGCTGGCGCGAAGCGGGCGGATGGTGACCGACTGGTTCTTGAAATTCGCCTTGCGCTCGACGGCGGCCGGATAGGGGTTGAGGGCCTGCCGGAAGATCTGCTCGTCGTCGTAGACGTAGTGCTTCTTCTGGACGAAGTCGATGAGGTCCTGCCGAAAGTCCGGATGCGCGATGTTGATCAACGCCAGCGCCCGCTCGCGAATGGTCTTTCCGTGGAGATAGGCGACGCCGTACTCGGTGACCACGTAGTGGACGTCACCGCGGCTGGTCACGACCCCCGCCCCCTCTTCGAGGTGAGGCGCGATGCGGCTGACCGTCCCTCCCTTGGCCGTCGCCGGCAGCGCGATCACCGGCTTGCCGCCCCGGCTCAGGGCCGCCCCGCGGATGAAGTCGACCTGGCCGCCGATGCCGCTGAAGAACCGATACCCGAGGCTGTCGGCGCAGACCTGGCCGGTCAAATCGACCTGCAGCGCGCTGTTGACCGCCACCACCTGGTCGTTGCGGCTGATCACCCGCGGGTCGTTCACGTAGTCCGATGCGTAGAACACGACCCGCTGATTCTCGTTGATGTAGTCGTACAAGACCTGGGTGCCCATGGCGAAGCTGGCCACCGTCTTGCCGGTGTGAACGACCTTGTTCTTGTTGGTCACGTTGCCGTTTTGCAGCAGATGCAAGAGACCGTCGCTGAACATCTCGGTGTGGACGCCGAGGTCCTTTTTGTCGGCCAAGTACGTCAGCACCGCATCGGGGATGGTGCCGATGCCCATCTGAAGGCAGGCCCCGTTGTCGATGAGGCGAGCCACGAACCCACCGATGCGCATGGCCACTTCGTCGGGCTTTCCTGTCTCGAGGGTGATGATCGAACCACTGCTTTCCACGATGGCGTCGATCTGGGACAGATTGACCACCGTGTCGCCGAACGTCCGCGGCATGTTGGGGTTGATCTCCGCGATCACCACCCGGGCCGAATCGATGGCCGCGTGTTGGATGTCGACGTGGTTGCCCATGCTGCAGTCGCCGTGGCGATCCGGCGGCGACAGCTGAACCATCGCCACGTCCACCCGGCGGGCCCCCGAACGAATGAGGGCAGGAAGCTCGCTTAAAAAGATCGGCGTGTAGTCGGCGCGTCCTCCGGCCACCGCTTTTCGCACGTTGGCGCCGATAAAGAAGGCGTTGTGTCGAAATCCTGGCTGATCGACGTACTCGGCGGTGCCGAGGGTCAACAGGTGAACGACCTCCACATCGCTCAACTCTGGGCCTCGCTTCGCCAACGCGCGCACGAGGGTCTCCGGCTCCGCGCAGCCGGAGCCCACGAATACGCGGTCACCCGAGCGGACCGCCGCCACCGCCTGGTCTGGAGTCGTGAGCTTTCCTTGGTACATGGCGACACCAGTTGGACACGCCGCGTCGATGGCCTCAATACCCAAAGCGCGGCACCGCTCCACTCGGATACGGGGCCAGAAACCCCTTCCGTCGATCACTGACGATTCCCCGATCCGCAGCGATAGGGCCAACACTTCGGGGGAACGACCCCACCGACCGCCCTGGTCGTCTCACGTCGGACCCAGGCGGTCGGCCACCGACGCCGCCACCTCCCGAATGACCTGGCGAAGATAACGTCGGGCGACGTCGCGATGGGTTCGCTCGTGCCAGACGAGACTCAGCCATCCCGTGGGCATCGACACGATGAACCGACCCACGCTCTGCTGGCCCGCCCTCGCCCACCGCCTGCGACCGCTGTTACGAACCGAACGCCGCACCGATCTGTTGCTCGTTCGCCTATTGGCCGCCGCCGTCCTGTTCCCCACGGCGCCCAAAAGGTCTTGGGCTGGTTCGGTGGCTACGGATGGACGCCAACGTACGAGGCTTTGACCGGCAGTTATGGGCTGCCGGGCGTCGTCGCGGCGGTGGTGATGGTCCTCGAGCTGCTCGCGCCAGTGGCCCTCGCCCTGGGGCTCGGGACGCGGGTCGCCGCGGCGGCCATCGCCGCTTTGATGATCGGCGCAGCCACCTTCCATGTTGAACACGGCTTCTTCATGAATTGGTTCGGCCACCAGGCCGGCGAAGGCTTTCAGTTTCACGTCGCCTACGTCGCGTCATTGATCCCGCTCATCACCCTGGGCGGAGGCCGGTTCTCCGTCGACGCCGAGCTTTGACCGACTCGTCGCTCACCAGGCGCGGGCCGTGGCATCGACACGCTGCGGCCCGCGTCACGCTCCCGAACTCACGCATACGGCCGACCCCCTTTCCTATCGACCGACGAATAGTTTGTGTGTTCGCGGTCCCGGTCGGTTCGGCTTTAATCCGACCCGCGGTTGCTTTAGTGTCCGCCCGCATCGACATCGGTCGAAAGGAACAATCTCATGAAGCGATCATCGTTCAGTATGTCCATGGGCCTGGCCGCCTATCTCTTCGCGTTCTCCGTCGCGTCGGCGCAAGACACCACGCCGCCCGAGTCGACCCCGCCGGAGACCACACCCCCGGCGACCACCGAGCCCCCGGCGACCACCGAGCCCCCGGCGACCACCACCCCGCCGGTGACCGCACCCCCCGTCGAAGGTACCGAAGGTACGGCCGAGGTCCCATCGCCGATCGCCGACACGCGGTCCTTCTTCTTCGGCACCCCGAACGAAGCCACCGCCTTCGCGTCGACCGGCTACTCGGGCGTCCTGCGGGGCGGCTACGTCTTCCTGCCGGGTGACTTCTTCTCCGTCGGCGGTGAGTTCATTCTCGACGCCGGCCTGTTCTACGCCACCGGCAACGAAGCGCCGGGAACGATCAGCGTCGCGATCGCGGCCCCGATCAAGCTGACGTTCATGGACAACGACCAGATGATCATCGGGATGACCGCTCGCCCGGGCCTCGGCGTAACCATCGTCGACGTAGGAACCGTGAGGATTGAAAACGGCGTCATCGTCGACTCCTCGGTGTCCAGCGAGGCGCTGTTCGCGCTTCTGTTCCACCTCGAAGGCAATGTGGGCTTCAAGATCAATGAAGACTTCATCGTCGGCGGCGGCATCGACATCCCCGTCACCTTCCTCTTCGGAGAGGTCAACGGCCAGCTGTTCCCGCTGCTGTTCGGTCCCGCCGCGGAGTACCAGCTCACCGACGAACTCGCCCTTCACGCCGACTTCAAGATCGGCCCCCACATCGCGACCGGCGACGGCCTGTCCACGACCTTCGGCCTGAAGTTCACGGCCGGCGCGTCCTATATCTTCTGAGCGGGCCGGGGCTCAACTGGGCGTCCGCCACAGCAGGTACGCCCAGTTGGCCATCATGGCCACGACCAACACCGGCCACAGCCATCTTCGGCCCTCGAAGACCGGCTTTTCCATCGAACCCGGATCGGCCGGCCACACGCCGAAGTCTCGGCCGGCCTTGCGGATCAACCATCCCGCGAAGATGACCGAGGCCACCACGAACAGCGGATTCAGCGCCAACGCGGCCCCGACGTCGAGCCGCAGCAGGGCACGGATCGCGCGGGTGCTTCCGCAGCCCAGACACGGGTAGCCGGTGACCAGGTTGAACATGCAGGGCGGCCCCGGCAGGGACGTCGTCCGCAAGAGCGCCGCGCCGGTGACGACCGCCGCGAGCCCCACCCACCATCGCCGCCGCCGGCCGTGGGTCGCGCCATCGGTCTGACGACGGTGATTTACGGGGTTTACCTGGCTAGAGATCACACTGACCTTCAGTCCGCGAAGAGCTCTTCGATATTGGGCTCCCCGGGATGAGACTGCCACCGCCGAATCTGCCTTCGGCCATGTAGGTACAGCCGAAACCGGCGCCGTCCGTAGTAGTGATGGATGGGCTTCGGCCACAGATACTTGGCGTCGATCCGGGGAACGAGGTGGGGGTCGCAGACCTCCGGGATCTCGGAGAGCATCGTGGTCAGCGCGTAGTCGAACCGGGCTTTGACCAGGTCATAGATTCGGCGGTTCAGGTAGCCGTAGGGGTACGCAAACGTGTGGGTCTCGATCCCCAGTCGCTCGTACAACGCCGATTTGCACCGGTCGAGCTCCTTGATGACATGGCTGTCCGGGAGCTGGCGAAGGTCGGGGTGGCTGTGGGAGAGCGCCTGGATCTCCCAGCCTTCGTCCCGGAGCGCCTGCAGGTCGGCCCACCCCAGTAGCCGCTGAGCGGGCGTGCCTTCGATCTGCCCCGGCCATCGGTTGGTCTTTCCGACGTAGCCGGTCACCGCAAACAAGGTGGCGGGGGCGTCGAAGTCCGCGAGAACCTCGGCCGCGTCTTTGACCGTCGCCAAGCCCCCATCGAACGTCAGGGCCACCACGGCCGCGTTCGGGGCCGCGGTCAACACTTCGCGCAACGGTCGAATGGCGAAGCCATTGTCTCGAACCGCGGAGAGGATGCTGGCCAGCTCCTCCTTGTTCACGGCGAGATCCGAGGGCTCATCCTGGATTCCGTGAAACATGATGACGGACCGCATTCGGCTTCGCTTCCTGTGCGCCCAGGCCATCGGGAATACGCCAAGACCGCGCGTTACACCCGACCGGTCGCTCGACCGCACGATGTGAGGAGCGTGTCATCCCCCGAAAAGGCGGTCAACCTCTCCTGCGGAGACCCGGGAAGGCCCGCCCCGCCGCGTGCGGCGCGCTGCTCCGGGCTGGCACAACCGGCGAGGAACCGGTAGACCCCGCGGCCCCTTGTGATAGTCGGGTCGACGTGGCCGCGCAGGACGAATTGCCCGAACGTCCCCCGGTGCACCCCGGAAAGTGGGTGGCGACCGTCTTTCAGCGCCGCCGCGACCTGGCCACGCTCGTTGACCGAACCGCGCAACGGGTCGGCGCGCGAACCGTCGCTCGGCGTCGACTGTCGTCGGGCGAGGTCCAGGTCGTCGACCTCCGACTCGAGGGCGGCCATCCCGACGCGCTCGCCGCTCACGTCCGAGCGCTGCCGGTCGCCGGCGAAGACGTCGTTCTGCAGCCCGACAACGAAGACCGTTGCCACATGCGCCTGCTGGTCATGGACGTGGACTCCACCCTTATCCAACAGGAGGTCATCGACGAGATCGCGCGCGCGGCCGGCGCCCACGCCGAGGTCGCCGCCATCACCGAGCGCGCGATGAACGGCGAGCTCGGCTTCCAGGCCTCCCTGCGCGCGCGAGTCGCGGCGCTGGCCGGAGTCTCGACATCGGTGTTCGCCGACGTGTTGGCCCGACTTCAGCTCACCGAAGGCGCGCAGCTCCTCATCGGAACCATGAAGGCGCTGGGGGGCCGGGTGGCGATCATCTCCGGCGGCTTCATCGAGGTCGTCGAACCGCTGCGAACGAGGCTGGGGATCGACCATGCGTTCGCCAATACCTTGGCCGTCGCTGATGGCAAGCTGACGGGGCGGGTCGAAGGCGCGATCGTCGACCGCCCCCGCAAGGCGGCCTTGTTGGCGCAGATCGCCGATGCGGAGGGCGTTCCACTGACGCGAGTGGTCGCCATCGGCGATGGCGCCAACGACCTGGACATGCTGGGGCGAGCCGGCCTGGGAATCGCCTTCAACGCGAAACCCGCGGTGCGGGACGAGGCCCGTCACCGCCTGTCGCAGCCAAGCCTGCGGTCCGTCCTTTATCTGTTAGGGCTGGACGACG
This sequence comes from Myxococcota bacterium, assembly GCA_028289325.1. Taxonomy (GTDB): domain Bacteria; phylum Myxococcota; class Kuafuiibacteriia; order Kuafuiibacteriales; family Kuafuiibacteriaceae; genus JANQQN01. The sequence goes on along the minus strand of JANQQN010000185.1, from coordinate 20,631 downwards.
ACGCGATCGCCCGGCTATCGCCGTCCACGGGCCGCTGACCGACGACCGGTCGTCGTTCGCACCAACCGACCGTTCTCGAACTGAAGGATGCGAAGCAGGTTACCAGGGCCGGGATCGAACACCCAGCGTTCGATCTCGATCTGGCGCTCGAAGGATTGACCATCGACTTGGATCGCGCGGTCTTCGATCCATCGGCTCACGTCGGCGGGGGTCCCGCAGGCCAAGCGGACCTCTCCCGTCGTCGCCCGCCGAGGCAGGACGGTCGCGGCCCCGCATCCCTGACGGTCCCGGGACGTGACCCGGTCGCCGGTTCGGATCGAACGGACGATCCCCCGCCGCACCTCGACGATCCGCAGAAGGTCCCCGGATACCCCCGCGTAGATGAGCACTTCGACGTCCTCGTCGATCCCGCGCCGAGCCGCGAGCCCTTCCCCGTTGCGGACGGTGATCACTCGAAAATCGCGAACGACGGTCGTCTCGTCGGCCGGCCCGCACCGTTGCCTCAGCTCATAGGCGGTATCTCCCACCGATACGATCCGATCCCCGCAGCGAATGCTCTGACCGAGCCCTGGCCGAGCGACCAGCGACACGCCACCGAAGGCCAACAAAGAAATCAGGATTCCTGTCCGCATGGTTACACCTTGAGCCCGGTCCGCCCCGGCCTCCAACCTTTCTTTTGCCCCGGTTCGCCCCGGGCATCCGTTGGATCAGACGGGCTCGCAGAAAATAACCCTCATTTGTCGGCGCAAAAAGTGCTCGACCGCGGCCCAGGCCCCCGCGCACACCGAGGGCCGGGGGCCCGGTTGCGTCGGACGAATGAACATCGCTACCTTTGTTGGGATGGTGGCGCGGGCCGATACGCATCCTTCCCTCGCCGTCGCGCCGACCCCCGCTCCCACCTCCGGCCCGATCGCCCCCGGCCCCGTGGCCGCCGCTGCCGCACCGGCCGTGTCGGCGATCCGCCCCGTCGACGATCGGGCTTCGGCGGGGCGTACAGACACCAGCGTACCCATCTCCCTTACCGCAAGGGACTTCGCCCGCCTGACCCAAAGCCTATTCAACACCATCGGGGCGGCCGCGATGACCGCGATGACCGTCGCCGCCGGCCTCAGCGTCACGGTCATGCTCACCGGCTTGGCGCTGGGGCTGGTGAGCGAAGCGCCGGGGGTGTCCTCCCTCGTCCACGTCAGCATCTTCCTGTGCCTGTTCTTCGCAGGACTCGCGGCCGTCGGTGCGACCTTGTTCGTCGGCCTCGTTCATCTGCTGCCGCGAGCACTTCAGTTCCTGTTCCTGACCGTCCGGGCCCCGTGGTTCGTGCCGTCCGCCCTCGTTTGCAGCCCCGCCGCGGGCCTGTGGCGGCTGGGCCTATGGTGGGAAGAGCCGTGGGAGGCCGGCCTGACCGGGCTTGGCCTGGTTCCCCAGTGGTCCTACCGGGCGCGTAAGTACCGCGGACGGGTGGATGGACGATCGGTCGAGGTGACGCAGCACGTCTTTGGGGGGGCGCTGGAGTTTCGCTTCCGCGTCGCTGACGACCTGCCCGCGGCCTACATCGGCCCGCAGAAGATCGCCGGCACGGTGGGCATCCTTCTTCCTCTGGTCCGGTGCCCGGCCCTCACCGACGCCGAGCTTCTGCTGCGCGACGGCCAGCTGGTGGTTCGGCGCCGATGGGTGCGGCCCAACCTCGCTCAGTTAACCGCGCTCGTCTCCCGGATGGAGACCCTGTCGGTCGACCTCGTCACCGAGCTTCACACCCTGAGCCTGCTCGCCGCCCAGTGGCGCCAGCTGCGTGCGCCCGGCGAGGACCGGTGGCGCTCGCCGTGGTTCACGACCCCGGCCATCGCTCGGTACCTCGACGCGCTCAAGCACTCCATCCGCGGGTGTCCCCCGCCTCTGGCCACCCTGGAGCGGGTGGTGACCGACGCCGCCATCCACCACCAAGCGAAAGCCTGGCTGCTGTCGGTGATCATCCATCGCCTGACCGCCGAAGAAGCCCGGGCGCTGGCCCTCGCCGGCCCCGACGGCGAACCGGATCCGATCGTGGCCCTCGGCCACGCACCGAACTGGCCGGCCTGGGTCGGGGTCCATCTGCTCGTGCTCGAGGGCGGCCCCGAAGCCCTCAACGCGCTCCAGGGTCTGGTCGGCGCGGCCTCGACGCCGGGTCCGTTGGTCCGGGCCGGCCGGCGGGCCATTCTGAAGATCATTCAGCGGCAGGGCGGCATCCATACCCTGACCGGTCATCTGTCCGTGGTCAGCGACGACAGCGGGCAGCTCGCCCTCGCCGAACAGGGCCAGCTGTCCGAGGCGCCGCCGCGCTGACGACTGCGCGCCGGGATTGCCGCCCTCCACCGGCCGTGGTTTGTGGCTCGCGCGATGGCTCGCCGGATCGCCCCGCTCCTGCTCGCAGCCGCGGCGGTGATCAGCGTCGCGGCCTACGCCAACAGTGTCCCCAACGGCTTTCACTTCGACGACGGGCACTCGATTCAAGACAACACGTGGTTGCGGGATCTCCGCCATGTCCCGCGGTACTTCTGGGACGTCTCCACGTTCTCTCCCTTGGCCGAGAATCGATCCTACCGGCCGATCCTGCTCATCGGATTCGCCCTGTCTCACGCCCTCGGCGGCGGTGAGCCGTGGGCCTACCGCCTGTTTTCGATCGCACTTCACGCGTTCGCGGCCACGGTCATCGGACTGTTGACCGCTCGGTTGTGGCGGGCGGCCAACAGTAGCGCAGACGATCCACGGGCCGACGATGCGAACCGAGGCCCTCTGGTCGCCGGCATGGTCGCCACCGCCGTGATGGCCGCCCACCCATTGGCCACCGAGACCGTCAACTACGTCTCCGCCCGGTCGTCGCTGCAGGCCGCGGCCCTGATGTTCGCCTGCCTCCTGCTGTACGTTCGCGGCCGCGAGCGCCAGCAAGGCCCGACCCTCGCCGCGTCAGCGGTGGTCCTGGTCCTGGCCATGGCCACCAAGATCATTGCCGTCACCGCCCCCGCGCTGGCGATTCTGTGGGCGCTCACCCTGGGCCCCGAGCGCGGGGATCGAGCGAGCGCGGGGCCCGAGGCCTCGGGTCTCATCCGCTACCGCACGTTAGCGGGGTCCGTGCTCCCCCTCGCGGTGGCCGCGTTCGGCTTCGCCGCCTTGCACGAGTGGATGGTCGGCGACCAAGCGCGCGCCGCGCGCAGCAGCGTCGCGCCCTTCAACTTCCTCCTGACCGAGACCCGGGTCTGGGTGCGGTACCAACAGCTGTTCGCGTGGCCGGCCGACCTGTGCGCCGACCTCACGATGCGCTGGAGCGAAAGCGTGCTCGAGCCGGCGGTGCTGGGGGCCATCGCGTGGGCCACGGCCTGGATGGGCGCCGCCTTGGTCCTGTGGCGGCGACGGCCGCTGTTCACGTTCGGCGTCCTGTGGTTCTACATCGCGCTTTCGCCGACCAACTCCTTCGTTCCCCTGTCCGAACCCGCGTCCGAGCACCGGGTGTACATCGCCCTGCCCGGCCTCATCTGGGCCACCATCGGTCTGCTCGGACCGCCGATCGCCCGCGCGGCCGACAAGCGGGGGCCCCGACTCGTCTGGAGCGCGGTCGCGGTGGCGCTGCTGGTCGCCCTCACCGCGGGTACCGCCGCGCGCAACCGGGCTTGGCGCGACGGGCTCAGCCTGTGGGGGTCAGTGCTCGAGTGCTCGCCCAACAACGGGCGCGCCCACCTCAACTACGGTCGAGCGCGAATGATGAGCGGCGACTACGCGGCGGCGGAAGCCGCCTTCGCGCGCTGTCAAGCCCTCTTGCCGAACTGGATCTTCTGCCGCATCAATCAGGCGGCGCTCGCGCTGTCCCAGCGCCGAATCCCGGAGGCGGCCGCGCATATGGCCGTCGCCCGCCGGCTGCAGCCCGACAACGTGTACACCTTGACCTGGAGCGGAAAGACCTACCTCGCCGGCGGCGCCTACAGCGAGGCCGAGCGCGCGTTCCGGGGCGCGCTCGGCGTCGCGCCCGGGTACGACATGGCCGAACGGGGGCTCGCTCGGGCGCTGTTCGCGCTCGGGCATGACGGGGAGGCCAACCAACGATGGGCGGCCCTCGAGACCCGGGGCGGCCTCGACGCCGACGCGTGGTTCGCGTGGGGCGCCCTCGCTGAACGCAACGGACATCGCGAAGCGGCCCGACACCGGTACCGTCAGGCGACCCGACTCGCGCCCGGCCACGCCGACGCCACCCGCGCCCTCGAGCGCCTCGCGCGGTGAGCGCGGGTCCAGCCGAGCCAGCTCACTGCCGCATCACCGCCTGGACGACCTCTGCGAGGCGACCGATCGTGTACGGCTTCTGCAGGAAGCCGGTCGGCGCGTTGGACAGCGCCTGCCGGACGCCGTCGGGGGGCAAAAAGCCCGACGACAGGACCGCGCGCAGCCGCGGCGATCGCGCCCGGAGCTGACGCAAGCACTCCGAGCCGGCCATCCCCGGCATCCGCAGATCCATCAGCACGAGATCGAACCGCCCGGGTTGGGCCTGGAACGTGGCGAGCGCGGCCGGGCCATGCTCGGCCTCGGTCACCCGATAGCCGAGCCGCTCGAGCAAACCTCGGACCGCCTCCCGCACCATCGTTTCGTCATCCACAACGAGGATGTGACCGCGGCCCGGCGACGGCTCCGAAGCTTTGCCCGGGGCATCCAAGAACGACTCTCGATCCAGGGGCAGATACACCTCGAACGTGCTCCCCTCATCGGGTCGACTGTGCACCCGGATCCAACCGTCGTGATTGCGCACGATGCCGTAGACCATCGAGAGCCCCAGCCCGTGGCCCTCACCGACATCCTTGGTGGTGAAGTACGGCTCGAACACCCGGGCTCGAACGTCTTCGGTCATCCCCGCGCCGGTATCGGTGACCGAGAGCCGAACTCGCGTCTCCACCGTGAGATCGCTCGTCACTTCCGCCGAGGTCGGTTCGGCCTCGACGATATCGGTGGCGAAGACCAGCTCCCCGCCCGTAGGCATCGCGTCGCGGGCGTTCAGGGCGAGGTTAAGAATGACCTGCTGGAGCTGGCCGGGGTCACCGCGAACCACCGCGGGGACCGAGCTCGGCCGATGTACGACCTGGATGCGACGATCGATGGTCCGATCGAGCAGCCGGCACACCTCGGTGACCAGGGCGTCGATGACCGCCGGCTCCTGCTGAAGCTTACCCTGCCGCGCAAACCCCAGGAGCTGGTCCGTCAACCCCGCGGCGCGTTCGGCCGCGGTCACGATCGTCGACGCCGCGGTGCGGACCCCTTCGTCTCGAGTTCTTCGATGGATGAGTTGGGCGTGCCCCATCACCGCCATGAGCACGTTGTTGAAGTCGTGGGCGATGCCGCCGGCGAGCCGGCCCAACGACTGAAGCCGCTGGGACTGGGTCGAGTCCCGCATCATGTGGCTTCCGTGCATCACCTCGCCGGCGAACAGTAGAACCCTTCCTTTTCGCGCGCTGAGCCATACCGCGTACGGCACGTCGTCGAAGGTCGTTTGCACCTGCATCAACGCCCCGGGCGCGATGCCTCGGATCGCCTGCACCAGCCGTGGACAATCCTCCAACAGGGACGCGGCGGGACGACCGACAAACGCCTCGGCGCCCCCATGGCGAGCGAGCGCCCCGCCGAAAGCATGGGTCACCACCCCATCCGCATCGAACTCCAAGATGAAGAGGGGGGCGTCGTTCAGGAGCGAGATGGCGTCCTTCGCCGGTGTCATCATGGGGTCCACGGGCCATCCATCTTCCCTCGCGGGTCGGTGCAGCTCTGCCATTTTCGGCGTGACGCTTACCTGTCAACACCGGGTCGTCGTGACGGCAGTCCTATGTCGTCCGAGTGACGACGCGCTGGATCTTGCCTGGTAAAACGGTTAGATGACTAGGCTCGATGGGCAGCCGGCGGGGGGCAACGTTGTCGATCGACATCGGGGGCAGCGGGCTGAAAATGCTCGTGCTCGACCCCGAAGGCATTCCCGTCAACGATCGACGTCGGGTTGCCACCCCGCGCCCGGCGCGTCCGAAACCGGTGCTGAAGGCGTTGGTCGACCTCATGGACGCCCAGCCGACGTTCGACCGCATCTCGGTCGGATTTCCCGGCGTCGTCGTCGACAACGCGATCGTGAGCGCCCCGAACCTCGACGGAGAATGGACGGGCTTTCCGCTCGCGCGGGAACTGGAGGTCCGAACCGAGCGGATGGTGCGCATCGCCAATGACGCCGACGTCGCGGGCCTTGGCGTGGTCGACGGCGACGGGGTGGAAATGGTGCTGACGCTCGGCACGGGCATGGGCAGCGCGCTGTTCGTCGACGGTAAGCTCGTCCCGAATCTGGAACTCGGCCACCATCCCTTTCACAAGAGCACGAGCTACGAGGAGTACCTGGGGGCCGTGGCCCTCAAGAAGGTCGGGACCAAGCGCTGGTCCAAGCGGGTGATTCGGGTGCTGCAAACCATCCAGCCGATCTGGAATCCGCGCCGGATCTACATCGGGGGCGGCAACGCCAAGAAGCTGAAGACCGAGTTGCCCGCCAACGTCGCTGTCGTTTCCAACCTCGCCGGGCTTTTGGGCGGCGTGCGGCTTTGGGAACATAGCGTCCACTCGTGAGCTTCACCGACCGGGCCTCGAAACAACCGGCCGTCGGCCGACCCTCCCGTGTTCGGGCCTGTTGCCAGACCTCCCCCGGGCCCGCCGGATCGCGAGCGCCATGAACCCGTGGTGGTGGCGTGTGGGCGTGGCGGCGGTGGGCGCCGGCGCGGCGACGGTGGGCCTACGGCGTTGGACCCGGCGCTTGCCCGCCTACCGGCCGCGAGCCACCGCGGATCTGTTTCCCGAACCGACGACGATCATGGGTCACCGAGGCGCGGCGGCGGTCGCGCCCGAGAACACTCTCAGTGGGTTCGGGGTCGCGGCCCGACTGGGGCTGCCGTTCGAGCTCGACGTCCGGCAGTGCGCGACCGGTGAAGTCGTGGTTCTGCACGACGAAACGCTGGAGCGCACCACCAACGGTCGCGGACGGATCTCGGAGACCCCGTGGTCCGCGGTTCGGACCCTCGACGCCGGCGGTGACTTCGCGCCCGCGTTCATGGGGCAACGGGTCCCATCGCTCGACACGGTGCTCGCGACCTTCGGCACCCAGGTGGTGATCAACGTGGAGATCAAACATCCCGGTCCCGGCGGGAACGTGGCGCCGTTGGTCAGCGCGGTCGTCGAGCTCGTCCAGGCCCACGAGGCGGTCGACAAGGTGGTGATCAGCGCCGCCGAGCCCGCAACCCTCGCCGCGGTGCGCGCCGCCGACGGCCGCATCCGCCGGGCCCAGATCATTGGGCCGCCCGTCGATCGCTCACTGTACGCGCAGATCACTTCTCGGCCCCCGTGGTTCTCGTTACAGGCGATGCCCGACATGCTGATGATCGAGCGAAGCCTGGTGACGTCCAGATACATCGCGCGACTGAAGCGGCTGGGTTTTCGGGTGTTCGCCTGGACCGTCAACCGCGAGGACGACGCGCGCCGCCTGATCGCCGCGGGGGTGGACGGTCTGATCACCGACGACCCACGCCGGCTGAAGCGGGTTCTGACCTGAGGCCGGTCGCCGGCGCATCGCTGCCGCCAAAAGACACGAACCCCTTGCAACCGAACACCCGTTCAGTACCGTGGGTCGGGTGCCGAGGCCGATCGACAATCCGCCCAATCCCTGGTCGTCGGAGGCGGTCGAGTACTTCGACGGCGTCACGCCGCCCGCCACGCTGTCGATCTATGAAGACCGCTCAAAGTCGATCATCACCACCAATGACAGTCCGGACCTCCCCTTCGACCACGGGGTCAATCCCTATCGAGGCTGTTTTCATGGGTGTACGTACTGCTACGCGCGTCCGTCCCACGAGTATCTCAGCTTCGGAGCCGGAACGGACTTCGACCGCAAGCTGACCGTCAAACAAGCCGCGCCGGAGCTGCTCCGAGCGGCTTTCGACCGCCCCCAATGGACCGGAAAGCTGCTGGCCTTCTCGGGCATCACCGACTGCTACCAGCCGCTTGAAGCGTCCTACCACCTCACTCGGCGCTGCTTGGAAGTGTGCGTCGAGTATCGAAACCCGGTGGCGGTGGTGACGAAGGGGGTGCTGGTGGAGCGGGACATCGATGTCCTTCTGCAGCTTCACGAGGTCACCCATCTCACCGTCTCGATCAGTATTCCGGTGTGGGACGTCGACAGCTCGCGCGCGGTCGAACCATACACCGCCACCCCTCAGCGCCGCATGAAGACCGTGGCGCGACTCGCCAAAGCCGGGCTCGACGTCGGGGTCAGCGTATCTCCACTGATTCCTGGTCTGAACGACGGCGACATTCCGACGCTTCTCGAAGCCGCTGCCGACGCAGGCGCGCTGCGGGCTGGCTTGGGATTCATTCGTCTGCCCGGCAGCGTGCGGACGGTGTTTGAAGCGCGGCTTCGCGAGCGGCTGCCATTGCGCGCGGCGCGGATCCTTTCCCTGATCAAGGACGCGCGCGGCGGGCAGATGAACCGGTCCGCGTTCTTCGAACGCATGCGGGGCTCCGGCCCCTACGTTGAATCCGTAAGGAAGCTATTCGACGCTCATGTCGCCCGTCTGGGGCTCAACCAGGTCCAACGCGCACAGCCGCTCCATCCGTCTTCGTTTCGGCGACCCGCCCGAGGCCCTCAGCTTTCGTTGTTCGGCACCACGTAGATACCCGCAACATCCGAGGCATTCGACTCGAGAAAAGCCGGCGGAGCGGGCACCATAACCCGGTGGGCGACTGGGGAGGTCGATGGTGGCGCCGGTGGTTCGGCCGTCCCCGTGAGCGGGTCACCTCCACCCCTCACACGCTCGTCAAGCGGGTGCAAGGGCTCGAGAGCCACCAGGAGCAACGTATGTTGCGGGTGGCGGAGGAAGCGTTACGCCGCGGCCATCCGGACCAAGCGATCATCGCGTACCGAAAGGCCGTCGCTCGGTTTCGGCTCATGGGTCAGCGGCTCAAACAGATGGCCGTGCTCCAGCATCTCGTGCGGCTACAGCCCGACGATCTCGAAACGCTGCAGGAGTTGGTCGATGTCTACGAGGAGCTGGGCCGAACCCGGGAGAGCGCCGGTGCACGCCTTCGCCTCGCCACGCTGCTGCGACAACAGGGCCGGTCGATGGAGGCCGACCGCCTCGAGCAGAAAGCCCGGGCCCAGGCCTTTGCCCTCGCCACCGAGCGCCCTCGCGACCGTGACGAGGCATCGGTCGACGAGACGGCCGGTATCCGAGAGATGCCCGGCGACCCGGTGACGCCCGGGCACATCGAGCCCCAGCCCCCGCGGGATCTCCATCTCGACCTCGACCGCCCTGCGTCCGGCGCGCCACCAGGCCCCCGAACCGCGAGCGACAACGCAGCGATGGACGCGCGCCCCGATGACGACGACTGGCGGGTTGCCCCCTCCGTCCGGTCCCGCAGTCGAGTCCGATCCCGGCCGGCCTCTGCGGCGACATCCCGGCGGCCACCGACGCCCCCTCGCCGCCGCGACACGCCCTTATCGGTCGGCGATGGCATCGGGGGAGGTCGGGCGACGGCCTCGAATCCCGCCGTGGACCTGTGGTCGTTTCACGACCTCGATGATGACGCGTTCGCGGGCCGCGACCAGGCCACATCGGCCACCCGAGTGGAGGATGAGGGTGACCGAACCGAAATGTTCGACGTCGACGCGACGGCGGCCTTCGTCGCGGGCGGCGGCGGCGATCCGTTCACCGCGGATCTGGCTCGCCTGGACCCTCCGCCGAGCGACGAGTCTCCGTTCAGTCCACCGCCCGTCGACGGCTTCCCGACCGGTCACGACCAGACCTTGGCCATGCCCGTGGTCGAGCCGAACGTCCCGGACCGAACACCGACCCCCTTCGGCGACGAGACGATCGCTCGCCCCGCCGACTTCGGTGCGGACAACGAAGAAGATACCGACGCCGGCCCCGCGCCCCTTCCCGGCGCGCTGGTGGAGGCGACGGTGATGGAGTCGCTTCCGCCGGCCCTGAGCGAGGCGTTGCGTGCGCCGGTCGACAGCGACGAGCCGAGCCCCCAAGAGAAGACCCGCGCCTACGATTCGGAGGAGATCGAAAGGCTGAAGGCCCTGCTCGATCTACCGTAGGGGCAGCAGCCGCGCCTGCCCCCGCATGTACGGCCGCAACACTTCGGGGACCACCACCGATCCATCCGCTTGCTGGTAGTTCTCGAGGAGCGCGACCACCGTCCGTCCGACGGCCAGGCCCGACCCATTGAGCGTGTGAACCAGCTTCGCTTTGCCTTTGGCTTCGTTCCGGTAGCGGATCTTGGCCCTACGCGCCTGAAAGTCCTCGAAGTTGGAGCAGCTCGAGATCTCGCGGAACTTGCCCTGGCTGGGCACCCAAACCTCGAGGTCGTAGCACTTGGCCGCGTTCGCGCTCAGATCCCCGGCGCACAGCAAGGACACGCGATAGTGAATCCCCAGCTTCTGCAGGATGGACTCCGCGTGTTGCACCAGCAGCTCGAGCTGGTCGTAGCTGGTCTCGGGCTCGACGAACCGCACCATCTCCACCTTGTTGAACTGGTGCTGGCGAATGATGCCCCGGGTGTCGCGACCCGCGGAGCCGGCTTCTTTGCGAAAACACATCGTCCACGACGCGTAGCCCAGGGGCAGCGAGCCCACTTCGGGGGTGATGATCTCGTCGGCATGGAGGTTGGTGACCGGCACCTCGGCGGTGGGGATCAGCCAGTAGTCGACGTTGTCACTGAACGGGACCTTGAACTGATCGTCTTCGAACTTCGGCAGCTGACCGGCGCCGACCAGCGCGCCGGTGTTCACGAGCAAAGGCACCGCAACCTCGCGATAGCCGTGCTCGGTCACGTGAACGTCGAGCATGAACGACGCCAGCGCCCGCTCGAGCTGGGCCACCGGACCGTACTCCACCGCGAACCGGGCTCCGGCCATCTTTGCCGCGCGCTCGAAGTCGAAGCCTCCGAGCCGTTCGCCGACCACGACGTGGTCCTGGGCCTCGAAGTCGAAGTCGGGCTTTTCGCCCCACGTCCGCACCACCTCGTTGTCGTCTTCGTTCGCCCCATCGGGCACCGAGTCGTGAGGCACGTTCGGGATCTCGAGCATCAGCGCCGTCAGCTGCCCCTCGACCTCCGTGACCTTGGTCTCGTTATCCTTGATCGCCTGCGACAGCGCCTTTTGCTCCTCGCGGGCCCGCGCTTTGTCCTCGTCGCGGCCGGACTTGAACAGCTGCTTCATCGCCTTGTTCTGGGCGTTCTTCTTCTCCTGCAGGGCCTGGGTTTCGGCGATCGCCGCGGCGCGGGTTTCGAAGAGCGTTTTTACGCGTTCCAGGACCGACGGATCGAACGACGGACGACGCGACAGCTTACGTCGATAGAGTTCGAGGTCGGCGCCAACCTGGCGGAAGTCGAGCATGGGCGAGGTCTAATGCAGGGCTCTCGAGGTGTCGACACCCCATTTTGGCGCAGCCGATGCCATCTCGCGGCGCCCCATTGTCGTCGGTCTCACACTTGTCGATTATCCAGGCCATGGGACCTTCGCTTCGCCCGGCCCCCGCGGCTCCCGTGGCGGCCGTAAGCCGCCCCGTAACCCGTGTGGCCGTGGGCCTGACCGTCGTCGCCGCGGTCATCGCCACCACCGCAGCGTGTCAGGACTACCTCTTTCAACGGGTCTGCGCGGAGCAGATCATCGAGGAAGAGCAGATGTTCGCCGCCGCCCAGCCCAAGCCCGCCGACATCCTGTTCATCGTCGACAACTCCGGCTCGATGCGTGAGGAGCAGCAAAACCTCGCCGACAACTTCGGCCTGTTCATCAACGAGATCGCCGGCGCCGGCGACTACCGCATCGCGGTGGTGACCACCGACCAAACGAACGCCCAGGAGCGAACCGGTCTCGCCGAGTTCGCGTTCGACGACGAGGCCCCGTACTTCACGCGAATCGGGTTCAACGCCGCCGCGTGTAACGACCTCACCATCGACCGGGGTTGCTTTCGGGGCGACGACCCCACGACCCGGGTCATCGACTCTAACGCGCTCACCGCGCCCCAGCAGATCGCCGCCTTTCAATCCAACGTCCAGGTCGGCACCTGCGGGACCGGGACCGAGCAGGGCCTGCTGGCCATGCAGGACGCCCTACGGAAGGCCGACAACGGCTGCAACGCAGGTTTCCTCCGGGACGACGCAAACCTGGTGCTGATCTTCGTCTCCGACGAGGACGACACCGACGACACCGCGATCGCCACCTACGTGGACTTCCTGGGCACCGTGAAGAGCTACCAAGACATCCGGGTGGCGGCCATCGTCGGTTACGCCGACGGCGCGGCGGCCAACTGTCGGGCCGACGACGCTGGCGCGGCGACGACGACCTGCGGATCCGTCTGCGACCTCCCGCCCCCGCTGGGATCGCAGCAGCCGTGCAACAACCAAGCCTGCATGACCGCGGGCGAGATCTGCTTCGATCCTCCTGGGGGCGGCAACAACGACCGAGAGTGCCGCGACGCGCTGTGGGGCCTATGGGACGAAGAAACCTGCCTGTCGTGCACCGAGTTCGCGGCCCCGGACTGCTGTCTCGCCGACGCCGGCACCCGCTACGAGACCTTCGTCGAGGCGGTCGAGGCCCGCGTCGTGGCCGCCACGCCGGGGGTGACCGCGACCCAGTGCCGTCCCTCGGACGGGGTCCGCTCCGCTTGCCTCATCGACTCCGTGTGTCAGTCGAGCTTCGGCGAGACGCTGGTCCGGATCGCCCGCGACCTGGTGCTGGTCAGCGAGTATGTGCTCTCCCCGCCCGCCGAATACCCGCCCGGAGTGCGAGCCCGGCTCGTGGGCGGGCGGTTCGGCGCTGAAGGCCAAGACCTCGTCCCCGCCGGCGACGGCGCCACACCGGACTTCGTGGTCGACGAGGCGGACGGCAAAGGGGTCTCGCTTCGTATCGTCAATCCGAGCCTGGTTCCCACCGGCGATGAACAGATCGAGATCTTCTACGTCTCGGACATCGAGCAAGGCGAGAACCAGCCCCCGGGCGTCTGTCCGGACCCCTCGTCCTGACTTGTGCTGCCTCCCCCCGGCCGGCTACAAGCCGATCCATGGGGTCCGCGGATCTGACGGGACGATACGAAACGATCGTCTACGAGCGCACGTCGACCGAATACGGCGACATCGCGACCATCACCCTCGATCGCCCCGCCCTTCGTAATGCGATCGACGCGGCGATGATCCGGGAGCTGGGCGACGTGCTCGACGCCGTCGCCGACGACGCCGATCTCGAGGCGATGGTGATCGTCGGCGCCGGCGACAGGGCCTTCGCGGCGGGGGCGGACATCGCCCAGCTGAAGACCCGAACCCGAAACGATGCCCTTCTCCGCATCAACGCGGCCCTCTTTCGCCGACTCGAAGACCAGCCCATCCCCACCATCGCCGCCGTGCGCGGCTACTGCCTGGGGGGCGGCAACGAGCTGGCGATGGCCTGCGACATCCGGATCGCCGGCGAAAACGCGAGGTTCGGTCAGCCCGAAGTCGGCTTGGGCATCATGGCCGGGGCCGGAGCCGTCCAGCGACTGCCGAAGCTGGTGGGCCTCGGGCGCGCCAAGGAGCTGATGATGACCGGCCGGATCATCGACGCCCGCGAAGCCGAGCGTATCGGGCTCGTGAACCGAGTGGTGCCCGACGAGCAGGTGCTCGACGCGGCGCGAGAGACGGCGGCGGCGATCGCGCGCCAGGGGACCCTCGCCGTTCGACTTACCAAGCTCGCCCTCAATGCCAGCGCGAGGGCCCATCCGGGCTTCGAGACCCTCGACGTGCTCGGCCAGGCGGTGTTGTTCGAGACCGACGACAAGCACCAGCGCATGCAGGCCTTCTTGGACAAGAAGGCCAGAAAGGCCCCCAAAGAGTGAGCATCGTGAGTATTCAACGCATCGTCATCATCGGCGCGGGAACCATGGGCGCAGGGATCTCCGAAGTCTGTGCGAAGGCCGGCTTCGACGTCGTCCTGTGCGACGTCAACGCCGCTGTCCTCGAGCGCGCGATGGGCCGAGCCGAAGCATCGATGGCCAAAGCGATCGCGAAGGGCAAGCTGTCGACCGCCGACGCGGAGGCCGCGCGCGCGCGAATTCGACTCGACACCGACACCGCGAGCTCGGAGCGCGCCGACCTGGTCATCGAAGCCGTCCCCGAGCTGATGGACCTCAAAAAGCAGATCCTCCACGAGGTCTCGAGCCGAAATCCCGACGCGCTGGTGGCGTCGAACACCTCCTCGCTGTCGGTGACCGAGCTCGCGGCGTCGTGCCGCAATCCCGCCCGGGTGCTCGGCATGCACTTCTTCAATCCGGTGCCGATCATGGCGCTGCTGGAGATCGTGCGCGCCGAGCAGACCGACGCGACCTACATCGACGCCGCCCTCGCCTTCGCGGGCCGGATCGACAAGTCGCCGATCGTCGTCCGCGACATTCCGGGCTTCGCGACGTCGAGACTCGGGGTCGCGATCGGGCTGGAGGCGATCCGCATGCTCGAGCAGGGGGTCGCGTCCGCCGAAGACATCGACCGGGCGATGGAGCTCGGGTACCGCCACCCGATGGGTCCGCTGCGGCTGACCGACCTCGTCGGTCTCGATGTTCGGCTGTCGATCGCCGAGTACCTCACGAAAGAGATCGGCCCCCAGTTCAGCCCGCCGCCGTTGCTGCGCCAGAAGGTCCGCGCGGGCAAGCTCGGCAAGAAAACCGGCCAGGGCTTCTACACGTGGGAGTGAATCGACGCAGGGACAGTGTGTGTGCTTACGCCCGATAAAGACGCACCATTCGACCTCGCCGCGCCATGACGTGGTGGCTCGGCGCCGCAGGGATTCGGGTCCGGGCCGTGATCTATCGTGCCGGCTTTGCGCGGCTTGAACGGCAGCTCTGCGCTGGATTCAACGCTTGTCGTGCCAAGCTGGGTGAACGGAGCCGGTCGACGATTTTTGTACCCGACCCGCCCTGAATATCGGTCTGTCTTGTGAATTCAGTTGAAGCCTCTTTGGGAGGGGCTTTGCAGAAGGGCAAATCCATGACGAATTCACGATTTTTGTGCCTGGGGCTTGCGGCCGCGGCGTGCGGTAACCTCGTTGACGAGCGACACGAAACCACCCCGCTTGCCACTGTGACCGCTACGCTGAGACTGAGCGATGAGACTCAAGCAGCGCCGTGGGAAGACCTCAAGGTCGCGCTGATCTGGGAGTCACCCAAGCAGCATGCCCTTCGGTTGAACTCGGAAGTCGTGCCCACCGAAGCCCCATGTACCGAGCAGCCGGTCATGGGCGAGTACAACTGCTCAGCAGAGCCCTACGAGACCATCCGGAGTTGTACATACGAGCGGGAATCGAGCGAGGTTCTCACCAACATGAGCGATATCGCGCTCGAGTTCCCCCTTGACTTCTCGATGGCTCTCAGGTCGCCACCGCCTGTCGAGGCGCTCTACAGCTTGGCCGACCAAGGAGGCACGGGCTCCTTCGCTATGGCGAACATCATTGTGTTCGACGATCGGGACCAAGACGCGGAATTCGACTGGGGACGGATCGGCGTCGAGCCCGAGAGGATCATCGCGTTATCCGAGTACATCGATCAGGTCGCCGCGAGCGCGCCGGGCGAGAGCGCGAAGTACTTTCGTATCGCTTACCTCGACGGCACCATCGACCTGTCCAACGTGCTGAACGAAAGCATCCGCAGCGCGGCGCAGGCCACGCCACAAGGCTTCAGCATCTGGGAGAACACGCTGGATACCAGCGACCCGGCCACCATTCCCATCATTCAACGCACCGTGCTCAACATCGACCGCAAGATGGAGCTCTTCGCGTTCGTGGAGGTCGAAAGGACCTTCAATGGGTGTCAAACATGGCGCGAGACCGTTGTGTTCACCCGGGATGAAGTCGAGCACCCCGAGGGCGTGAGGACCTTCCAATGCGGCTCCGATACTGAAATCACTCTTTGGCCCCAGGCCGAGCTGCATGAAAAATGGGTCGCGCCCTGCGACTACGACTGGGGCCGCGTGCAGAGGTTTTGCATCTCCGACCTCGCTGCGCCCCCCGCCGACTGGCCGTGCGATCTTTAACGCTTGATGGATGCAACGCTGGCAGAGAGCCCCAGCAGCGTACGCGCTCGGCTGTGGTTCCGGGAGTACGGCTACATCCTCCGCCAGCGCTGCTTCGCGCTGCTCGGCAATGCCGCCGCGGCAGACGACGCTCTGCAAGAAGTCTTCGTTCGTGTGCTCAAGTACGGCGACAAGACACCTGACAAGCCCCTGGCTTGGCTCAAGCGCATCGCCGACAGGTGCTGCTTCGACCTGATGCGAGCCGAGCGGCGGCAAGACGAGGTGCAGCACGTTCTATTGAACAACGCGCAGATGCTCGAACCGTGGCCGGCGCACGACCCCGACAACCTTCGAGCCGTCTTGCAGCTATTGGCCCGGACCAAGCCAAAGCTGCAGCGGGTCGCGGTTCTCTTCTACTTCGACGAAATGACGCGAGATGAGATAGCGAAAGAGCTCGGATGCTCGACAATGACCGTCAAACGACGGCTGGCCGCGTTTCGTCGCTTTGTCGCGCGGGCTCGTGCCGCCCAACGGGAGAAGGAGGCCAGATGAAATCGATGATCGAACCGGATCGCGACGACGACAATCATCTACCCGCCTGGATTCTCGAAGCATTGGCCTTCGGTGCCGAGGTCGCGGACGGCCGCCCCAGCACCGACGAAAAGAACCACCTCGCGTCGTGCGAACGGTGCCAAGGCATCGTGAGTCGGCTGCGGGCCGAGCGACATCGCTTTGCCGCCGCGCATCCTGAAGCGCTGTTCTTTGCCCGAGTACGTCGTCGACAGACCGCGACCGGTCGGCCCACCCGCGTTGCGCGCGATTGGCCAACTCCAAAGGGCTGGCGGCTTGGCGCTTGCTCGGCCGCGTTGGCATCAGTCCTTCTGTTTGTGGTGCCGCTGTGGGTTTCGGACCCTGGTTCGGTCAAACCAACGATCCGAATGCGCGGACAAGCGCCTCCATCGCTACATCTTTTTGTCAGCCGCGAAGGAAGGATAGCCGAGCCTGTAGGCAAGGGCCACGTTCTGCGCGCCGGAGACGTGATCCGGTTTGGCGTGAGGACCTGGACGGCCGGATACATCTACGTGGTGAATCTCGACGAAAAGCGACGCTTCAGTCTCTACTATCCACCGCCCACGGCGGATGGACCTCGATCCTATGCGGCCCGCGACGAAATCCAACTGCTCCCGGGCAGCGTCGAGCTCGATGACTACGTGGGTCGTGAGGCGCTCTACTTGCTGGTGTCGCAGCGCCCCCTTTCGACGGCCATGGTCGAAAGAGCCTTCGTCGAGGGCGGGGGCTCGAAGGTCTTTCCACCTCCCGAGAAGATCGATCTATCGGCCCAGATCGTCCGCTTGGTCATCTTCAAGGAGTAGCTCTCTTTGATCATCGCAAAGGCCTTCGCGGTCGTCTTAGCCGCGAGCGGGATCAGTAACCCGCGGGTTCCGCCGGATACTCGCGTCGCAGTGGTCATCGGTAGCAACACAGGTCTGGCCGACGAAGAGGTTCTGGACCACGCGGAGGACGACGCCCGTCGCATGCACGAGCTGCTAACCCGCGTTGGTGCGGTTCGTGCCGACCGGGCCGACTTGGTCATCTCGCCACGCCCCCGCGATGTGGTGCGCGCGCTCGACGTCGCGCGGGGAAGAATGCACGAGCTGAGCTCGAAGAGCTCAACCACCTTCATCTTCTATGTCTCCGCCCACGCCGATGTGGGTGCCCTACACCTCAACGGGGAGCGCATGGGCTTGCCGGCGCTTCGTCAGCAGATCGAAGACATTCCTGCCGACCTTCGGCTGATCATCATCGACGCCTGTCGTACGCCATCGTTACGCGGCAAACTCAAAGGCGGGCGACCGGGCCCGCCGGTCGAGGTGATGCTCCCTCGCGACGGTGCGGTTCGGGGAACGGTGGTCATTTCAGCGACGGGGACCGGCTCCGCCGCCCAGGAGTGGGCGTACTTGCGGGGCGGTCTGTTCACTCATCATCTGATGACCGGCATGCGCGGCGTGGCCGACTTCGACGGCGACGGGCGGATCAGCCTCGTCGAGGCGTACACGTACGCCTACCGGTTGACCAGCGTGCGGTCGGTTGAAGAGTCGGCGTTCAACCAACGACCGAGCTTCGATTTCGATCTGCGGGGTCATGGTCAATGGACCTTCACCCAGCCGCCGAAGCTCGGTGCCGCGCTGATTCTCAGCGCTCAGCTCAGCGGAGACTTCTGGATTACCGATCGTGGCGGTCGTCTGGTGGCCGAAATCCCGAAACGAAGAGGTGACGTCATCCGCGTGGCCTTGTTGCCGGACCAGTACCGAGTCGTATCGCCAGCCGGAACTTTCGCCAGAGCCGCCGACTTCACGCTCACTTGGGGGGGACAGGTCACCGTCGAAGAAGACGATCTGGTGCGTGTTCCCGCCAGTAGAGCGCGCCTGCGCGGCGGCGAACGAATCGTTCCTCGGCCGTGGCGATGGACCGCGGGTTACGGACTGGCGGCGTTCTCACCGGTTTCAGGCCTCGCGCCACTGCACGTCATCGAGATCGGCGTTGAGCGGATGCTCGCTAGCGCATGGGCGCTACGGTTCGCGGCCGGAGCCACGGCGGCGAACCGCAGCGGCCCCGAGCTCGATATCAACCAACAAGAGATCCGCTTTCGTTTCGGCGCGAGCTGGGAATCGCCCCTATGGATGTTGACGGCGGGCTGGGGCGCAGAGATCCATCCTCGCCTCATCTTTCAGCAGGTACGACGTGACCGAGCCGAAGAGGTTCGGCGGGTCTTCGGCGTCGAGGAGCCCGACACCTTCGGCACGCACCTGGGCCTATCCGCATTCACCTATCTGCGTCTGCCGTTGGTCAGCCGCTTGTCATGGACGGCCGAGCTGGCAGGAGGCGTTCTGTGGTCGAAGGATCCGTTGGACGATGGCTTGCGAACGGGACCACTGCTCGAGTTCCGCACTCACCTCAGTTGGAGCCTATGAAGCTCATCGAATCGCAGGTCAGGTCGCCAGCAAAGCCGGACTCATTTCCGATCCGCTGAGCGCGACACGTTGGGCGCTCGGTCGGACCGGCGACGGCTGACTGCGCCGGCTAGAGCTGAATGCCGCCGTACGTTCGTTTCGGCCCGCTTGCGGTCACCGCCCACAGCAGCAGGATGACGCCGACCACCAGCTGCCCCACCAGCAGCGAGCGACTGATCGCGGTCAGCTGAACCCAATCGGCGGCGCCGACCGCGGTCGGCGGCAAGCCATCGAGCGCCCGCCCCAGCTGCGCTCTCAGCGTCTCCAGGCGGGGGCTCAGCCATCGTGTGGACAGGGCCGCCAGCAGCGCCCACACCCCGACCCCGATCGCTCGGGACCGCAGCTGCGATTGCAGCGGAAGCCAGCCGACGGCCAACGTAAGCAGCAACAGGGGGGCGGAAAGGACCATGAATCCGTCCAGCTGCGCCCGTACGATGCTCCGCACCTCGGCCGACGATTCGAGGCTCGTCGCTTCGAGGGCGTCCGACATCGTCAACAGCTGCGCGGCGGCGCCGATCCCCAAGGCAAGCAATACGACGTGGAGCACGCGGGCCCCGGTGGCGAATCCGTTCACCTCCCGCCGAGCTTACCAGTCCCAGCCCCGCCGCGTCGGGCCTCGCGACGTCGGCGCGGTGAGGGCGCGGTTCATTGCGTGGCCGGAATCACGGCCACGCCGTCGATCAGGACGGAACGCAGAAATTCGACCGTCCGGCGGTTCGCGTCCTCGTTTCGGAAGATCGGAAAGTGCGTCTCATCCGGATACTGAAGGAGCCCGTAGGTCGTGACGCCGAGACCGGTGTTCACGTTGTTCGACGCGGGGGCCGCGGCCGGGTCAGGCCCCAGCCACTGCGCGGCGACGGGCGGTCGGAACACCGGCATGATCACCGGCAGTCCCGCCGCCACGCTGAAGGCCTCTTGGCCCCGCGCCGGGGACGCGAAGTCTTCGAAGCCTTCGACCATCAGGACCGCGGTGGCCGAGCCTGGGGCCGGCGATTCGCGAAAACTCCGCGCATACGCGATCGGGTCCGCGGGCTCGATGAACTGCTGAAAAAGATTCACCACCGGGTGGAGCTCGTCGAGGGGCGCGTCGGGGGGAAGGGCGAGCAGAAGGGTGAGCAACGCCGCGAAGTCCACGATGTCCTTCCGCTCGAGCAGGGTGATGGTGAGAATTGCGCCCAGCCCGGAGAACACCACCCCCCGGGCCGAGTTGTCGGCGGCGAGGTACGGGGCGCCGACCAGCGCGCCCTGACTGTGGCCGATGACCGCGTACCGATCCGCATCGAAGCGATGGACGCCACCCGCAACCGACGCGGGGACCATGAGGGTCGGCAGCGCTTGCGCGAGCGCGATCAGATCCACCGCGCCCTGCCGGACGTTGTCTCGCGCGGCGACCGGATTGAATAGATTGAAGAACGTCAGGTCGGGGTCGGCGCTCGTCGGGTCTCGAGGCCCGTGCAGCGTTCCGTCGTAGCCGATGGTGGCGATGCCCAGCTCGGCCAGCCGCTCCGAGTACGGCTGTAGATTCGGCCCTGAAGCTCGGCGTACGCTCGCGTAGTCG
>JANQQN010000174.1 GCA_028289325.1 Myxococcota bacterium | reverse complement strand
CCGCCTACGCGCGCTTTACGCCCAGTAATTCCGAACAACGCTAGCCCCCTCCGTATTACCGCGGCTGCTGGCACGGAGTTAGCCGGGGCTTCTTCTCCGGGTACCGTCATTATCTTCCCCGGTGAAAGAGTTTTACAACCCTAAGGCCTTCTTCACTCACGCGGCATGGCTGCATCAGGCTTGCGCCCATTGTGCAATATTCCCCACCCCGAGTGCGTCCGGGAGGCCTCGAACCGCGACCCGGTCTACGAACTCTGCCCCGCCCTCGGCGGTCCGAAACGCCGCCCCCGTCCATCGGCCGTCTCGTTCGTTCCGAAGGATCGCGGAGCCGCCGAAGTGCGCGGCCGAACGCGCGACCGCGCCGAGGTTGTGGGGGTTTTGAACGTCGTCGAGCGCGACCAGACACGGAGACTTCGTGACCTGCTCGACCCAGTACCTCAGCCCACTGCGGGGAGGACGGGCGAGGATACAGATTCCTTCGTGGTGTCGACTGCCGGCGAAGGCGGCCACCTCATCGGCGGTCACGAGCTTGTACGCCACTCGCCGCCCGGCCGCTTCCTTTAGGAGGCCGCGAAAATCGTCGACGCGCGCCTCGTCGACCAACACCCGCACAATCTGGTCGCCACGACGGGCAAACGCCGCCCGGACGGCATTCACTCCGTAGACCTTGTCTTCTTCCGAACGAGCCACGGCCAACCATCGTGAACGACCGTATCCTCGCTGTCGATCGGACTCTTGCCGGGGACCACAACGGTACGGCACAACCGCCAGCGTGCGACAAGACTGGCACCGCCTCATCGCGCAGCTCAAGGACCGCGGCATCGAGGGCCCCCACATCGAACGACTGCGCGCGCACCTGAACACAGAGGAACAACAGCTGCACCTAGAGCAGGAGCTCAAGGCCGAGATCGCCCTCGCCCTCGGCCGCGCAGAGGCGAAAGTGATCGCCGCGATCCTTACCGTCACTCTCGCCGACGCCGAGCTCGACAGCGCAACCGACCCTGAGTCACGCGCCGAGCGCATCGCGCAGCGAGAACGTCGACGTCGCGAGGCGATCGAGGCTCGGCAAGACTACAAGATCCATCGGGAAGCGGTCGGCCTTCGACGCAACAAACACATTGACGCACTGTTCCCAATTCCGCCCCCGCGCTCGGATTGATGTCCTCGCTTGCTTGTCGAAGAGGCTTCGGTTACGGGCCGAGCGATGTCCAGACAAAGAGCGGTTCTGGTCACCGGTGCCAACGGAGAGATGGGCCACGGCCTCATCAACCGATTCGCCGAGCGCGGTGACTATCGAGTCGTTGGCCTCGACCTGAGGCCACTCGACCCCAAGCTCCACGGCCTCGTTGAAACGCACGTCGTAGGCGACATCCTCGATGCCCGTCTTCTGGAACGAATGGTCAGCGAGTTCGAGATCCATACGATCTTTCACCTGGCCGCGCTGTTGTCGACGAGAGCCGAGTTCAGCCCCGAGGTCGCCCACGACGTCAACGTTCAAGGAACCATCAATCTGCTGCGCATGGCGACCCAGCAGTCGAAGAGCCATGGAGAGCGGGTCAAGTTCTTGTTCCCGAGTTCGATCGCGACCTACGGCCTGCCCGACCTACAGACCAAGCTCGACCACCCGCGGGTGACAGAGGAGCAGTTCAATCTCCCGACCACGATGTACGGGTGTAACAAGCTCTACTGCGAGCACTTAGGCCACTACTACTCACACCACTACAAGCAACTCTCCGTCGACGAAGACAAAAAGGGCGTCGACTTTAGGGCCATTCGATTTCCCGGTTTGATCAGCGCGTTTACGGTACCGCATGGCGGCACATCGGACTTCGCCCCGGAAATGATACACGCCGCCGCACAGCGACGCCCGTATACGTGCTTCGTGCGCGCGGACACCCGCATCTCATTTATGGCCATGCCCGACGCCATCGATGCCCTCATCCAGCTCATGGACGCCGACCGAAATGCCCTCAGCAGCCACGTCTACAACATTACCGCCTTCGCACCGACGGCCGGCGAGGTCGCCGAAATGACCACGCGTGCGTTTCCGGGCGCGGACATTTCCTTCGAACCCGACGCCCGTCGGCAGGCGATCGTCGACACGTGGCCCAACGACGTCGACGACACGCGCGCTCGAAACGACTGGCGTTTCTCGCCTCACTACGATTTTGCGATGACCTTTCACGACTACCTCATTCCCCACATCAAGGCTCGATATCGGCAGTAAGACGTCACCGGGGAACCCCCTGCATTCTTCCGAGTGGATCGGCAGACTGTCCTTGCTCAACCAAGTTCACAGCTGTTAAGGACGCGTGTGGAGGCGAGGCCGAGACTGCGTTCCCCACGCGAGTCGACGAAAGCCTTACTCCCGTTCTAGAGCGGCCCTCTTCGGAAGCCGTCTATGATCATCGCGGTGGCGCGGTCCGCACGGATGGCGCTCAGCCGCCCGAGTACCGCGGCCTGCCGCGAAGGAGGACCACGTTGGTGGAAGCAACAAGCACGCTCGCGAACGACCCGTGGCGACACGACGACATTCGTTCGACGTTCGCCGACGTTCGGCGCCAGTCCGAGCTGCTGACCGCGCCCCTGGCGGCCGAAGACTGCGTCGTACAATCGATGCCCGATGTCAGCCCTACCAAGTGGCATCTGGCCCATACGACGTGGTTCTTCGAAACGTTTATTCTTGGGCCCTACGCCCCCGGCTACCGGTCCTTCAACGAAGCCTTCGCCTACCTGTTCAACTCGTACTACGAAGGCGCCGGGCCCCGTCATTCACGCCCGCAACGAGGCCTGCTATCCCGCCCTACCGTGCAGGAGGTTTTCGACTATCGTCGCTACGTCGACCAACGTCTGCAGGACCTCCTCGACGCGCCCCCCTCCGCCCATCGGGCCGCGATCATGGAGCGCGCGGAGATCGGACTGCATCACGAGCAGCAACACCAGGAGTTGCTGCTCATGGACATCAAGCACGTCTTCTCTAGAAATCCTCTTCTGCCCGCCTATCGACCCTCCGCCGGTGACGCGACGATGACCGAAGCGCGGATCCCGGCCCTGGATTGGATGTCGTTCGAGGGTGGACTCGTCGAGATCGGACACGCCGGCGACGGCTTCGCGTTCGACAACGAAACCCCGCGTCACAAGGCGTATCTCGAGCCCTTCCGCCTGGCCCGCCGTCCGGTGACCAACCTCGAGTACATCGACTTCATCGAAGACAGCGGCTACCGCCGCCCTGAGCTTTGGCTGTCCGACGGTTGGCATGCGGTGCAAGCCGAGGGTTGGCAAGCTCCCCTGTACTGGCAGCGAAAAGACGATCGATGGATGCAGTTCACGCTGCACGGTCAGCGCCCGGCGTCGACCACCGAACCCGTGGTCCACGTCAGCCTCTATGAGGCCGACGCGTTCGCGCGGTGGGCAGGCCATCGCCTGCCCACGGAATTCGAATGGGAGACGGCGGCGATCACCGAACCGGTCGAGGGCAACTTCCTCAGCGACGAGACGTTTCACCCCCGAGCCGTCAGCGCGTCACACACTCAGCTCTATGGAGACATTTGGGAGCTGACGCAAAGTTCGTACGGGCCCTATCCCGGCTACCGGCCGCTGGAAGGGACCCTCGGCGAGTACAACGGCAAGTTCATGTGCAGTCAAAACGTCGTTCGTGGTGGTTGTTGTCTGACACCCCGCGGCCACGTTCGGACCACGTATCGAAACTTTTTCTATCCACACCAACGGTGGTGTGCCCAGGGCATTCGCCTCGCCGCTGATGCCCGCTAGCGTAAGAGGAGAGACATAAGTTGAATATCGAGCCGCACAACCTGAGATTCTACGGGATTCGTGACATCGACAAGATCCCGCAGCTACAGAAGATGAGCCCTAGCGACCGCAGAGCCATGAAGGTCGTGGCCAGCGTTCTACCTTTTCGAACCAACAGTTACGTGGTCGAAGAGCTCATCGACTGGTCGAAGGTGCCCGACGACCCGATGTTTCGACTGACCTTTCCGCAGATGGGCATGCTCGAGCGAGAGCACTTCGACCTGATGGGTCGCGCCCTGGACGCCAATATCGATGCCCACAAGCGCAAGGAGCTGGCGAATCAAATTCGACTGGCCATGAACCCTCACCCGGCCGGCCAAAAGTCGGCGAACGTCCCCATGCTGGACGACGAACCGGTCGCCGGTGTGCAGCGAAAGTACCGCGAGACGTGCCTCGTCTTTCCGTCCCAGGGGCAAACGTGTCACGCCTACTGCACGTTTTGTTTCCGATGGCCGCAGTTCGTGGGCATGGACGACATGAAGTTCGCCACCGATGAGGCCCGTCGGTTTGCGGACTTCATTCGCCGCGAGAAGTCCTTGACCGACGTCCTGATCACCGGCGGCGACCCGCTGGTCATGCGTACGAAGAACGTCGCCAGCTACATCGAGCGTTTCCTCGAGCCAGGGTTCGAGCATATTCAAACGATTCGAATCGGGACCAAGTCGGTCTCGTATTGGCCTCACCGATTCGTGACCGACCGCGACGCCGATGACCTCCTCCGTCTCTTCGAGAAGGTCATCAACGCCGGAAAACACCTCGCGATCATGGGCCACTACAATCATTGGGTGGAGCTCGATACGCCGGTGGCGCGGGAAGCGGTTCGACGCATCCGTAGCACCGGCGCGAACATCCGGACCCAGTCGCCGCTCATCCGAGGGATCAACGACCACTCCGACGTCTGGGTGAAGATGTGGGACATGCAGGTCAATCAGGGTTGCATCCCGTACTACATGTTCGTGGAGCGAGACACCGGCGCGCGCCACTACTTCGAGGTCCCGCTGGTTCGGGCCTACGAGATCTTCCAGGACGCCATTCAGCGGGTGTCGGGACTCGGCCGCACGGCCCGAGGTCCTTCGATGTCCGCGTTCCCGGGCAAGGTGGTCGTCGATGGCATCACCGAAGTCGGGGGGGAGAAGGTCTTCGTCTTGAGCTTCATGCAGGCCCGCGATCCCGACTGGACCAAGCGCCCGTTCTTCGCGAAGTTCGACCCGACCGCCACCTGGCTGGACAAGTTGAAACCCGCATTCGGAGAAGACGCGTTCTTCTTCGAGAAAGACCTCGACGCCATGTCCCGCCGCCGGCCCCCCGAGCTGCTCAAGGTCGCGTCGGGCCCCAACGGCGCCGTGCTCCACTGACCTGCGCCGTTCTCGCGGCGATACAGGTGGCCAGACTCCGTTTCGCGCGGCGCGGAAGGACTCGCGCGCCGCGTTTGCGACGGGAAGACGGCCCGGCATCCTTGCCACGCTGCAACTCGCTCGCGGGGCCGAAAGCGCGACGGCGAACGGACGGCGGGTGCATTTCGCAGTTGCGAAAAGAAGCGGCGTAGTGCGGAGTTCTCCTCGAATGGCCGGCTTGATTCTGATCGTCGACGACGAAAAAGATCTCGTCAGCACCCTCGAATACAACTTCGAGCGCGAAGGCTACCAGACCCGGTCCGCTCTCAGCGGCGCGGAAGCGATCGAGCAGGCCCAGAAGAATCCTCTGCCCGACCTCGTTCTGCTCGACTTGATGCTTCCCGACACCACCGGAACCGAAGTGTGCCGGCAGCTGCGGGGCCTGGCCGAGACCAAGAACATTCCGGTGGTGATGCTCACCGCCAAGGACGACGAGATCGACCGAGTCGTCGGTTTCGAGGTCGGCGCGGACGACTACGTGACCAAGCCGTTCAGCGTCCGGGAGCTCATGCTGAGAGTGCGCGCCGTTCTCCGTCGGAGCCAGAGCGCCCCTCCGCCCAGCGAGGAGCTGCTGTTCGGCGCGCTGCGGGTGGATCCGTCCGCCCATCAGGTGTGGAACGACGGCGACGAAGTCACGCTGACCGCCCTCGAGTTCAAGCTGCTGACGACCCTGCTGTCGCGCAAGGGCCGCGTGCAAACCCGTAAGCAGCTGCTGGATGACGTCTGGGGGATCCAGGCCGACGTCAGCACGCGAACGGTCGATACCCACGTGAAGCGTCTGCGTCAGAAGCTGGGGGAAGCCGGTGAATACATCGAAACCCTGCGCGGGGTAGGCTATCGTTTCCGCCTCCATGCGGAGTAGGAAGCCCACGGCCCGGCGGTCTGGCGTCCGGGTCAAGCTCTTCGTCGCGTCCCTCGGCCTGATGTTGATGATCGGGGGTGCGATCGGCATCTACCTCGAGAGTCTCCTCAGGACCTTCCTGGGGGAGCGAGTGCAGGCCGACCTGCTAGGACACGCCCAGACCGCGGCCCAGGCTCTGGCGCTACACGCGCAGCACGAAGGCCGACACCCCGCCAGCCAGCAGAACATCGTCAAGCGCCTCAGCGAAGCGAACGGCTACCGGATCACGGTCATCGGACTCGATGGCATGGTGATCGCGGATTCCGCGATCCCCGAGGATCGGCTGGCCAACCTCGAAAATCACGCCGACCGACCCGAGGTGATCGAAGCCCGGCGTTCCGGCCACGGTATCGCCCGTCGAACCAGCGCTACGCTCGACGAGCCTTTGCTGTACGCGGCCGTGGAGTCCGGGCCGCTCATCGTTCGGGCCGCGACGTCGCTTCAGACCCTCAGCGACGTCATGGACCAGCTTCGGTTTGGTTTCCTCGGCGCGGCGGTGGTCGGTCTGGCCGTGGCGGCGATCATGAGCCTTCTGTCCGCGCACCTGCTGACCCGCGAGCTGCGAAAGCTCGTGGAGCACGCCAAGGCCCTCGTCCGGGGCGAACGGTCGTCGCTGCCGTGGTACTCGACCGAGGAGCTCGGCCGGCTGGCCGGCTCGTTCACCAAGCTCGCCGGTCAGCTGGAGCAGACCATGGAGACCTTGGCTACCGAGCGCTCCCGCTTCAGCGTGGTCTTGGAGAGCATGAGCGAGGCGGTTCTCACCGTCGACGACCAGCTACAGATAACCCTTGTCAATCCCGCTTGCCTATCGATCCTCGGCCTCGAGGTCGAACCCTTGGAACGACCGTTGAGCGAAGCCGTCGACCTGCCCGATCTCGTCGAGCTGGCCTGCAAAGGCCGTCAAGGCTCGGCGGTGGGCGAAGTACAGGTCGGTCGACGTCTCGTACTCGCCCGCGCCACACCGCTTGCGACCTCCGGCGGCGCGGTGGTGGTTATGCACGACGTGACGGAGATGAGGCGGCTGGAGATCATCCGAAAGGACTTCGTCGCCAACGTGTCCCACGAGCTGAGAACTCCGGTGAGCATCGTGCGGGCGAACGCGGAGACTCTGCTCGACGGCGCCGTCGATGACCCCGAGCGGGCCCGATACTTCATCGAAGCGTTGTACCGAAACGCCGACCGACTCTCGCGGATCATCGCGGATCTGCTCGACCTGTCGCAGATCGAGGCCGGGCAGTACCAGCTTTCCGTACGAGGGGTCTCGATTCGCGAAGCGTTCACCCGGACCGTCGAGAGTTTGCTCGCTCGCGCCGACTCCCGCCGCATCTCTTTGGAGATCTTCCTCGACCGAGACCTCGATGTTCTCGCCGACCGAAAAGCGCTCGATCAGATTCTGAGCAACCTGGTGGAAAACGGAATCAAGTACACTTCGGAAGGCGGGCGAGTTCGTCTACACGCGCGCAGGGTAGACGACATGATTCGCATCGAAGTCGAAGACGACGGGCAAGGAATCCCTGAACAACACTGGAACCGTATCTTCGAACGATTTTATCGGGTCGATACCGGCCGGAGCCGAGATATGGGAGGCACGGGTCTCGGCCTCTCGATCGTTAAACACTTGGTTGAGAGTATGTCCGGTGAGGTCGGGGTGGAATCAGGTGAACCCAGAGGCTCCCGGTTCTGGATCCTGTTGCCTCGGTCGCGCATTAGCGAGATACGCGCAGCGTGAGCACAGCGATCGATATCGCCGGGCCGTCCTTCGCTCGGTCCCCGAGCGCGGCCACGATTCTCGCCCGGTTGGGTGTGCCCTCCGACGCCGCCAAAGTCCTGATCTTCGGCGAGACCAGCCATTGGGACCCCAATTGGCTGCGGACCGCCGACGAGTACTTCGAGGGGCAGGTCGTTCCCGTCATTCGAGCCGTCGTGTCGGAGCTCACCGCAGATCCCAAGCGCGTGTTCGCGTTCGAGAGCACCTTCTTCCTCGAACGCTTTTGGAACGCCCACCCCGAGCACCGCGACGAAATTCATGCGCTCCTGCAGAGCCGGCGGCTTCGGCTCACGGGGACCGGGATCACGACCCCCGACACGGTCATCCCCAACCCGGAGGCCATCCTGCGCGACTATCTGTTGGGTCAACAGTGGTTGCGGAGCATCGGCGTCGACGATGAGCCGAGGGTCGCGTATCTGCCCGACGATTTCGGATACGCGCCCAGCCTGCCCAGCCTGCTGGCGGAACTCGGCTACTCGCAGGCGGTGATCACCCGGGTCGACGGCGCACACTTCATCGGCGCCGACTATCGACCGACCACCGCGTTCCCCCTGCCCGGCTCCAGCGCCGACCTTCTGCAGAACCGATTGACCAGCGCGGACTTCGTGTGGGCCGCCCCAGACGGGCGGGAAGTGCTGTGCCACTGGAACCCGTTCACCTACTTCCAAGGCGACATGCTCGCGTACGTCGGCGTTATCCGGTGGATGGGTAACACGTACGGAATGTCGTGGCGGACCGGGCGCCACATCGCACGCCGGGTCGCCTCCTACGTCGACGCCCTCAGCAGCCTCGCCCGCACGCCCTACCTGTTCTGTCCGATCGGTTGCGACTTCAATCCGCCGATTCCCAACTTGGGCTTCTTGCTCGATCGGTACAACCGCGAGGTCTATCCGCAGACCGGCGTCTGGCTGGTGAGCGCGGGTCTCGATGACTATATGGACCTGGTCGACACCGAGCGCGGGGTGCTCCCTCGGCTCGAGCTCGACGTCAATCCGTATTGGATGGGCTTTTACGCCAGCCGGCCAGAGGCGAAGGTTCGGCATCATCGGGTCACCCGCAAGCTCCTCGCGGCCGAAGCCGAGGACGCCGAGCGTCGAATGACCGGCGAACCCGCCTGCCCTCGCATCGACGCGTTGAAGACCCGACTGTGGAACGACCTCGCCTTCGCCAACCATCACGACTTCATCACCGGAACATCGCCTGACCGCGTATGGTTGGGCGAGCAAGCGCCGTTGCTGCGCGACGCCGAGACCTCCGTCGATCGTTGGCTCGCGGAGCGTCCGCACCGCCTGGCCGAGCCGTCAGCCCGCCTCGCCCGCGCGCCGGCGGGCAAGCTGCGGCTGCGGCGAGCCGGCCACGTGCTGACCATCGAAGCCCCCCACGGACGTCTCGTGTTCGACGAGGAACGCGGCGGATGCCTCGTCAGCTGGCGGACCCCCGACGGCACTGAGCACGTGCGCGGCCCAAGCCTCGACCTGGGCCTGTACCGAGACACCGGGGGCCTATGGCGCCTCGGCCACGAGTTCGCCGGCGGCCGATTCGGCCTGCTGGAGCGGGGCGAGAGCCGGGCGGTCTCCGTGCGGGCCACGGTGATGCCTGGATCCGTTCACCTCGTGCATCGCGATCGGTTCGGAGGGCGGACGGTGGAGCGAGGGGTCTGGGTATTCGCGGACCGTCCGGAGATCGTGGTCGAGGTCACCGGGGGCCTCCCCCTCGGGACATCGATGTGCGTGGAGCTCGAAACCGGACTTCATGCCCACCAGATAGACATGGACGTGCCGGGAGGCATCGTCCGCCGGCCGTGGCGGAAGCTCTATGATCCGACGTTTTGGCCGGCTTTTTCGTTCGCCCATGTCTGCGACGAGACGCGGGGGCTGGCGATGTTTCTGGCCGGACCTGCCAGCGTCAGCGCGACCCCGAGCGGTCGCTTCACGGCCATGGTCCAGCGAAACGCGCCCAAGGAGGTGGCCTACGGTATTCTCCCCGTGCTGGCCCACCCCGCCCGAGGAACGGATCCCGGCTTTCGGGTCACCTGCGCCGTGGTGCCGACCGATGGCCCTCTGTCCGCGCCCATCGGTCTCGCTCGGCGGGCTCACGACGTCCTACGGGACCTGGCATTACACGGCATCGGGGCCGGTATCGAGCGCCCGCTCGCCGAAACGCTGGTCGTCGACGGCGACGCGTTCATCACCGCGCTCAAGCCCGCGGATCGGGGCCCGGGTTACATCGTTCGACTGATGGGCCAGCCGGGGGCGCAGGTTAGCCTTCACGGGCGGAGGGTAACGGTGAAGGCGGCAGCGAGATGCGATGCGCGCGAGCGTGACCGTCATCCCCTCGCGGTCGATAACGGCCACGTCGCATTGGCCATGGATGGTCAGACGGTGAGCGTTCGACTCGAACTGGCCGACGACTCGGCGGGCGGCCGCTGACCCTCGGGACGATACTCCCCGCTGGCCAAGAGCTCGGCGCTGGGCACGATCTCCGCGGTGGGCAGGCTAGCGTCGTCCTCCGTCCATTTGCGGGCCAACGCGCCGGAGCCGCTGAGCCTGTACGTCCGGCCCCGCCACGTCACGTCGCGGCCCATCAACACCTGACCGTAGATCCACGGCGACACCAGCAGGAGGACGAAGATCACCGGGTACTGCCACGCGGCAAGAGACCGAAATGCGTACAGGTCGTACAGGCGGTTGACGCTGGCCCCGGCGGCCAACACCCCGACCAACCCGATGCCGGCGGCCCACGCCGAGCCGGCGAGGAGACCGGCCACGAGCACCGCGAGCTGCACGAAGAACAGCGACGCCCGAAGGTGCTGCGGCACCTTGAAAGACGCGGGAAGGCCGGTGCGGGAGAAGGTGATCCATCGGCGGTAGACCTTCACGAAGTCCCGCAGGCTGAGGTCTTCTTGCACGATGGTCATCGGTCGGTCGATCATGACGTTTTGAAAGCCCGCCGCGGTCATTCGAAGGCCGATGCTCATGTCGTCGACGAGCTCGCCGGCGGTGCCTTCGACGCCGCCAATGGCGTCCAGAGTCTTGCGACGGAAGGCCATGAACTGCCCCATGATAAACGGCAGCTCCCCTTTCGGCCCGGCGTGCCGTCGCGCGAATGGGCCGTACAGGCCATTGAGCATGAGTGCATAACCGGTATCGCCGGCGGTTCGAGGCTGGCTGACGACGACCGGTGCGAACGAAGCGCCGACCTTGTCGTCGCCGAGCGCGCGCACGAGATCCGCGAGGAGCTCGGGGTCCGGCCGCGTATCCGAGTCGGCGAACGCGATCACGTCGTGACGGGCTTGGTCGATGCCCTTCTTCATCGCGTGGAGCTTGCCAGTGATGCCTTCGGGGGGCTCGCCCGCGAGCATGAGCTTGACGTCGAGACCGTCGCGCTTGGCCCGACGGACGGCTTGGTGCACCAGGGCATACGCCGGGTCGTCCTTGTCATCGAGGACGAAGACGGTCTGCACCGCGCCCGGGTAATCGAAGCCCAGGGCAGCATCGAGGTTCTCAGCAAGACCTACGTCACGCCCCTTGATCGGGCGCACAACGCTGACCGAAGGCATCGTGCCCTGCAGGGCCTCGGCTCCGCCGTCCGCGGCCAAACGGCGTTTCGCGTTCTTGACCGCGCGGCCGAGAGCGACGTGCCCTCGCAGGGTCTCGAACAGGGCAGCCAAGCCAAGGATGATCAGGAAAGATTCGAACGTCACCATGTTCCCTCCCGTGGTTAGGTAACCGCTTCTGACCGGGGAACCGCTAACCCGGGCCGCCAATTCGATACCGCATTCATAGGAGGGATGCATATCCGCCATAGCCGATTTGAAATACCGGCGGGCAAGGACATGTTGTTCGAGGCTGTTGCTCGAAGGTTCTGGGGTCGTCAGAAACCCACGACCACCCCGAGCGCAACTTTGACGTCACGGACGGAAAGTGAAGCGTCATCCAGGATCGGATCGCCAACAAAGCCCGCCCGGGTTCCTAGTCCCGTAAAGTCGACCTCCATCTGCCGGTAGGTCGCATCGAGGGATACGCCCAGCGATGACAACAGCCAATATCGTACCGCCGCGCCGGCCTGAATGGTGAAGCCCGTCGCGTCGGCGCCGGTCGTGGTGGGGTCTTCCGTGAACGACAACACGTATCCCCCCCGACCCTCCGCCTCGATCACGAAGTCTTGACTGAGTTGAACGATAAACCGGGCCCCTCCGGACACATCGACCGCATTGTAACCAACGACGACAGAGTTCACGCCCTGCGATTCGACATCGAGCAGGTTCACACCGCCGCCGACCAGGGGCGCGATCGCGAACCGCCCGCCCTCACCCCACTTCATGAGGTCGATGTCGTAGAACAAGTGGCCGCCCGCGGAGATAAAAAAGCCCGACGGCTCCCGAGGCTCGACGACCGGAGTGACGTCGACAACAAACGAAACCGGAGAAAAGTTGAACTCCGCCCTCGCCCCGAAGCCGATGTCGACGAGCGCGAACTGGAAGTCAGCCTGCACGAGAGGCACCACGCCGAGGTCGTACTGCAGCCCGGTGTCCACCCCGCCCACCGAGACACCGTACGACGAGGCCACCTGTGTCCCGCCGCTCACGCGAAACCGGAACATCGACCGCTCCGCGCCGTCGTCGTCGGGCTCGAGGGACCGGGCTTCGATGCGGGCCGGCGGCGTATCGTCGTCTTGCATCGCGAATGTTCCGCGTCGCGTCGGGGACCGCGCGGGCGGCGGCGGCAAGGGAGCGGGCGGCGGCAGCTCTTCTTGAGCCGCGCGAGGAGGTGGCGGCGGGGGTAACGGAAGGGCGGCGGCGGCACCCGCGTCGTTCGCGCCCTCGTCGTCGATGATCAGCGACGCCAGCTTGCGCCCGATGGCTCGCCCCTTCCGCCTCGCGCGCTGAGCGTACTTCGTCCGCAGTCGCTCGATCATTCGGCCGTCCTGATCGAGAAGCCGAATGACGACCCGGTAGCCTTTCTTGTTGGGGGCCTCGCGGGTCTGCAGGATGACCAGAAGCTCAGCGTTCGCGGCCACCGCGGCGCGGGGGTCGGTCGGGTCGAGGCCCTGCTCGGCCGCGACGCGGCGATATCGCTTGCCGGCGACGGTCTTGAGCCCCGCCTTGCGGAGGCCCTCCACCACCCCGTACGTCAGCGACCTGAGCTTCGAACCCTGGGGCCCGGTCGCCGGCGCGACGGCGACCCGAGGTGGCGCCGACCACGACAGGTTCGGCGTTGAGAAGAGAATGACTGCGGCGAGGAAGCCAACAACGGCCGCCGTGACGTTGAACCGAGGCAAGACGCCGACAAGAAGACTCCGGACTTGCCGAAGCGTCAATCGAGTCAGCTCCCGAACAGTCGTGACAGGAAACGATTTCTCGCTTTTTGGTCTGCGTCAGCGGGCGGCTCGGCCGTTGGACGGCGAGCGAGCGCCGGTTCGACCCGAAGCGGGACGCCAGCTCGAGACCAAGGTTGGTTAGACTCTACGGTCCCGGCGTCGGCGCTACCTTCCGTCGACGCCGAAACCTCTTCTGCGGGCCCCTTCGCACTGCGCCGGCGACCGGCCGACGACCGTCGACTTCCGCGCTTGGCGGGCTTGTCTTTCGCCACCGTCGGCTGGTCCTCCGCGGCCCCGCCGTCGCTCGCTTCTTCGCCGTTGGGTGCCATTTCCGCGGACACCTCGGCGCCGTGGTCCACCGTCGGCTCCGAAGGGCCCGACTCCGGTGACGTGTCCTGTGCGTCCGTCGTGGCCGCCGACGGGTCGAGGTCGAGCGGTAAGCTCGGCGCGTCGGCGTCGGCGTCGGCCGATGCCTTGGGTCCCCGAGCGGCGAGTCGCGCCTGTCGCGCGGCTTTGAGCTTCGCCAGCAGCTCGGGTGAGGGGCGACCGGTGAACGTTGTCCCCTTCTCTTCGAGCTGCTTGTCCGTCTCGTCGGTTTTCTCCGGGCTCGGTGTCTCCACGCCTTCCGCGCCCTTCTTGCGCTTGCTGCGGCGCCGCTTCTTCTTGCCGCCCTCTTCGTCCTCGAACAGGTCGGTCTGTACCGCTTCCCCGTTGACCGTCGCCGCCGCGCGCTCGCGCTCCTTCTTCTTTTTGCGCTTCTTCTTGCGCCGCTCGCGCTCGCGCCGACGCTCTTCGCGAGGCGGGAGCTTATCGGTGATCTCGGCGAGGACCTCGCCCATCGATAGGAAGACGACTTCGTCTTTGCCCCGGTCGATGTCCGGGCGCGCGACGACGACGATGGCACAGTTGAAGCGGCGCTCGAGCGCGAGCAGCTCGGTGCGCTTGTGGTTGAGCAGATACTCGGCGGTCTCGCGGTGGGTCGTGACCCGCGCCTCCCCCACCCCGCCTTGGGCGAGACGGGTCTCGACCCGACGCAGCAGGCTCAAGGAGTGGGACTCGGCGGTGCGAACCCAGCCGGTGCCGTCACACACCGAACAACGCTTCTGAAACGCCTTGCGCATGCCCTGCCGGATCCGCTGCCGGGTGAAAACGCACAGGCCTTTGGAGTTGATGCGGGAGATCTTCCAACGGGCTTTGTCTTCCTTGGCCGCGTCGGCCAGAACCTGTTCGACCGCCCGCTTGTGCTTGGTCTCCTCCATGTCGATGAAGTCGGCCACCACGATGCCCCCGAGGTCGCGAAGCTTCATTTGACGGGCCACTTCCTCCGCCGCTTCGCAGTTGGTCTTGAACACCGTCTCTTCGTGGTCTCGCTCCGACGTCATCTTGCCGGAGTTGACGTCGACCGCGACCAGAGCCTCCGTCTCGTCGATCACGATCGAACCTCCGCTCGGCAGCGGCACCCGCCGCTCGAACGTGGCTTCGATCTGCTCTTCGACGTGGTAATAGGCAAAGATCGGGATCGCGTCTTGATACAGGTGGAGCCGTTCGACGTCGTCCGGCATGACCTTCTCGAAGTACTCGACGGCGGCCTCGTACTCCTCGCGATCGTCGATCCACACCTCGTCGATCTCGTCGTTGAAGTAGTCGCGAAGGGTCCGCGCGATCAGATCCGGCTCGGCGTGAATGATCGATGGGGGCCGAGCGATCTGCGCCGACTTCATCACCTTCTGGTAGAGGCCGTGGAGGGCATCGAGGTCTTTTTGGATGCCGATCCGGGTCTGATTCAGCCCCGCCGTGCGGACGATGAATCCGCATCCGGTGGGCTTCTTGACCCGCGACACCATCGATCGCAGGCGACGTCGGAGCTTCTCGTCTTCGATCTTCCGAGAAACGCCCTGGGCGTCGCTACCGGGCATCAAGACCGTGTAGCGCCCCGCCAGCGACAGATTGGTGGTCAGGGTCGCCCCCTTGTCGCCCACCGCGTCTTTTCCGACCTGAACGATGATGTCCTGGCCGCGTTTCATGACGTCTTGGATCCGCGGCCGGTCTTGGTTCGACTTCTTGAAGTACTGGCTCGGGGCGATCTCACTGAACGGGAGAAAGCCCTGCTTGTGGGCGCCGAAGTCGACGAACGCCGCCTCCAGCGACCCCTCGACGTTGTGAACGACGCCTTTGTAGATATTGCCTTTGATGGTGCTTGTTTCGGACGCCTCGATATCGAGCTCGAGAAGCTCACCGTCCTCGACAATCGCAATGCGCAGCTCGTTTCGAGCCGTCGCGTTGATGAGCATACGGGTGGTCATGAGAAGCTGGTCTCCGCGAGCTTCGAGCGCGGTTCGCTGATTCGGACCCTGGATTGGTTCGGGCTGTGGCCAGCCGTTCGCTAGCTAACGCAACCATCGCCGCCGGTCCTGGAAAGGACGCGCGGTCGCCGGTCGGCGCAGCAGCGTGCAAGATCAGGTGCCGGGCCGCGCGAGGCGAGCCGGGCGTTCGGTCACCGCCGGTCGATTCGATAACAACGACCGCCTCGGCGTCGACCGCGTGAGTCAGCGGGGTGCGGGGCGCAGGCCACGGCGCGACAGCCGTGCTCGGCACGTTGCGCGCTTTCAACGATTGACGTGGCCGGCCTCCGGTCACTCGAAGCTCCACCGCGCGCTGCACGCGCGCGTGTCTAAGGCGTCACACCCAGGTCAAGGTTTACCGGTTACCGGCCGATGGCCCCTGTGGCACACGGCGGTCGCGACGCCCGGTTTGGCAATACATTACATGGAGAAGCGCGTCATGACCATGGCTATGCCCTTGGTCTTCCAGTCACCCCGCACCACTGAATCAAAGTTGACGACCAGGGTCTTCCTCCTTACCCCTCGGAGACCATGCGCGTGGAGAACCTCCCTGATGGGCTCGCTTTTGACGATGTCCTCCTGAAGCCGGGATACTCGGAAACCCTCCCTAAAGATACCGACGTCACCTCTCGGTTCAGCCGGCAGCTCACCCTGAACATCCCTCTCGTCTCGGCGGCCATGGACACCGTCACCGAGGCGCGCCTGGCCATCGCGCTGGCCCAGCAGGGCGGCATCGGCGTGGTCCACAAGAACATGCCCGTCGAGCGACAGGCGCACGAGGTTCGCAAGGTGAAGCGGTTCGAATCGGGGGTCATCGCCGAGCCGATCACCGTGCGACCCGATGCCCCACTGCGGATCGCGCTCGCGCTGGTCGAGGAGCACGGCTTCAGCTCGTTTCCGGTCGTCGAGGGACAGCTCCTGGTCGGCATTTTGACCGGACGGGACATGCGGGCGTGCCGAGATCCGGAAACGCCCATCCGTGACCTGATGACCCCGGACCCGGTGACCGTTCCCGACGGGACGCCCCCCGACGACGCGCGCGGGGTCATGCACAAGCACCGCAAGGAGACGTTGCCCATCGTCGACCACCAGGGCCGCCTCGTCGGCCTGATCACCCTGAAAGACGTCGAAAAGCGGGCGCGACGCCCGCACGCCAACACCGATGACCTCGGCCGCCTTCTCGTCGCGGCCGCGATCGGCGTGGGACCGGACCGGGAAGCTCGAGCCGCGGCTCTGGTCGACGCGAAGGTCGACGCGATCGTCGTGGACACCGCCCATGGCCACAGCAAAGGCGTCATCGATACCGTCAAGACCCTCAAGGATCGCTACCCCGAGCTGCAGGTCGTCGCCGGCAACGTGGCCACCGCGGAGGGGACCGACGCCCTCATCGACGCCGGCGCGGACGGGGTGAAGGTCGGCATCGGTCCCGGTTCGATCTGCACCACCCGCATCGTGGCCGGGGTCGGGGTTCCGCAGATATCGGCGATCGCCGACTGCACCTCTGCGGCCGGTCCGCGCGGGGTGCCGATCATCGGCGACGGCGGCATCAAGTACTCCGGCGACGTCATCAAGGCCATCGCGGCCGGCGCCGACTGCGTCATGGTGGGCTCCCTCCTGGCGGGGGTGACGGAATCCCCGGGCGAGGTCGTGCTGTTCGAGGGTCGAGCGTTCAAGGCATACCGAGGGATGGGCTCCCTCGGCGCGATGCAGCAGGGCTCGGCGGACCGCTACGGCCAAGCCGGGGTTTCGAGCCCCAAGCTGGTCCCGGAAGGCATCGAAGGGCGGGTTCCGTTCAAGGGACCGCTCGAGGAGACGGTGTGGCAGCTCGTCGGCGGCCTGAGGGCAGGGATGGGATACGTCGGTTCGGCGAACATTGCCGAGCTCCAGGACAAGGCGACATTCGTTCGAATATCGTCAGCGGGGCTCAAAGAGTCCCACGTCCACGACGTGGTGGTGACGAAGGAGTCGCCCAACTACACCCGCTGAAGCGGCCGCGACGGATCAGGTCGACAGCGCGCCGACCAGCTCATCGGTCGAGACTTCGATCTGTCCGCCGTAGACTCGCCTTGCGTCGCCCTGAGCGGTGATCTCACCCAAAACGTCGCCGGGTTGGGTGCCCCGAGACGGATCGCCTCGGACGTCGATGAGCAGCGGCCCACCCGGAAGTCGAACCCGGATCGACGGTGTCGACAGCCAGCCTTGGGCCAAGGCGACCGCCGCCGCTGCCGACGCCCCCGTACCGCAGGCCTCCGTGATACCCGAGCCTCGTTCGAACACCACCAGCCGAATCTGGGGACCGTCGACGGTCGCGAAACCGACGTTGACACGCTCGGGAAACATCGGATGCCGCTCGAAGGTGGGTCCGTACTGCGCTGCCAGCCGCATCAGGTCCGTTCCCGGCGGAAAAGGATCCAACACCAGGTGTGGATTCCCTAGGGATACCGCGGTCCCGGCGAAGGCCGCGTCGGGGGCCCGCAGGTCGACCCGACGTTCGATCAGCGCCGCCTCGCCCATGGTGACCCCGACCATCCCGTCGTCCGTCAGCCAGCCCTCGCGCAGACCGCCGTCGGTATCGACCACCATTCGATCATCGTCCCGGTCCTGCAGGTGGTGGCGAACGATGCACCGAAGCCCGTTCCCGCACATCTCGGCCACCGAGCCGTCGGCGTTGTAAACATGCATGCGAAGACTCGCGCTCGGCGCACGAGGGGCGAGCACGGTGAGAACGCCGTCGGCTCCGATGCCTCGACGACGGTCGCACAGACGGACCGCAGCCTCAGCCGTCACGAAGTGGCGAGCGTCATCGACGACGATGAAGTCGTTGGCGAGGCCTTCGTACTTGTGGAAGCGGACGACCGGCACGCCCGGGATCACAGGTCGTCCGGTCATTGGAGTCAAAGGTGTTCGGCCGGTAGTATCGAAACATGAACGCCCGTCCCGTTCGTCGTCTCGTGGCCGTCGCGGCCGCCGCTTTCGCCGCCGCAGGCTGCGATCTCATCGAGTCGGCCGAAGCCACCACCGTGGTCGGGGGCATCGTCATCAGCACCCCCGCCCTCGCCGTCCCCGGCCGTCTGGACGTGTCGTCCCAGGTTGCCACCACCGCGTACGTCGGGGAGCGATCCGGTGCGGTGTCCGTGGATATGCCGACGCCGATCGGCGACGCGCAGGTTACCCTGACGTTCGGCGGTGTTCAGGTCGCGGTGCCGGTCCAGGACGCCGCCGCCGGCGTCTACTTTCAATCATCGCTGACCGCACCCGAGCTGACGTACGTCGCCGGCGCCCGCTACGCCCTGGTGGCCGACATCAACGGCAGTCGATTCGGCGGCGCCGTCGAAGCCCCAGACGCACTAACCCTGGCTGGGCTGACGCTGTCGCCTCAGCCTACGCCCGACCCGAACCTCTCCGGCGCCTTCGTGCATCCACTGAACACCGCCCTATCGCTGTCCTTGGCCGCGCAAACCGGCCGTTACACCTATGTCACGGTGTTCAGGGCCGATGACAATGACCCGTCAGATCCACAGCTCGTCTTCGACAATCGACCTACGTCGACCCCCGAGCTTCTGCAATTCATCGTTGGGGGCCCCCCCACGTCGCAGGAGATTCCGGCGAACGTCTTTGCCAACGCGGGTCTATATGCGGTCGTGTTGGTCGCGATGAACAACACCGACGATCTGCTGACGGACACCTTTGGCGGCTCGCCGATTCTGGCCGGCTCCGGGGCGGCGATTCTTCTCACGGTCGATCAGCCATGACCATGCACGGCGCACCCGTCATCTTCGACCTGGATGGCACCTTGGTCGATTCCCTCGACGACCTCGCCACGTCGCTGAACGTCGTTCTCGCGCGTCTGCACTGCACTCAGCATCCGGTCGAAGAGGTCCGCACGATGATCGGTGGCGGGGCGCGCAGTCTGCTCGAGCGCGGTCTCGGCCCGTCCAACGGACACAAGATCACCGAAGCCATGGAGCTGTTCCGGGTCGAGTATGGCGCCCGGCTGCTCAACACTTCTCACCTGTACCCGGGTATGGACTCGGTGCTGTCGTCTCTTCACGCTGAAGGTCGCACCTGGTCCATCGCAACCAACAAACCGGCAGAATTCACCTCTCGGATGATCGACGGCCTGCAGCTGCATCGGCTCGGACTCACGAGCTGGGCCAGTGGGGACGAAGTCGCGAACAAGAAGCCCGCCCCCGACGTGATTCGGCTCGCCGCCGAGCGAGGCGGTTTCACCTCGACCGATGCCATGGCCATGACCTACGTCGGCGACATGCCGGTCGACGTGGCTTGCGGCCGCCGGTTCGGGTGCCCAACCGTCGGCGTCACCTGGGGCTTCGATCCTAACGGGACGAAACAAGCCGGCCCGAGCTTTGTGGCGCACTCTGCGGCCGAGCTGCTGGGTATCCTGCGCGGCCGAGATGAAAAGGAAGGGTTGGACAAGCACCAGGTCGGTCAGGAAGGGGGGGGCTCCGTTCAGGCCTGATGCTTGTCCAAGACGCAACTTCGTCGCCAAACGGCGGATGTGGGGGGACGCCCACCGCGCAGCAACATCGTGCGTCGTCGGCACACTAGCAAGTTCCACACCTGTTTCAATCTATTGAATGATTCCGGAAAAGACGGACGTAGATGTCAGTTTCGAGGTTTGATGACCACAATCATCGTGGCACTCTGACCGCACCGTGGTCGCTGTCTCTCCAAAAAGGGGCGAATCGAGTTCGCCGTCGACGCGTGACAACGCGGACCGGAAACTGAACGTCCTCATCGCAGACGACGACAAGACCAATCTGTATCTCCTCAAGGTTTTTTGTCGCGAGATCGAAGACGTCACCCTGTCGTTCGCCAACAATGGTCAGCAAGCGCTCGACCGGATCAAGCAAGGCCACGTCGACGTCTTGGTCACCGATCTACGGATGCCCGTGCTGTCCGGCGACGAGCTCATGAACTCCGTGAAGCTCGAGTTCCCGCACATCCCGGTCATCATCATGACCGGCTACGGGTCGGTGGAGAACGCGGTCGACTACGTGCATCGCGGCGCCGATGACTACCTCACGAAGCCGCTGACGAAGGATCTGTTCATCTACCGACTGAAGCGGGTCATCCAGCAGGTTCGGCTGACGAAGGAAGTCCAGCATTTAAAGAGCTCCATGCGACGGTCACCGCTCGAGGGCCTCCTGGGCACCAGCGAGCCCATGACCGCGCTCAAGAACCAGCTTCCGACCCTGTCCCAGACCGACGCGTCCATCGTGATCTACGGGGAATCAGGAACCGGGAAAGAGGTCGTCGCGCGGGCGATTCACGATCTATCGAAGCGAACAACCAAGCCGTTCGTGACCGTCAACTGCAGCGCGCTTCCGGAAAACCTGCTCGAGGCCGAGCTGTTCGGCTACCGACGCGGAGCGTTCACCGACGCCCACGGCGACAATCCCGGTCTCGTCGACTCCGCGGACACCGGCACCCTCTTCCTCGACGAGATCGGCGAGATATCCCTCGCCGTCCAGGTCAAGCTACTGCGGTTCTTGGAGCTCAAGGAGTACAAGCCGGTGGGCTCGCCCAAGAGCCGGATCGCCGACGTGCGCATCATCGCCGCGACCAATCGCGACCTGCGCCGGGCGGTGGAAGAAAAGACGTTCCGAGAAGACCTTTTCTATCGGCTCAACGTCGTACCCATCCGACTCCCGCCCCTTCGAGAACGAGGCCCGGACATCACGCTGCTGGCCAGATGCTTCCTGGAGCGATTCAATCACCAGTTCGGCAAGTGCGTCCGGCTGAGCACGGAAGGGTTTCGAAAGCTCGACGCTTACGCTTGGCCGGGGAACATCCGCGAGCTGGAGAACAAGATGGAGCAACTCGTGGTCATGGCCAGCGATGGCGAAGTCGCGGCACACCACCTCGACCTCGGCGAGGTTTCACCCGCCGCCCCCGGGCCGTTGTCGGGCCCCGCTCGCTACGCGGGGACCTTTCAGCACGAGAAGCAAGCGCTTTTGCGACAGTTCGAGCGGGAGTATCTGACCGCCGTTCTCGAAGAAGCGGGCGGCCACATGACCAACGCCGCCAAGCGCGCCGGGTTGGACCGCAAGAATCTGTGGCAGCTGATGAAGCGACACAACCTCGTCGCCGAGACCTTCAAGAAGCGCGCGTAGCATGCTTGTGTAGACGGCGTGGACTTGACCGACTGTCGCGTCGTGTACGTCACCGCTGCCCCCCACGAGGCGCCCGATCTCGCCCGGGCCCTCGTCGAGCGTCGCGTGGCCGCTTGCGTCAATCTGGTACCCGGAGTGCGTTCATTCTACCGGTGGGAATCGGAGGTCCACGATGACCCGGAGACCTTGATGATCATCAAGACCACCGCCGACCGGCTCGAAGCGCTGAAGGCGGCGGTTATCGAGCTTCACAGTTACGACGTGCCCGAGTTCATCGTTTTGCCGATCACCTCCGCCCACGAGCCGTACGCCGCGTGGCTGCGGGACCAAACCCGCGAGAACGGCAGCGGATGAAACGACTGCTCGTGGTCTCGAGCCGGCGCGACTTCATGGCCGAGCTCGCATCGACGCTGCTCGACCTCACGCCGGCCGAAGGCCTGACCCCCATCGATGAGCCGGCGCCTCCCGAGTGGGAGGTCGCCCGCGCCGCTTCCGGTCTGGAGGCGTTTGTCCTCCTCGACCGAGGCGGTCGCCCGTTCGACGCGCTGATGGTCGACGCACCCCTGGCGGATCAGAGCGCTCTCGCGTTCATGAACCGGGTCCGGCGCTCGCAGGCCGGTCGAGACATTCCCGTCTTTTTACTCGCCGACCCCGGACAAGAGGAACA
The DNA here is from genome assembly GCA_028289325.1 of Myxococcota bacterium. Taxonomy (GTDB): domain Bacteria; phylum Myxococcota; class Kuafuiibacteriia; order Kuafuiibacteriales; family Kuafuiibacteriaceae; genus JANQQN01. The sequence goes on along the minus strand of JANQQN010000174.1, from coordinate 7,099 downwards.
CGTCCGCCGCATGGTCGCTGAGACCTTCGTCACCACCCGCTTCATCGATAAGCCGGTGACGGTGCAAACGCTCTCGGGAATGCTCGGTGACCTCACCGCCCATCTCCAGATCGTGCTCGCGGAGTACGACGACGAGCTTCGCGAACGGTACGAGCTCGCGTTCACGACGGCCGGGTATCGAGTCGAAGCCGTTTCCCGCGGGCGAGACGCTATCGAGCGACAACCCCGGTTGCGCGCGCACGCCGTGGTCACGAACGTGGTGCTGCCCGACGTGAGCGGGCTGGGCGTATGCAGCCACGTCCGGCAAGCGGCGGTGGTCCCCAAAGCCAAGGTCGTGCTGTACGGCCGTCTGGCCGCCTTGAACGTGCAGCGCCGAGACCACACCGATGAGCCCGACGACTTCGTCGCCGCGCCCTTCGACGAGGACCTTCTCGTCGATCGTGTCGCCTCGCTCATCGGAAGGACGGATCATCGCCGGTCTCGGCGCTCGAGCCGGCTACCGCCGACCGAAGACCTCCCCGAAGGAACGTCGGCCCCACCCCGGCCGCCGAGTCGGCGGATCCCATGCCGCCTCGACGTACGGATGGACGACGACCGGTGCTTTGCCGCCAGTCGATTCGATCTTTCGCCCCAGGGGCTGTTCGTCCCCGCGGATGAAATGGTGTCCATCGGGGCGGGGGTCGAGCTCACCATCGACTTCGGCGACCAAGACGGGCCCATTCGCACGGGGGGCGAAGTGGCATGGGTGAGCTACCTAGGGGCCAAGCGCGGTTTTGGCGTGCGTTTTCTGTCCCTCGACCCGAGGGCGGTCGAACGGCTGAAATCCCACGTGGCTCGGGCCGGCGACCTGGGATACGACCCCTGACGTGATACTCCCACCGCGAGCCGGGATCGCGTCGACGCTATGGGTCGTTGTGCTGACCGGCTGCCCCGCGCCGCCTCAACAGACCCTGACCACCGCCGCCGAAGCGCCAGATCCGCCCGCCCCTCAACCCGCACGGTGGCGAGTGACATCCGGGGAGCAAACGGTGGCGACCCAAGGTCGGGGACGACTATTCATCTACCGCGGTCCACCGGATCTCGACCGTGGCCTGCCGGGGATCACGGAAGATGAGGGCCGAGGACCGGCATACGGCCTGCTCGGCGGCTACTTTGCTCCGCGTTTGCTGGCCACCGCCTCGAGCTCATCCTCCGTCGCGCAGATCGATGATCCGGCCCTGCGGATCGCCATGCCGGGACTGCGCGTCACCGCCCTGCTCTCTTCCTCCGCCGCCGCCTCGGCGGAGGTCATGACCCTCCGCGTCGACGGGAGCGGCACGTTGACCTTTCCCGCCGACCGCACCGTGGTCGAAGGCACGCTGCAGGACCGCCCGTCGTTCTTGGTGACCGTCAGCGCGGGGGCTTCGCCCGGATATCGGGGCTGGCCCGCCGATCAGCTGTTCATCCGCCCTCGGCGCGGCCCGCGGTTCCGCATCACCACCGACTGCCCGCGCGTCACCCTCATCCACCCGGTTCCCAAGGGGTCGACCAGCGTCTTTCTGCTTCATCTGGGTCCCGCCTCTCCTCCGGACAACCCGCTGTTCGCCCCGATGGAGCCGGTGCCCGACGCCATTCGGCGCCCCCAAGCCCGATGCCCGACGACGACGACCAGCACCCTGACCGTCGCTGTGCCTTGACCCGTCCCCCGCGCGACCGGATTCTTCTGGAGATGTTCGACACGTTTGCCGATATCTATCGAACCGAGCTGCGAGGCATCGACGAAGCCGGCCTCACCAAGCGGGAGCGGCTGATCACCACCGCGCAGGGCGCCGCGATCACCGCCCAGCCCGGCGGGGAGGTGATCAACTTTTGCGCCAACAACTACCTCGGCCTGTCGAGTCACCCGAAGGTCGTCGAGGCCGCCCACCGCGCGCTCGACGCGTTCGGCTTCGGCATGTCGTCGGTGCGGTTCATCTGCGGGACCCAAACCATTCACAAAGACCTCGAGGCGTCGCTGAGCCGATTTCTCGGCCAGGAAGACACGATCCTGTATCCGAGCGCATTCGACGCCAACGGCGGCCTGTTCGAGACGATCCTGACCCACGAAGACGCGGTGATCTCCGACCAGCTCAACCACGCGTCGATCATCGACGGCATCCGGCTGTGTAAGGCCGAGCGTTACCGGTACCCGAACGGCGATATGAACGCGCTGGAAGACGCGCTGAAGAAGACCCAAAGCAAGCGGGTCCGCCTCATCGCCACCGACGGCGTGTTCTCAATGGACGGCGCCTACGCCGCCCTCGACGAGATCTGCGGGCTGGCCGACAAGTACCAGGCGATGGTGATGATCGACGAGTGCCACGCGACGGGGTTCGTCGGCCGCACGGGGCGCGGGACCCACGAAAAGTGCGACGTCATGGGCCGGGTGGATATCATCACCGGAACCTTGGGCAAGGCCCTCGGCGGCGCGTCGGGCGGCTTTACGAGCGCGAGGAAACCCATCGTGGACCTCCTTCGCCAGCGGTCGAGGCCCTACCTGTTCTCCAACACCGTCGCTCCGCCGATCGTCGGGGCCTCGCTTGCGGTGTTCGAGATGCTCGAAGCGACGACCGAGCGCCGGGATAAGCTCGAGCGCAACACGATTCGCTTTCGCAAGCAGATGACCGACCTCGGCTTCGATATTCCCGCCGGCGATCACCCGATCACGCCGGTGATGCTCGGCGACGCGCGACTGGCGTCGACCATGGCCGACGACCTGCTGGCGGAAGGCATCTACGTCATCGGCTTTTCGTATCCCGTAGTCCCGAAAGGCCAAGCGCGCATCCGGGTCCAGCTGTCGGCCGCCCACGACGATGCCCATCTCGACCGGGCCGTCGCCGCGTTCGCGAAGGTCGGCAAGGCGCACGGCGTCATTCGGTAAACGGGCCCGCGGCGCGCGCTGGCGATCGTTGGTCGGTGGCCCGAAATCAGGGCCGTTTCAAACGGCTTGAAGTCCTAGGGGGGTCCCCCGAGTCGATGCCGAAACCTGAGTTGCCACCGTGGCGCGGATCTGGGATTTAGCCGCGCGATGACTGGGTCGACCTTCGTTCGCGCCGCGGCCCCCGCGGCGGTGCTCCTCCTCTTCGCCCCCGCGTGCGTGACGCCCAAAAATCCCGCCCCCGCGCCGACACCGCCCCCGGCCGAGGATGCGAGCCCGTCGCCAGCGACGCCCGCGTCTCAGCCCTCTACGAAGGCGAGCGAAAAGAAGGATCCGGCGAAGTGGGACGTCGAGACCCCGCCCGGCGAATGGGGCTGGAAAGACGTGCCCCTCGATACCACCGAAGGAACGTGGATCAACCTCGATGTCTCGCCGGATGGGAAGACCGTCGTCTTCGACCTCCTCGGTGACATCTATACCCTACCCATCGGAGGCGGCGACGCCACGCCGATCAAGGCGGGCATCGCCTGGCACCAGCAGCCGCGTTTCAGCCCTGACGGCCGCAAGATCGCTTACACCAGCGACGCCGGCAACGGCGACAATCTGTGGATCATGAACGTCGACGGGTCCGACGCGACAGCGGTCACCAAAGAGACCTTCCGCCTCGTCAACAATCCGACCTGGGATCCCACGGGACAGTTCCTCGTCGGCAAAAAGCACTTCACCAGCAAGCGATCGCTGGGGGCCGGCGAGATGTGGATGTACCACGCCACCGGAGGGGCAGGGATTCAGATGACCAAGCGCCCTACGGAGCAGAAGGACGTCAACGACCCCGCCTTCAGCCCCGACGGCCGCTATCTGTATTTCGACCGCGACGCGACCCGAGGCCGCTCTTTCCAGTATAACAAGGATTCTTCCGGCGAGATCTACGTGATCGAGCGCCTCGACCGCGAGACCGGGGAGATCGTCAAGATCGCGGGCGGCCCGGGCGGGGCGGCCAGACCCACACCCTCCCCTGACGGTCGCTGGCTCGCGTTCACGCGGCGGGTCGATTACACCACCACTCTGTTCCTCAAGGACCTGAGCACCGGCGCCGAGCGCCCCCTGTACTCGGGCCTCGAGCGCGACAACCAGGAGGTGTGGGCGCTACACGGCGTGTACCCGGGGATGGCGTGGACGCCCGACAGCCGGTCGATCGTGTTCTGGGACGACGGCCACATCAAGAGAGTGGCGGCCCAAAGCGGCGCGGTTTCGGAGATCCCGTTCCGGGTCAAGACCACGAAGAAGGTGGCCGCGGTCGTCCGGCCGCCGCAAGCGGTGGCCCCGGATCGCTTCGACGTCAAGATGCTGCGGTCGGTCATCGTGTCTCCCACCGGCGACCAGGTCGCGTACATCGCACTCGGCCACCTGTACGTGAAGGCGCTGCCGAACGGAAAACCGCGCCGGCTCACCAAAGGCGAAGACCACTTCGAGCATCACCCCTCGTTCAGCCGAGACGGTCGGTCGATCGTCTACGCGACGTGGAGCGACGGCGCGCTGGGCGACGTTCGAATCATCCCCGCCCGCGGGGGCCGGCCTCGGGTCATCACCCGTTCGCCGGGTCACTACACCGAGCCGCGCCTCAGTCCCGACGGCCAGACGGTGATCTTTCAGCGCGGCGAAGGCGGCTATCTGCGGGATCCGCGATACAGCGATGATCCGGGCCTGTATCGGATCTCCGTCCGGGGCGGCCGGGCCGAGAAGCTCGTCAAAGGCGCACGAAACGCGCACTTCGGTCCCCGCTCCGACCGGATCTTCTTCATGCGATCGAAGGGCGACGAGACGAGCGACACCCGCACGCTCGTCGCGTTCGATCTCACCACCCGCACCGAGCGCGTCCTGTACACGAGCAAAAGCGCCCAGGCCTATCGCGTATCGCCCGATGATCGGTGGCTCGCGTTTCGAGACGGCTTCAACGTTTACATCACGCCGTTCATCGAAGCCGGCCGCACGATATCCATCAGCCCCAAGTCCAAGTCGGTACCGATGGCCAAGGTGACCAAAGATGCGGGGTTCTATCTATCGTGGTCCGGCGATGCGAAGGCGCTGCACTGGGCATTGGGGCCCCAGCTGTTCCAACGCCCCCTCACCGATGCTTTCGCGTTCCTGGACGGCGCCCCTGAACAACGCCCCGAGCCACCGACCATCGGCACGCAGATCGGCTTTTCGGTCGCCGCCGACAAGCCCACGGGCACGGTCGCGCTGAGCGGAGGCCGCATCATCACCATGAACGGAGACCGAGTCATCGACGACGGGGTGGTCCTCGTCGAAGGCAACCGGATCACCGCCGTAGGCCCGGCGGCCGAAGTCGCGGTCCCCAAGTCGGCCCTGGTCATCGACGTGAAAGGCAAGACCCTGATCCCGGGCCTGATCGACGCCCACGCCCACGGCGCCTTCGGGACCGGCGGCATCATCCCGCAGCACAACTGGGGCTCATTCGCGAACCTGGCGTTCGGAGTGACCACCATTCACGACCCGTCGAACAACACCCAGATGGTGTTTTCGGCCAGCGAGATGCAGCGGGCGGGCCTGATTCGCGCGCCGCGCATCTTTTCCACCGGACGCATCCTCTACGGCGCCGCGGGCGCGGACTACAAGGCGAGCGTCGAGAGCCTCGACGACGCGATCTTTCATCTCCAGCGCATCAAGGCCATGGGTGGGTTCAGCGTGAAATCTTACAACCAACCACGTCGAGATCAGCGGCAGATGGTCATGGAAGCCGCCCGCCAGCTCGACATGCAGGTCATGCCGGAAGGCGGCGCGACGTTCATGCACAACCTGACCCAGCTCGTCGACGGACACACCACCATCGAACACAACCTTCCCGTGGAGACGATGTACGACGACGTCATGCAGCTGTGGTCCGGAACCAACGTCGCCCTGACCCCGACCCTGGTCGTCTCGTACGGCGGACTCAGCGGCGAGCTCTACTGGTACGAACATATGGACGTCTGGCGCCATGAGCGCCTGATGACCTTCGTCCCTCAGTACATCGTTCATCCTCGCGCGCGCCGCCGCCAAAAGGCCCCCGAGGGCGACTACAACCACATCGCCACCGCGAAGGGGCTGAAGACGCTGGTGGACCGGGGCCGCCTGGTCAACACCGGGGCCCACGGCCAGCTCGCCGGCCTCGCCGAGCACTGGGAGATGTGGATGTTCGCGCAGGGGGGCATGACGCCGATGGAGACCCTGCGCGCAGCGACCCTAAACCCGGCCCAGACCCTGGGCATGGCCAAGGATATCGGATCCATCGAAGCCGGAAAGCTGGCGGACATCGCCATCCTGGATAAGAACCCGCTCGAAGACATCAAGAACACCGACTCTGTGAACATGGTGATGCTCAATGGCCGGCTCTTCGACGCCGCGACCATGGACCAGATCGGTCACGACATCGACGATATCGGCTCGAAAGCGTTTGGTTCAGGTAAGGCGTCGTTGGGTATCGGCAAGTGGTGGGGGAAGACGACCGGCGTCGGCCCCGCGCACGAGCACGAGTTCGGATGTAGCTGCGGCAAGAACTGATCGCGGACCCCGGACCCTCACCTCTCACTCTCCACCCGCGCCCGCACGCGCATCCCGAGCCCAACCATCCGATGCCGATCGGTTACGGCGCACCGTGAGCCCGGGCAAGCGCCTCCGTCGCATCTTCCGCGCTCGAGTAGAACGCCACCAGACCTCGGTCGGCGTCCGAGAGAAATCCGTGTTGGTGCATCAGGTCGAAGGTCATCTTGAGGCCCTGCCAAAATGATTCCTGGCCGATGAACACCACCGGCTTGTGGTGCAGCGACAGCTGACGCCAGGTGATGATCTCCATCGCTTCGTCCATCGTCCCGAACCCGCCGGGGAGCACCATGAATACATCGGACAGCTCGTACATGATCGCTTTGCGCTCATGCATGCTGTCGACTACCCGCATGTCGCTGACCTGGGGGTGAGGCGGCTCGCGGTCGAATAGAAAGGCGGGGATGACGCCGATGACTCGACCGCCGGCTTCGATGACCCCGTCGGCAACGGCGCCCATCATGCCATGGGCGCCGCCGCCGAACACGACGTACTCGGTAGTAGGGGCGAGGTAGCGGCCGGTTTCTCGGGCGAATTGGAGGAATCGATCGGGGACGCTGCGGGAGGCGCCGCAGAACACACAGAGCTTCATGGGGGGAGTGT
>JANQQN010000163.1 GCA_028289325.1 Myxococcota bacterium | reverse complement strand
CCCGAGCCGGATGTAGTCGAGGGCGAACGGGCGCTCCGGATGGCGGGCCAACTGCACGACTTCCCATCGACCGAGTCGGGACAGGACCTCTCGGGTCAGCGTGCGCGCCTCGTCCTCGAGCCGGGCGATCTGCGACCGAATGGACCCGAGCTCGTCGCCTTCGTTGGCCTCCGCCTGCGCCCGCAGCGCCGCGATCTGGCGCTCGAGGGCCCGCAGGGGCCGCTCGAACTCGAGCTCTCGATTCATCGGTCCACCGCTACACCTGCCGCGCCCGGGCGCGCAACCGCTCGACGAGCGCGTCGGGATCCGATTCGGGCGACACCCACTCGACGTCCGGCTCATGGTTGAACCAGTTCACCTGGCGCTTCGCGTAGCGGCGGGTCGCAATGATCGTCGCCTCGATCGCGGCATCGCGGGAGATCCTCCCTTTCACGTGCGCGACCGCGTCGCGGTAGCCGATCACCGATAGACCCGGGGCGTCCTCGGGTACGCCGCGCTCGAGGCATCGACGCGTCTCGTCAATCAGGCCCTGGGCGTACATCTGTCGGGTCCGCACCGCGATCCGGGCCCGCAGCACCGCCCGCGGCCACTGGGGCGCGATCCCCAGGAGGCGATACCGGCGATCGCGAAAGCCGTGTTCGGCCTGCAGGGCACTGATCGGCCGACCCGTCTGCCGGTACACCTCCAGCGCGCGCCCGATTCGCTGGGGGTCGTTGGCCTCGATCCGCGCCGCGGCCACCGGGTCGACCTCGGCCAGCGCCGCGTGCATCGCCGGCGCGCCCTGCTCGGCCAGCGCCGCGCGTACATCGGCGCGGATCTTTTGATCGATCGGCGGGGCCCGAAAGATGCCTCTCACCAGGGCCCGCATCCATAAACCCGTACCCCCACACAGGATGGCCGCCTGGCCGGCCGCGGCCAGATCCTCGATCACTCGGTCGGCGGCGTCGGCGAATTCGGCCGCACTCCACTGCTCGGTCGGCTCCAGCACGTCGAGCAGGTGATGCCGCACACGGGCTCTCGCAGCGGCGGGGGGCTTCGCGGTGCCGATATCGAGGCCTCGGAACACCGCCGCCGAATCGCAGCTCACGATCTGTGCGTCGAGGCGTTCGGCGAGCTCGACCGCGAGCGCGGTCTTGCCGGACGCCGTCGGCCCCATGACCGCGTACAGTGGCGGTACGTCGCCCACCTCGACGGAGGTCATGTGCGGTGGAACAGACGAGCGAGATCCGCGCTCGTCCACTGAATGAAAACCGGACGGCCGTGGGGGCAGAACGCACCGAAGTCGATCTCGTCCATCTGCTGGAGCAGCGCGCGGATCTCTTGGTTCGAAAGCCGGTCCCCGGCGCGAACCACACTGTGGCAAGCCGCACACGACAGGAGCGCATCGACCTGGTCTTCGTAGGGTGTGGTCTGCTCGAAGGTCTCGAGCTCGTCGAGGAGGTCCCGCACCAGCCGTTCGACGTCCGCCCCCTTGAGTTCGACGGGAGTGGCCTTCACCAGCCACGTCTGTCCCCCGAATGGTGCGAGCTCGAAGCCCAGCTCGGCCAGCTTGTCGTCGTGGGCCCGCGCGGTCTCCGCTTGGGCATCGTTCAGCTCGAGGGGAATGGGCATCAGCAGCGGCTGAGTGGCCACCCGAGCCTGCTGGCGCTGGGTTCGCATGCGTTGAAACGCGATCCGCTCGTGGGCCGCGTGTTGATCGATCACCACCATCTCCCCCTGGCCCTGACACACGAGATACGTGCCGAGGACCTGCCCCACCGGCTCTAGGCCACCGAATCGCCTCGTTGCCGTCGGACGCCCGGCCGGCGCGCGCTGGGTCTCGAACAACGCGGGGCGAGGCTCGGGAGCCGAAGAGGTGACCCGGGAGGGGGGTGGCGTTCGCCCGCCGCCGGTTCCCCCCACGGGATCGAAGCGGGCGGGGCTGGGGATCACCGACCCGACCACGCCCTCGCCGCGCGCGGCCGGCGGCGGGGGTACGGGCACTCGCGACGCCCCGACGTAGCTCCCCAGCCCTTTGTCACCGGCGTCTCGCACCGTCGCGGCGCCGGTCCGGGCCACAGCGACCGCGTACTGCCCGCTTCGGAGCCACGGCTGGTCGAGCAAGGTTCGCCGAAGGGCCGCGGTCACCGCCCGATGAACGTCCGACGTTCGCACGAAACGAACCTCGGTCTTCTGCGGATGAACGTTCACGTCGAAGGTGGACGGATCGAGCTCGAGCCACAGGACCACGGTCGGATAGCGGCCTTTCTCCATCAGGGTCCGGTAGCCCTCCTGAATGGCGTGTTGGATGGTGCGGTCCCGGACGAAACGGCCGTTGACGAAGACGTACTGGCCCCGGGTCGTCCGCTCGCTGAGGCCGGGCTCTGCGACATACCCGGTCACCCGTATCGGCCCTTCGGACCCCTGGGGGATGGCGTGCAGGGCGTCGGCGACCTTGCGTCCGAGAATCCGGCCCAGTCGACCTTTCGGGTCGGCCTCGGTGGCCGGAGGGACATCGAGGAGGACCTTCGGTCCGTGCTTGAGGCGAAAGGCCACCGACGGGCGGGCCAGCGCCAGGCGCACCACCGCGTCGGAGATATGGCCGAGCTCGGTCGCCGGCCGCTTGAGGAACTTCTTCCGCGCGGGGACATTGAAGAACAGATCCGCAACCTCGACCGTGGTCCCGACCGCGGCGCCGGCGCTCGATTCGGAGCGAAGATGGCCGCCTTCCACCACCAGCCGTACCGCGTCGTCTCGGTCGGGCGGTCGGGTGGTGAGGGTGAAGCGGCTCACCGAAGCGATCGACGGCAGCGCCTCGCCACGAAACCCCATCGTTTGAATGCGCAGCAGGTCATCGGCGGATCGGATCTTCGACGTCGCGTGGCGCTCGAGGCTCAGCCGGGCGTCCTCCGGCGGCATGCCGTGACCATCGTCGACGATCAGGATGCGCTCGATGCCGCCTTCCTCGACCTCCAGAGAGATCCGGGTGGCCTCGGCGTCGAGCGCGTTCTCGAGAAGCTCCTTGACCACCGACGCGGGGCGCTCGACGACCTCGCCCGCGGCAATCTGATTGGCGGTCGCTTCATCGAGCTGCCGGATACGGGATTCCGCCATTGACGCACCGTCCTGCAGCGCTCGGACTCGAGTCAACCGCGTCTTCATGGCGAGCGCGCATTGACTCCGCGAGCCGCGATCGGTCCCGTTCGCTCATGCTCGCCGATCGCCCAGCGCGGCCCCTGTGGATCGTCGGCGATGCCCACGCCGGCATCGACCCCGACTCCGATCGGGCCCTCGTCGAGCTCTTTTCGACCGCGCCCACCGCTGGCGCCGACCTGTTGCTCATGGGTGACCTATTCGTGGCGTGGCTCGGTCCGGAGCGGTTTTGGCCGCCTCATCATCGCCCGGTCCTCGAAGCGCTGCGCGCGGCCCGACACGGTGGGTGCCGGGTGACCATGGTGGTCGGCAATCGCGACTATCTGTGCGAGGCGCTGGCCGGTGACGTCTTCGACGAGGTCATCGGTCGGCCCGGTCGGCGGCGGATCGGTGGTCAACCGACCTGGTTGCTTCACGGCGACGGGATCGTGCCTGAAGACCGCGCCTACCGGCGATGGCGGTCGATCTCCCGAAGCCGCGTGGCGCGGGCGATCCTGCGTCGGCTGCCGGCCGCGGTCGGTCGCGCCCTCCCCGCGTGGACCGAGCGCGGCTTACGCCACACCAATGCGGACTACAAGACCGGGGCGGTGCCGGTTCGCGCCCTGCGCGAAGTCGCGCGGTCGGCGAAGACCGGCGGCGCCCGCCGCTGCCTGATGGGCCACTTTCATCAGCCCGCGCGCCACGACGTCGATGGGGTCACCATCCACGTGGTTCCTGGTTGGCGGGAGCACCGTGCGGTGTTGGTGGCCAACGGCGACGGCGAGCTGTACGCGCTGCCCTTCCGGCCCCAGTGAGCGATCAGCGCGGCGCCGTACCGAACACGTAATCCCACAGCGGATTGGATACGCCGTACCGGGTCGGCTCGTGCTTGAAGTGGTGAGCCATGTGGTACGCCCGCAGGTACTTCAGGACCGGATTCTTCGGCGCGAAGTGGTGGGTGTAGTAGTGGATCATGTCGTAGCTGAGATAGCCGAACGCCAGCCCCGCGAAGGCCGCGTAGCGCATCTGGTCACCCAGCAGCAGCCCGAGGCCATAAAAATGGAGCGCGGCCAGGGGAAGGGACAGCGCGGGCGGGAACACGAGTCGATACTTGTCGTTCGGCCAGTCATGGTGGACCCCGTGAAGGATCCACACCAGCCGCTGGCCGAGCTTCGAACGAGGTTCCCAGTGGAAGATGAGGCGGTGGGCCCAGTACTCGAGGAGCGTCCAGTAAAGAAGACCGGCCAGGAACAGCCCCACCGTCGCCGCGATGCCGACCCCGATGGCGAGGCTCTGATACGTGGCCAAGGTGATCAGCGGGATGTAGATCGCGGGCGGATGCCACGGCGGGATACGCGAGAAGAACTCGAACAAGTCGTTCTCGAACATCCGCTTCGATTCGCTGTGCTGGCTAGCTTTCAGCGCGCGCACGCTCTCCGTCTAGGCCGCGGCGGCAGCCGATGGCAAGCGACTTCGCATGATGGCTCGATCACATGGTTCGTCCCCCCATAGGACGTTCACCGAGACGGACGTTCACCGGGACCGCGCGCTCATCGACGACGACGTTCGCCGGCACGAGCGCACCAGACGCGACCCCATCGACCGAACCCGTACAACGACCGGCCAGCCGGATTGACGGCGCCGACCGAGGGCCGGAGGACGAGCCTCGGCGTTCAGGGTCGGGATTCAGGCGAGCTTCGGGCCCTGGTGGGCCACGAGGTCGGCTTCCACCCGCTGCTCCACCGCGTCGGCCTGAGCAAGGAGGTCTGCGGCCGCCGGCTCGGCCTTTTGGGCCATGTATTCGAGGAGCTCGGCCGCGGTGCGAAGGGCCCGGGATGCGGCCGCGAGCACGTCGTGGTCGGACTCGACGCCGCGCGCGCGCCGGCCTCGGAACAGCCCTTCCTCCAGGAGCGCATGAACGATGGGTAAGTCGTCGGGGGTCACGAACTCCGCGACGACCGCGGCGCTGGCCAGCTGGCCGCAACCCGATCGCAGGTCAGCCTGCGGCCGCAGGGTAGCCAGCATTCGGTGCGCGAGTCGCCCGGTGTCGACGTGGGCTTTGATCGCCCCCGCCGACGCTCGGGTCGCGCCCAGTTCGACGAGCGCGCCCACCCATCGACTGACGGCCATCGAGGCGATCAGCGACAGTCGGCCGGCGTGTTGAAGGACTTCGCCGAGGGCCGCGCGCCGAGCGAGCTGGGCCGTCGCCTGCGCCTTGGCGTAGAGGATGTGGACGGTCCCCGAGCCGTGGATCTCCGAGTCCGCGGCGTTGGTCGCCACCCCCGTGAGCGCCTCGACCCGACTCTCCAGGGCCCGCTTGAGCGTCACCAGCTGGCCGTCAACGGACTCTAGCCGCCTCGCTGCCACCCGCAGGCGCTCGACATCGAACGCGAGGCGCGCACGGATCTGCTCGGCGGGGAATGTCGCGGCCATCGCTGTCCACATCTTAAACAAACGCGATGAGCCGGTCCATGCCGTTGAGACGTCGGATCGTTCGTAGGTTCATCCAACGCCCGACCTCGAGATTCGTTCGCGTCGAGCGGCGACTGGCGTTAGGGTCCGGCCGTGGGCCCGTCGCTCCGCTTGGCCACGACCGTTGCCGTGGGCGTCGCCGTCTTCCTCCCCGCCGCGCCGACCTGGGGCCGGGCGGGGCCGACCCGCGCCCACTCGATCGCGGACTTCGCCGGTAAATGGCGGGGAACGCGGTACCAATGGGGCGGGACATCTCGGTCCGGGATCGACTGCTCCGCCTACCTGCGACGGATGTATCGCGACCTGTTTCGCGTCGAGCTGCCTCGAACCACCCGCCAGCAGATCGGCCTCGGTGTGGACATCGCCGTCGACACCGGGGATCTCGGCCGCAGCCTCGAGCCGGGAGATCTGATCTTCTACGTCGACCGCACCGGAACGCCGAATCACGTCGTGGTGTACATGGGTGGCGACCGGATCACGCACTCGGTCAGCGGGCGAGGCGTGGTCATCGAACCGCTGGCTCGCGTCTACGGGCGCCGTGTCGTTGCTCGTCGGCTGCTCGTTCCCCGCTCGATCCGCGATGGGGTCGGCGGCGATGGACCGGGCTTCGGACCGGTGCCCGCCGCGGGTCCGGTCATGGCCGTCGAAGTGCCCTGCCCCTCATCGTTCAAGGCCCGCCGGGCGGAGGTCCGCCGCTTTCGCCGCCAGCCGATCCCGGATCTTCGGACCCTCGGGCCGACCCGAGCGATCTGCGACCTGAAGGCTCTCGCCGCGGCCCTACGGGCGAAGGGCGGACCGGCCGCGGCCGACAACGCCCGTCGACTGGACGGCTACGCCGAGTGGCTGGACAGCATCGAGGCCCTCAAGGGGAGCATCGGCCGTGGGTGGTGAACGATGAGCCGGTCCATCGGATTGCTCGGCGACCGTCCGGGGCCACTGCGTCGATGGGGGCGACTGCTGATCATTGCGGTGACCACGGGTATCGTGTTCGCGGTCGGCGTGGCCCTGATGGCCATCATCAGCGCTTAACATTCTACGCGACGGGGATGACCGTTCCTCGGCCGACGACCCGTCCACTTACGCCTACGATGGCGGTGCGCGCTTCCTCGATATATCCAGCCGCTTTTGCTCACTCTTCGTCAGGGTGTCGTCCACCGAACCATAGAGCTTCAGCGCCGTGGCGTAGTCGCGCGCGCGAAACGCGACCTCGGCCCGCTTCTTGACGTTCTTCACATGATCCGCCCTCTGCTGATCTCGCAAGTTCTTCTCCTGGAGCGCCCCCATCTCCGTGAGGAGGGACAGATCTCCGTCGAGCAACCGACGGGCATAGGTCCTGAGCTTCTCCGCCTCCTCATGGACGAAACGAACCACGAGCCTCTCGCTCCCCGCGGACGGAGCCCTGCCGCTGTCGATGCCCGCGAGCGCCATTGCGGTCGATAGCGGGTACGTCTTTTTAAGGTAGAGCATATCAACGTCGATGTCGTTGCCCTTCCAATCGTGAAAGACGCGGATCTCGAGCTGACCCCTGCCGAAGCTGACGCATGATTCCGAACGTTTGGTCACGACGAAGCCATACTCGTCCGTCAAAAACGAGAACGCGGAGAGTGTGTGCTGCATGAAGTTGAGATGTGCGCGTTCCAACGAAACCCCAGGCGGCCATCCTAACCCGACGCCTCCAGGCGCGCACGCGTGGCCAAACCGAACCGCGCTCGTTACCGCCTGTCGCGGATGGTACAGGCCGTCGATCACAGATAACGAAGCGTCGCCCGCAAGATCGCCTGCACCACTGACTCCACCGTCTCCCCCGCCCGCTCGGCCGCGCCGTGCAGGCGGTCGAGCTCATCGGGGGTCAGGTGCACCCGCACCGGCTCGCCTGGCGACCGCTCCCCGTCGATCACGATGAGCGCGGGAGCTTCCGTGGGGTCGGGGTCGAGATCCCCGCTGCCGTCGGGGACCAGGGCCACGGTGATGGCGGGGGTGAAGTCCAGACTGTCGTCGTCGGGCAGCGGCGGTGGGTCCCCGCGCAGACGATCCTTGCCCACCGCGGCCAGCTGGCGCCGTTCCCGCTCGATCTCCGTCGCGAACATCTGACCCATGAAGTTCGCGAGGTGATTGCGGGAGGGTACGAAGTCGGCGCCGGTCTGAAGCCAGGTCTGCACATCATAGAGCATGTCGCGGGCGGAGCCGTAGCGGGCCTCGCGGTCCTTCGTCAGCGCCTTCATGACCAGGTCTTCGACCCCCGCCGGCACGTCTTCCCGAAAGTAGGTGGGCGGATAGATCCGACCATCCAGGATCGAGCTGAGGACGGCCATCTCGTTTTCGCCGGTGAACAGCTTGTAGCCGGTGAGCCACTCGTAAAGGACGACGCCCAAGGTGAACAGATCCGACCGATGGTCGAGCGTCTTGCCTCGGCCCTGCTCGGGCGACATGTAAGACAGCTTGCCCTTGATCTCGCCCGCGTTGGTGGGGTCGGTTCTCGATGCGGCCTTGGCGATCCCGAAGTCCGCCAGCCGCACGTGGCCGTTCCAGCCCACGATGATGTTCTCCGGGGTGACGTCGCGGTGCACGATGCCCAGCGGCACGCCATGCTCGTCGGTTTTGTCGTGGGCGTACGCGAGCGCCTCCAGCACCTCCGCCGCCACGAACAGCGCGTACTCGACCGGATATACGATGCCTAGCTTGCGCGCTCTCGACACCACCTTGGCCATGTCTCGACCCGACACGTACTCCATGGCGATGAAGTAGCTGTCGGCGATCTTTCCGAGGTCGTAGATCTGCACGATGTTCGGGTGTTGAAGTAACGCGGCCAGCTTCGCCTCGGACAGAAACATCCGGATGAACGAGTCCTCCGCGGTCAGGTGGGGCCGGATCCGTTTGAGGGCCACGGTCTTTTCGAAGCCCTCGACCCCCGGGCTGACGGCCAGGAAGACCTCGGCCATCCCCCCCACGGCGATGCGGTCGACGAGCGTGTACTTGCCGAACCGAACCGGGGTGAATGGCGACGGGTCAGGGGTCACCGCGTGAATAACTAACACGGCCGCCCCGACCCGAGGCATCCCCCGTTATGCCGTGAACCGAGGGCTCGCCCCCGGCGCCTCGGTGGGCGCCAAACGCACCCGCTCGAGTTGACCGCCGTCCTCGAGCCGGCGGACCAGCCCCTCGGCCTGGTTCGACCCCTCGGCCGGCGAACGGCAGGTGAACACCAGCGCGACCGGACACATCGTTCCTGGCCGCCCGTCTCGCCGCGGCTGCAAGAAGGTACGAGCGGCGTTCCACAGCACCGTCCGCGCGTCGGGATCCGCGAAGTGCACGTCTTCGACGATCAACATCATCGGCCGCGTGAGGGCCAATCGCCCGATCACCCCGATCACCGCCTTGTGAACCCGCACGTCCGTGGGCGGGGCCTCCGGCCCGGAGGACGTTCCGTCCCCTAGCCGAGGCGAGATGGCGGCCACCAGGTGGCCATCGCGGCCGAGGACCTTTCGCACGGTGTCACGCGGCAAGGTGGCGACGATCGCCGCCGCCTCGTCGAGGATCGCCCGTACCGGCCCATCGGGATGCGGTCGCTCGGGCGTACAGGTTCCCGTCAGGACCCTGACCCGATGCGGGTACCGGTGGCGCAGGACCTCCATCAGACGGCGCCGTTCGGGACCCGATGCGCCCTCGACGAGGACCGCGGAGCCCGAGCCTTCGACGGTCGCGTTCACGATCCGATCGAGCGCGGCCAAGGCGGCGTCAGGCGCGACCGTTCGAGGCGTGAACCGGACCCCGATCTCGGTTCCCTCTTCGCCCGGGGCCAATGACACCGCGGAGGCCGGCCGGCCCTCGGCCAGGAAAGCCAGCGCCTCATCCGCCGACTGCACGCGATCCTGGGGATCCTTTTCGAGGAGCCGGCGACAGAGCTCGACGAGCCGAGGGTCGGCGTCCAGCGCCCGCTCGAACACGTCGGGCGGGGCGGTGTTCACGTGGTGATGAAGGGCCGCCGCCGGAGGGTCGATGGGAAAAGGATAGCCCCCCGTCAGAAGCTCATAGACGCAGATTCCGAGCGCGTAGAGATCCGAGCGACCATCGATGGCCGCCCCCGTCACCTGTTCGGGCGCCATGTACGCGAAGGTCCCCAGCAGCCGACTCGGGGTCCCGGACGATTTCAAAAGCCGGGCGACCCCGAAGTCCATGAGCTTGACCCGCCCGTCGCGGCAAACGAACACGTTTTCTGGCTTCAGGTCGCGATGCACGATGCGACGGGCGTGAATGTAGGCCAGCGCGGCGAGGACCTGAGTCAGGCAGCGCCGCAGCGCCGCCCCGTGGGCCGGCCCCGGCTCCATCCCCTTGAGGTGGGCCCGCAGATGCACACCATCGAGAAGCTCCATCGCGATGAACGCGACGTCGTCGTCGAGGCCGGCGTCGAAGACACGGACGACGTTCGGATGGTGAAGCCGAGCCAGGGCACGAAACTCGCGTTTGAATCGGAGCAATCCGTCTTGCTCTTCGGCCGCTTGGGGAAGCAGGACCTTCAACGCCAGACGCGACCCGTCGCGAGGGTCTAACGCCTCGTACACCACGCCCATGCCTCCGGAGCCGATCCGGCGGACGACCTCGTACCGACCGATGTGGTGCGGTGCGCCCACGGGCGCGGACGTTAGCAGAAGACGGGCGGCGGTCGATGACCGGGTCCGGGATCTTCGTCAGGAACGGCGCCGACCAGCGGCGAGCGGCGCCCGCCGATAGCGCCGACCCGTCATTCTTCGGAGGGGCCGCCCTTGAGGCGATCAATAATCTTTCGTTTGACGGCCTGTTGCTGCGCCTGGGCGGGGTCAGCGAGGTCGACCCCCGCCTCGGCGGCGAGTTCTGCGTAGCGGCCGCTCTCCTCGAACGCGCGACGCTCGATGGCCAGGAGCTGGGCCGCGACCTCCGGCGGAAGGCCTTCGCTCTTTTGAGCGAGGGGGAGGTCATCCGGCGCGCCGAGACCGTACCGCATCCGAACCGCCTTTTCGGGCTCCGCGTCGAGCGTGGTTTCGGTCTCGACGGCCTGCGTCGTCGTTCGGCCTTTGGACGCCTTACGGTCTGGCCCCGGTGCGCTGTGGTCGGTCATCTGGCTGTACGCTACGGGAGCGATTTCGGTCGGTCAAATAATGGGCTTCGTGAGCGATCATCGGGCGCAGCGGATGCCCACCGTGTTATCGACGTCGGTGGGGCTCTGCGCGCGTCGAGCCGCGACCCGGACCAGATACGAAGAATCTCGGTACGATCCTCCGCGGACGACGCGATCGCGGCCGGTGGCCGGCCCTTTCGGATCCGGCTGGTCGAGGCCCGTGCGGTAATACGTCGGGTCGAAATAATCCGCGACCCACTCCGCCGCGTTGCCAGCCATGTTGCGCACGCCGAACGGGCTGTCGCCCGCGGGCATCGCGGTCACCGGCGCCGTGGTATCGAATGGATCCCCCAGCCGCGCGGTGTTGGCATTCGCGGGCTCGAACGGCCCTTTCCACGGAAAGCGGCGATGATCCGTCCCTTTGGCCGCATACTCCCACTCGGCCTCGGTCGGCAGGCGCCGTCCTAACCAAGCGCAAAATCGGCGCGCGTCGTACCACGACGCCCCGACCACCGGATGATCTGCAGCCCCGAGCGCCGGGTCGTCTAAGTACGGCGTGGGATCGCAGGCCTTCGCGGCCACGCAGAGCTGATAGGTCGCGTTCGATACCTCGAACCGATCGATCTCGAACCCGGACACGGTGACCGTGCGCTCCGGGTACTCGGCCGGCTCCCCGTTCAGATCGCCACGGGTGAACTGTCCGCCGGGGATCGCCACCATCTCTGCCCCCTCCGGCTCGATATCGGGCGCGGCTCGGTTGGCCCGCGAGTGACCGTAGCAGCTCACGCCGAGACCAGCGAACAGCACCACCTGGGCCACCCGAAATGCGGCCCCGGACCATGGCAATGTCATGCGCCGATCGCGGACATCAGACGCACAGCTTCGGTCAACCGCCAATGCATCGCCGATCCCGGACGGAGTCACGATCAGTCGAGCCGGGTCAGCACCGCATCCACGAACCGCGGATCGATGTGGTCTCGTCCGACGTGGGGCCACAGCTGTTCGGCCAGGCCCCCCAACGCCCGCGCGACCCGATACCGCATCGCTCGGCCCCCCGCGACATCGATCGCCGCCGCCACCGCGTCGGTCGGGAAGCGAGGCGACTGGCCGTCGTCGCGGCGGATCAGATCCGCGAGATCCGCGAGGTCGTTCGCCGAAAATGGCGCGACCGCGTACGGGCGGCCGAGGACGACCATGGCCGCCCCGGTCGTGAGCTCGACGTCGAGGGTCCGCTCCTCGGGGGGAAGATTCACCTCCCCTTCGATGTCCGGCCGCGCGGGGGGACGCTCCGTCCACGCGGCGACGAAGCGCTCCAGATCTTCGAGCACCCACCGCACCGCGGTGAGGTCAGCCCACGACGCGAACGGCCGCCTCACTTCCGATGCCCCCGGGTCGAGCACCAGATCCACATCGGCGCCCAGCGCACCGCGATCCTGTTCCAGGACCAAGGCCACCAGCGGCTCGACGGCCCCGCTGACCCGCGGCCGACGGAGCAGTAGAGCCTCCATGACGCCTTGCTCGGCCACCGAGAGTCGCCGCAACGCGAGATCTCGGCTACCGTCGCCCAGCGCAGAGCCCTCGAGCAGCCGGCGCGCGCGGCCTGCCACCCGCACCGTGAGCGTGTATCCGACCCGGAACAGGCGCTCCAGGTGGCCGTGAAGGAGGCGCTCGGTCGCCACCTCCCGACGCCTCGCCGGCTCGGCGCCCTCGGCGAGGGCGATCTCGACGTACCCACGAAGCCGCTGCAACACCTCGTGCATCGCCTCCACCTGACTCGGCGCGACCCCGTCCGCGACCAGAGCTTTGTTCGCGACCGCGACCAGGTCCCCTTCGAGACGGCGCATTTGCGAGGGATCTTCGATCCCCTGGAGCGCCTCTTGCAACAGACCTTGCTGCAGCGGCGGGGCGTAGGTCACCGGCAGCGCAAGGTCGAGGGCCGGCGCATCCGCGATGGGGGAAGCCGTGTCCGGGTCGAGCAATCCATAGATTTCGATCGCCCGCTCACGGGGCGGAAAGCCCAGGTCTTCGAGGCGACCGGTTCGAAAGCGGTACGCGTCTTCTTCGAGCTGGCTGGTGAGATCGTAGGCCGCCGACCGCAGGACGGTGGCCACCGATTCCCAGTCGTCCTGCTGGTACAGCTCGTTGACGAACCCCAAAATCCACTTGCGGTCTTCCTCATCGATGTCCGCATCGAGCCTATCTTCGTCCTCGTCTCGCGGCCGGGCGGCGATAATGAAGCGGCCGTCGGGGGTCTCCACCAGCGGCTCGATGTCCGGCCCCGGCTGGGCCAGCCACTCGGGCAGCGGGTCCTCTTCACTGCGGTCGTCCCGCGGCTTCATCGCGACCAGCAGACGCTTTCGCAGGAGCGCAGACAGGGCTTCGAAGTCCAGCGCACCCGCCGCCCGCTGCATGGCTTCGAGCGAAGCCTCCCGAAACGCGGCCAGCCACAGCGCGATATCCGACACCGAGAGGCGATGGTCGCTCCACCCGTCCATGTCCCACAGGGTCTGGACCTGGTCCGGCGTCAAGTGCGCGAGCACCGGCGCCGCGTCCGCGGCCCCCAGCGACTTCACCGCGGTGTACGCCTCGAGGGCAGACAAGGACGGAATGACCACCGCGAGGTCGGATCGATTCAGGAGGTCGGTGGCTCGATTCTTCGCCCGTCGAAGTGCGGCGTCCCAGGGTCTGAGGGAAAGCACGTTCTCGGTCATCGATGGTATCGGGTAGGCCCCGACCGCGGCCCGTCAACCAGAGTTTCAACACTGGCGAAACGTACGTCAGCTCATGTCCGGCATAAGGGCCTCTAATCGCTCGAAATTTCGGCCGTACCATCGAGCCGGGGGAGGGTTGACTTCAGGTCTGGGGGACGTGAACTGACGATAGGCGCGGCCGGCTCGCGTCTCGGGGTTCTGACCGATGACTATGAACGTTCGTTCGATTCTACCTAAGATTTTGATGTCGCTGACCGGCCTGGCGTGGCTCGGGTTCCTGATCGGCCACCTAACCGGCAACTTCCTGCTCTTTTCCGGAGAGAAGAAGTTCGACGCGTATGCGAAGTTTCTCGAGGACACCGGAGGCCTGCTGATCATCGCCGAGCTGACGCTGATCTTGTTCTTGGCCACCCACGTCTACTCCGCGTTTCGCCTGTCGGCCGCCAACCGCGCGGCCCGAAGTGATGGTTACGCGGTCCAGACCACGCGTGGTCGGGCCAGCGTTGCTTCGCGCACGATGCTCGCAGGAGGGATCGTCCTGCTGTTGTTCATCGTGACCCACGTGTACACGTTTAAATTCGGGCAAACCGAGATGAAGGGCGACACCCGCGCCCTCTATGATCTGGTGATTCAGTCGTTCCAAAATCCCTTGGTCGTCGTGTGGTACGTGCTTGCAATGCTCGCGCTGGGCCTACACTTGAGCCACGGATTTGGCAGCGCGTTTCAGACGCTCGGTATCTTCAACTCTGCGTGGCGAGCGAAGCTCAAGCAGATCGGCGTGGTCCTCGGCTGGGTCATCGCCGCTGGATTCATCATGTTTCCGGTCTGGGCGTTCATCGCGAAATAACAGGAGCCGACAAGAAAATGACGATTCTCGACAGCAAAGTGCCCTCGCAGCCCATTGAAAAGATGTGGGACGAGCATCGCTTCGAAATGAAGCTGGTGAATCCCGCCAACAAGCGAAAGCACTCCGTCATCGTGGTCGGCACCGGCCTCGCGGGCGCGGCGGCGGCGGCCAGCCTGGCCGAGCTCGGCTACAAGGTCCTCGCGTTCTGCCATCACGATTCCCCTCGGCGCGCCCACTCCATCGCCGCTCAGGGCGGCATCAACGCGGCGAAGAACTATCAGAACGACGGCGACTCGGTGTTTCGACTGTTCTACGACACCGTGAAGGGCGGCGACTTCCGGTCCCGGGAAGCCAACGTGTACCGTCTGGCCCAGGTGTCGGTGAACATCATCGACCAGTGTGTCGCGCAAGGGGTTCCGTTCGCCCGCGACTACGGCGGGCTCCTCGACAACCGCTCTTTCGGCGGGGCCCAGGTATCCCGAACCTTCTACGCGAAAGGACAGACCGGCCAGCAGCTCCTGATCGGCGCCTACTCGGCGCTGTCTCGTCAGATCAGCGCGGGCAAGGTGGTCATGCACAACCACCACGAAATGCACGACGTGGTGATCGTCGACGGTCGGTGCCGGGGCATCATCACCCGCGACATGAAGAGCGGTCAGCTCCACCGATGGTCCGCGGACGCGGTGTGTCTGGCCACCGGCGGCTACTCGACGGTCTATTACCTGTCGACCAACGCCAAGAACTGCAACGTGATGGCCGCATGGCGCGCCCACAAGCGCGGGGCGTTCATGGCGAACCCCTGCTACACCCAGATTCACCCCACGTGCATCCCGCGCCAAGGCGAGCACCAGTCGAAGCTCACGTTGATGTCCGAGTCGCTGCGAAACGACGGCCGGGTGTGGGTCCCCAAGAAACCGGGGGATGACCGTCATCCGCAGCTCATTCCCGAGGACGAGCGAGACTACTACCTCGAGCGGCGGTATCCGGCGTTCGGTAACCTCGTCCCCCGCGACCTCGCTTCGCGCAACGCGAAGTCGGTCGTCGACGAAGGGCGCGGCGTGGGCCCGACGAAAGAAGCGGTCTACCTCGACTTCCGCGACGCGATCAAACGCGACAGCCGGGAGGCCGTCGAGGCGCGGTACGGCAACCTCTTCGATATCTACCACGAGATCACCGACGAGAACGCGTACGAGGTCCCGATGCGGATCTATCCCGCGCCGCACTACACGATGGGCGGGCTGTGGGTCGACTACAACCTGATGACCACCATCCCCGGCCTGTTCGCGCTCGGGGAGTGCAACTTCTCGGACCACGGTGCGAACCGCCTGGGGGCGTCGGCGCTCATGCAGGGCCTGGCCGACGGATACTTCGTCATCCCCGCGACGTTGGGCGGCTATCTCGGCGACCCGTCGGTGCTAAAAGCGCTGCAGAGCACGACGATCGACACCAACCACGCCGCGTTCGCCGACGCCGAGAACGACGTCGGCGGCCGTCTCGACAAGCTGCTCGAGGTCAAGGGTAGCCAGACCGTCGATAGCTTCCATCGCCGGTTGGGCCGAATGATGTGGGACAAGTGCGGCATGGCCCGTAATGCGACCGGCCTCACCGAGCTCCTCGGCGACATCCCCAAGCTGCGGGAAGAGTTCTGGAGCGACGTCAACGTCACCGGCAGCAAGGGCGGGCTGAACCAGACGCTCGAGCGCGCGGCCCGGGTGGCCGACTACCTCGAGTTCGCCGAAGAGATGGCGCTCGACGCCCTCGAGCGCAACGAGTCTTGCGGCGGGCACTTCCGCGAGGAGTACGCCGACGAAGACGGCGAAGCGAAGCGAGACGATGAGAACTATCGACACGTCGCCGCGTGGGAGTTCAACGGGGTCGACAGCAAGCCGACGCTTCACAAAGAACAGCTCGAGTTCGAGTACGTGAAGCTGACCCAGCGATCGTACAAGTGAGGATCTGAAAGCGATGAAGTTTACCCTTCGCGTTTGGCGACAGGACGGCCCGGATGGACAGGGCCAATTCACGACTCACCAGGTCGAAAACGTGTCTCCCGACTCGTCGTTCCTGGAGATGCTGGATGTGCTCAACGACGGCCTGGAGGCCAAGAGTGAGACCCCCATCGCCTTCGACTCCGACTGTCGCGAGGGCATCTGCGGCACGTGCGGGATGGTGATCAACGGTCTCGCCCACGGTCCGGGGGTCCGACGAGCCACGTGCCAGCTGTACATGCGGGAGTTCCAGGACGGCGAGACGCTGACCCTGGAACCGTTCCGCGCCCAGGCGTTTCCGGTCGTCAAGGACCTGATCGTCGACCGTTCGGCCTTCGACCGGATCATTCAGGCCGGCGGCTTCGTCTCCGTCAACACCGGTGCGGCTCCCGATGCCAACGCGCTGCCGATCAAGAAGGACGACGCCGACGAAGCGTTCATGGCCGCCGCCTGCATCGGATGCGGCGCTTGCGTCGCGTCCTGCAAGAACGCCTCGGCGATGTTGTTTACCAGCGCCAAGGTCAGTCATCTCGGCCATTTGCCGCAGGGTCAGCCCGAACGCAGCGAACGGGTGCTGAAGATGGTGGAGCAGATGGATGCCGAGGGCTTCGGCTCCTGCACCAACACCGAGGAGTGCGAGGCCGCGTGCCCGAAAGGCATCAGCGTCAGCAACATCGCTCGGATGAACCGAGACTACTGGCAGGCCAAGCTTCTGGGCTGACCCATCCTCTTTGGTCGCCGCTCGCTCGAGCGGCAACCAAAGCCATCGCCCCCCGGGCTGCCGGTCAACGGCTGTTTCATAATCCGAGAAATCGCGCTTCGAGGTCTCGGTTCGCCCCACCCGTACATTCGAGAAGTTGACCGCGATCGGCTTCACCGATAAGGGCCCTGAACAAATGGACGCTCTTATCGGCGACGTGCCTCTGAGCGATGAGGCCCAGCGCCTGTACATGAATTACGCCCTGAGCGTGATCATGAGCCGGGCCCTTCCCGACGTCCGGGACGGCCTCAAGCCCGTACAGCGCCGGATCCTGTACTGCATGCATCGCGACCTCCACCTGAGCCCGGACAGCCGGTTTGCGAAGTGCGCGCGCATCGTTGGGGACGTCATCGGCAAGTACCACCCCCACGGAGACCAGGCGGTCTACGACGCCCTGGTTCGGATGGCGCAAGAATGGGTGATGCGGGCCCCGCTGGTCGATGGGCAGGGCAACTTCGGCTCCCAAGATGGCGACCCGCCGGCGGCGTACCGCTACACCGAAGCCCGCCTTCACAAGATCGCGCCCGAGCTGTTGACCGAGCTCGCCCAGCAGACCGTGGCCTACCGCCAGACGTTCGACGGCGTCCGGTCGGAGCCCGTGGTATTGCCGGCCCGCTTTCCCAACCTGTTGGTCAACGGTGCCCAAGGCATCGCGGTAGGGATGGCGACCAGTATCCCTCCCCACAACCTGGGCGAGGTCTGCGACGCCCTGGTCGCGATGATCGAGGACCCGAAGCTCACCCTCGCCAAGGTGTTGCAGAAGGTGAAAGGCCCCGACTTTCCGACCGGCGGCGAAGTCATCTGCACGCGCGCCGAGCTCAAGTCGACCTACGAGTCGGGCCACGGCTCGGTCAAGCTGCGGGGCCAGTGGAGCCTCGAACAGACCAAGCGCGGCCAGCAGAACATCGTTCTCACTTCGATCCCCTACGCCCTCGAGCGCAAAGACCTCGCCTCGAAGATCGCGGACATCATCATCGGCAAGAAGCTGCCGGGTCTCGTCGACGTGCGCGACGAGTCCACCGAAAAGGTGCGGATGGTGTTGGAGCTCAAGAAGGATGTGAATCCTGAGCTGGTGATCGCGTACCTCAACAAACACACGCCCCTGCAAGGCAACGTGAGTTTCAACTTCACCTGCCTGGTGCCCACCGACAATCCGGACGTGCCGCGGCCCGAGCGCTTGGGCTTGATGGACATGCTGCGGTACTTCCTCGACTTTCGATTCGAGGTTCTCGAAAAGCGCCTTCGCTACGAGCTCAAACAGATCTCCGACCGCCTGCACATCCTCGAGGGCTTCGAAAAGATCTTCGACGCCCTCGACGAGATCATCAAGATCATCCGGCGAAGCAACGACAAAGCCGACGCGGCGGCCAAGATCATGAAGCGCTTCGATCTCGATGACCTGCAGACCGATGCGATCCTGGAGCTCAAGCTCTACCGCTTGGCCCGACTGCAGATCCTCGTCGTCCAGCAGGAGGCCGAGCAAAAGCGCAAGGAGCAGAAGCGGCTCACTTCGCTACTGAAGAGCCCGAAGCGGATGTGGGGACTCGTGAAGACCGAGCTCGAGGACATTAAAAAGACCTACGCCGACAAGCGCCGCACGCGGATCATCACCCAGGACGAAGAGCCCGAGTTCTCGGAGACGGACTTCATCGTCGAGGAAGACGCGACGGTCATCGTTTCCGCGGCCGGCTGGGTGAAGCGTCAACAGACGGTGCGGGATCTCGCTTCGACCCGGATCAAGGAGGGGGACCGGGTCCTGGCCGCGATCGCGGGGTCCACCCGGGCTCCGGTCGGCTTCTTCAGCTCCAAGGGCCACGCCTACGTGTCTCGCATCGCCGAGGTGCCGGCCTCCTCGGGCTACGGCGATCCGGTGCAAACGATGTTCAAGTTCGACGACAAGGAGTCTGTCGTCGGCGTGACGTCCCTCGACCCCCGGGTGCTGACCATTTCCGAGGAGGAAGAAGTTTACGAAGACGGCACCCCGACTCCGCCCTACGGGGTCGCGGTCACCCGGCTCGGATATGCGTTGCGCTTTCCCCTTTGGCCCCACAAAGAGCCATCGACCCGAAGCGGTCGAAAGTTCTGCCGGCTCAAGGATGGCGACGCGGTGCTTGCGACCTTCGTTCAGGCGGAGGAAGACGAGGAAGGGTACGTCATCGCCGCCGCCGACGACGGACACGCGATCGCCGTGGCGCTAGAGGACATTCCGGTCCTCGCCGGTCCCGGCCGGGGCAATATGCTCATCAAGCTCGCCGCGGGCAGCGAGCTCATCGTCGCCGCCCTGGTGCCGGGGCTTCGCAAGGGGTCGGTCGTCGTACGAACCGACAAGGGCAAGAAATACGAGCTGTTTGCCGATAGTTTGCACGCCACGCGCGGCGGACGGGGCAAAGCGGTGGTCAAGCGTGCGACCTTCTCCACCGTCGATTGGCCGGTACCGGAAGTACCGGAGCTACCTGAGGAGTAACGATGGCGACCCGAAGCGGGGGCAAGAGCAACAAATACGGCGCCGATGACATCCAGGTCCTCGAAGGACTGGAGCCGGTGCGCCGCCGCCCCGGAATGTACATCGGGGGCACCGACCTGCACGGCTACCACCACTTGCTGCGGGAGATCCTCGACAATTCGATCGACGAGGTGATCAACGGCCACGCGAGCACGATCCACGTCGAGCTCGACGAAGACTATCGCGGGGTGGCCATCGAGGATGACGGGCGCGGGATACCCGTAGCCAAGATGAGCAAATACAAGAAGCCGGCGGTCGAGGTCATCCTGACCACCCTCCACGCCGGCGGCAAGTTCGATGGCAGCAGCTACGAGGTCTCGGGCGGCCTACACGGCGTCGGCTCGTCGGTGGTCAACGCTCTGTCGGAAGAGATGACGGTGTGGATCAGTCGCGAGGGCGCGGAGTGGACCCAGTCCTACGCCCGCGGCAAGTCGACGAGCAAACTCACCAAGGTCGGGCGCAGCAAAGAAACGGGAACCCGCGTTCACTTTCGACCCGACCCCGGCATCTTCTCGATGAACGCTCGCTTCGACCCGAAGCGCATCAAAGACCTCCTGGATGCGAAAGCTTACCTGCATCCGACGGTGACCATTCACTTCGTCGACGCCCGCGAGAGCGAGGAAGTGAGCTACCACCACCCTGGGGGTCTCAAGGAATTCCTGCCTCGGGTCGTCGACGCCACGAACAAGAAGCTGCTGCACAAGGAGCTGTTCTACCTCGACAAGGACGAGTACCCGCGTACCCAGCTCATCGTCGGGTGGACCGATGGAACGTCGGAAAACGTGCTCAGCTACGCCAACGGCGTCCGGACCCCAGACGGCGGGTCCCACGAGAATGGGTTCAAAAGCGCGGTGGTCAAGGCCGTCCGGGCGTACATGAGCACCAAGAACCGGAGTCCGAAGGGGGTCACCATCACCGCGGAAGACATCCGGGAAGGCATGGTCGCGGTCCTTTCGACCTACATCAAAGAGCCCCAGTTCCAGGGTCAGACCAAAGGCCGGCTCAACAACCCGGAAGCCCAAGGTCTGCTCGAAAACATGGTGCGGCCGTCGCTGGAGCAGTGGCTCCTCGACCACGGCTCCATCGCCGACACGATCTGCGAGCGGGTAGAGCTCGCGGCTCGCGCCCGCGAAGCGTCTCGGGTCGCGGCGGCGCAAGTCACCCGCAAGTCCGCCGTCAGCCATCGCCTCAACCTCCCCGGTAAGCTCGCGGACTGCGCGAGCACCAACCCGAAGGATTCGGAGCTGTTCATCGTCGAGGGTGACTCCGCCGGCGGTTCGGCCAAGATGGGCCGGGACCGCAAGACGCAAGCTATCCTTCCTCTGCGAGGCAAGGTCCTCAATACGATGCAGGCCAGCCTCAACAAGGTGATGGACAACAAGGAGATCGGCAACATCGTGGCCGCGTTGGGGACGGGGATCGGGGCCAAGATGGACTTGCCGAAGCTCCGCTACGACCGCGTATTCCTGCTCATGGATGCGGACTCCGACGGGGCCCACATCGCGACGTTGCTCCTGACCTTCTTCGTCAAGCACATGCCTCAGCTCGTCGAAGGCGGACACATCTATCTCGCCCTCCCCCCGCTGTATCGAGTCGAGGCCGGCAAGAAGGTCTATTATGTGCGCGACGACGCCGAGATGGCCGAGCTCGAGGAACAGCTGCCCGGCAACGTGAAGCCGAGTCGCATGCGCTTCAAGGGCCTCGGCGAGATGAACGCGAAGCAGCTCTGGGAAACGACCCTCGACCCGAAACGTCGCCGCGCGCTCCGGGTCAACATGGACTCCGCGACGGAGCCGGTCATGCAAAGTCTCATGGGTAAGGATCCGTCATCTCGCTTCAAGTTCATCATGGAGCGAGCCGCCGACAGCAACGCGGAAGAGCTCGACGTCTAGTCACCCGTTCTTCTGCGAAGAACTCCGTGTGCGTCGATCGAGCACGTCGTCGCCACTCGATAATCACGCAGTAATTCGAGCACCCGACCGCTGAGCACGCATCGCAAGACTCATTTTTTTGTTGCCGACCCGGCCCGCGGATCAGCTGGCGCCACCGCTATGGACGCCGCAATACGTCCTCCTGCGTCGACGAACGACGCGGGGGCCACGTTCTTGACAGCAACGCCTATCGACTCCATCATCCGCACGGTCGGCCCAAGGAAGTGGTCATTTTTTCCACCCCGCACTTCCGAAACAGCCGAATGAGGAGCGAATGGCGAACACGGACAAGCGTAAGCAGTCTCTGTACTTTCCCGAGGAGATGCTCAAAGAGATCCAGGACGAGGCGAACCGTCAGGATCGTTCGCTGTCGTGGATCGTACAGCAAGCGTGGCGCATCGCTCGTACGGAAATCATGCGCTTTCCGTCGGTGAACGACGTTCTGGAGTCATCTTCCTCCAATCGGGATTCCGACTGAGCTTCGTCACTCTGACCCGCTCACTCTCGCTCGACTCGACTTGAAGCGAGACGACCTACACCTCATGACATGGGTTCGCTGAAGAGCGTTCTCGCCCCGTGACCCCTGGGTGGACTTGCAATCTTGCTTGACCGCCGGCTCTGGCCCGCATGAAGGCGTCTGGGAGCCGGCGACGGACCGTAGCCGGCCGTGCGCCGTCCCTTGGAACGGGCCTGGTTGTCCCGTCGACCATCCTCGACCTCGTTTTAAATTGCGACGAAACCCCCGGTCATGTGTAGCGAACGGTACGCAGAACACTTCTCAGGGACGCGTGAGCGGTTGTGGCCGTTGACGGCTTCCGAGCGGGTCGGTATCCGCCTCGATAGGCCATGAGCGAGGAAGACAAGGAACGCCTGCGTCGCCAAATGGAGAGCGACCAGTTCAATGCCCGCGGCATTGAAGCGGCGGACCGCAAGTGGTTGGACGAGGCGGTTCGTGCTTTTCAGCGGGCCATCGAGTTAGACCCGGAATCGGCCCACGCGCACGACAATCTCGCCACCGTCTACTCGGAGCAGCGGCAGTACCTGCCCGCGTTGCGCGAGTACCTCGAGGCGATCCGCCTGGAACCGGACAGCCCCACCGCCCACTACAATCTCGCGTGTTTCCTCAGCAGCCAGGCCCTGGAGATGGCCATCGAGGAGTACAAGGCCGCGATCGCGCTCGAGTACGAGTACCCCGACGCGCACGTCAATCTCGGCCTCTGTTACGTCGACGCGGGGGAACACGAGAAGGCCATCGCCGAGTTCCGGACCGCGTGTCGGCTGGACCCCGATGACCTCGGCGCGCACCAAGAGCTGGCGGCGTCGCTGATCGACATCGGTGAATATGCCGAGGCCATCCGCCACCTCAAGGAAGTGACCAAGGCCGAGCCGGACAACATCGACGCGGCCATCGATCTGGGCATCGCCTACTGCCATCAGGGCTTCTACGAAGAGGCGGAGCGCGCCTTTCTGAAGGCGCAGGAGATCAATCCGGACGAGGTGCTCGCGCAGTACCACCTCGCGGCCCTCTACGCGGCCTGGGACCGGCCGGAAGACGCGCTCGAACCCCTATCGCGGGCGCTGGAGCTCGAGCCGGCCCGAGTATCGTCATGGGCGGAGCGCGACCGCATGTTCCAGCTTCTCCGCCAGGACCCGAGGTTCGAAGCCCTTCTCCGCGGCCGCTAAAACCCGCACTGCCCTACCCTTCCCCACAATTGACCGTCGCGCATTGCGCCACTGCGTCTCCTATTTGCACACCTCGGGGCCCGCGCTCCGCTGGTGCGGCGCAGCAATCGACACCGCCCACGCAATTCTGCGCTCAGTTCCGTTGGTGGGAACGCTTCTTTTCCCGGCTACCACAAGATGTAGCGTGCTCCACTTGATCACCGCACTACCTAGTGGGTTGATAAACCGAGCCTTGAGGAGTAGTGGTCGTCCTGGACCATGAAGATCCGACGCCTCGAGATACAGGGCTTCAAGTCCTTCGCCGATCGCACCGTGCTTCGCTTCGGCGAGGGCATCACGGGTGTCGTGGGTCCGAACGGCTGCGGCAAATCCAACATCGTCGATGCGATTCGCTGGGTGATGGGCGAGCAATCCGCGAAACACCTCCGGGGTAGCGGGATGCAAGACGTCATCTTCGCGGGGTGTGAGTCGCGAGGCCCGATGTCCCTGTGCGACGTCACCATCACCTTTCACAACGACGGCAACCTCGTCCCGCCCGACTACCAGGGGTGTGAGGAAATCAGCGTGACCCGCCGACTCTTTCGGGACGGGACATCCGAGTACGCGATCAACAAGGTCGGCTGTCGACTCCGGGACATCCTCGACCTGTTCATGGGAACGGGCATTGGCAAGAACGCCTACTCGATCATCGAGCAGGGCCGGATCGGGCTCATCGTGACCGCCAAGCCCGACGACCGCCGCGCGTTCATCGAAGACGCGGCGGGGGTCAGCCGGTACAAGGCCCGCCGAAAGCAAGCCGAGCGCCGCATCGCGGCCACCGAGCAAAACCTCCTGCGGATCAACGATCTTACCGAGGAGCTCGGCCAGCGGCTGAAAAGCCTCAAGAACCAGGCCGACAAGGCGGAACGATACAAACGCCTCAAAGAAGAGCTGCGCACCCTCGACCTTTCGGCCGCGGTACAGCGCTATCTGGAGCTGCGAGCGAAGAAAGGATTCGAAGAGCGAGCCGCGATCGAACGCCAGCATGCCGTCGACAACTCGGAAGAGGAGCTGTCCGCGAGTGAAGCCGCCCTCGTCGAGCGGCAAGATGCTTTGACCGTGCGCGACGAAGCGCTCCGGGCCCGAGAGGACACCCTCCACGAGCATCGCCAGGCCCTCGCACTGACCAAGAACGACGCCGCATATCTCGACAAGCAGAACAAAACCCTCAGCGAACGCGAGACGGAGGCGCTCGCCGAGCAAGAGAAGCTCCAGCAAGAGCTGGTCGGATTGACGGCCGAACAAGCCGAGGCCAACGAGCAAGGCAAAGCGCTCGAGGAGGCCGACGACGAACAGCGGCTGCTCGATGAACGAACAACGGCCTTGGAGCAGGCTCGGGCCGCGCTGTCCGAAGGTCAGACGAAGCTGGAAGCCACCAAGCAGGCGGCGGTGGAAGCACTGTCGGCGATCGCGCAACAGAAGAACACCCTCGCCAACGTCGAACGATCGGACGGGGAGACCGACCAGCTGATCGGCAAGGCCACCGAGGCCCGTAAGGGCGCGGCCCAGCGGGCCCGGACGGCGGAGACCCAGGCCAACGACGTGGCCAGCGAGCTGGAGCGCAATCGCCAGCTGAAGCTGCGGCTCGACGACCGACGCGAAGAGCAAGAAGGATTGCTCAAGCAGATGAAGGATGAGCTGGCCCTCATCGACGAGTCGCTGCAAGAGAATCAGCAGGCGTTGATGGAGGGACGTTCCCGGCTGAACTCTCTTCAGGCGATCCAGCGGAACTACGAAGGCTGCACGGAGGCCGTTCGTCTCCTCATGCAGCGCAAGGCGCACGATACGTCGCTGGGCCTACACGGCCTCGTCGCCGACGTCATCACCCCCGAACCAGAGCTGGAAGCGGCGGTGGAAGGCCTCCTCGGCGAGCGCCTGCAGCATGTGATCGTCAACAGTCAGGCCGACGCCGTGGCGGCCATCGACCTGCTTCAGAATCACGATGCGGGCCGGTCCAGCTTCGTTCCCCTCGAGCTGCGCGAACCGCCCCGGTCGGACATCATGGTGTCGTCGGAGCCGCCGCCGTCGGGACCGCCCGCGGCGCTCGACGAGGGGACCACGGCCGACGAAGTCCCCCGCGCCGACGACGACCTCGAGCAAGCGGCCCGTCGCGCGGCGCCCAGCGACCCGATCCCCCTCACCAAAGTCGCCTCCGCGGACCCGGAAAACGTCGAAGATCAAGGGTCGGCCGAGCCGCCGTCACCGCTCGGTCCCTCGCCGCTGGCGCCCATCCCCTCTTCCTTCGGCGCGCAAGATCGAAGCCCGGCGCCCGAGGCGAGCCCGACGACGACCGAAGACGACGCACCGACCACTCGCCCGGAGGCCGCGAGCCCCGAATCGGTCGACGAAGAAGAGGGTTCGGCGGCGTCGATGGTGACCGAGCTTCCTGTGCCCCAGCCGATCGTCGAAGCCTCCGCCGACCTGAGCTCCGACGTATCTTGGAAAGAAGCAGCCCCCCGAACCTGGCCCCCCAATGAGCCGGAGGTCATCGGTCGCCTCACGGATCTGGTCTCCGCCCAGCCCGGCTATGAGCTGGTCGTCCGCGCGCTTCTCGGCAACGCCTGGGTCGTCGAGGATATGCAGACCGCACGGCGGCTGTGGGCCGAGCAGCGCGACGATGGACCGCCCGTGTCGTTCGTGACCCGCAGCGGCGAGATCCTCGACGGCGTCGGGGTGCTCACCGGCGGGTCTCATCAGGGCGTTTCGGCCGGGCTGTTGAAGCAAAAACGCGAGATCTCCGAGCTGTCCGACTCGGTTCGCCGGCTCGAAGCGAAGGTCAGCGTGGAGAGCGAGCGACAGAACACGCTCAAGCACCGGATCACGGATATCGAGACCCAGCTCAGCTCCCTGTCCCAGGAGCGGCATCGCGAGGAGCTGTCGATCGTCAGCCTCGAACGTGACCTCAAGCGCCTTCAGGACGAAGCCACGCGAGAGGGCGCCGAAAGAGACAACAAGGCCGAAGAGCTCACCGCGCTTCGCGACCGAAAGAGCGCCCTCGTCGATAAACGCGACGCCGCCACGGCGGCGATATCGGAGCGAGAGGCGGAAAAGGAACGGCTCGATGCGGAAGTCGTGACCTTTCGCGCCCAAGTCGAAGCCCAGCAGCAGACCGTGCAGGCGCTGCAAGACGCGGTCACCGAAATCAAAGTTCAGGTCGCGGCCAACCGCGAACGCCGGGACTCATCCCGGCGAAACCTGGCGCGAATCGACCAGCGCATCACCGACGTCGAGGCCCGGCTGAGCAAGCTGGCGGAGGTCATCGAGCAAAGCCGCAGCGAAGCCAAGGAGGTAAGCAGCAAGCTCGAAACGGCCAGCACGAAGGGGACCGAGATCGAGACCCAGCTCGCTGTCGACACCGAGGCCGTCAACGCCGATCGGGCCCAGTTCGAAGCGGACATGTCCGCCCTCAAGGTGGATCAAGCGACGCTCAAAGACCGCCGCACCGAGCTCGACAAGCTCAAGACCGCGCTCGGAGAGTCGGTCATGAAGGTCCGCGAGTACGAGCTCGGCCAGGACAACCTCATCGACCAGGTCGATGAGCGCTACCGCCTCGACCTGACGACGCTCCTCGTGGACTACCATCTCGCGGCGCCGCTGAAGTCCGAAGACCACAAGCGCGCCTCCAAGCTCCGAAAGCAGCTGGACAACATCGGGCCGATCAACCTGACCGCTATCGACGAGCACGCCGAGGTCAGCGCCCGCCACGAATTCCTCATGGCCCAGCAGCGCGATCTCGAGGAGGCCATCGGGGCCCTCCGGGCCGCGATCCGGCGGATCAACAAGACGTCGAAGGAGCGGTACGTCGAGGCGTTCCGGCTCGTGAACGAGAAGTTCCAGCAGATCTTCCCGAAGCTGTTCAACGGCGGCCGGTGCGCGCTGGTGATGACCGACGAGTCCGACCCGCTCGAGTCGGGCATCGAGATGCTGGCTCAGCCCCCGGGCAAGAAACTCCAGAGCGTCAATCTGCTGTCCGGCGGAGAGAAGGCCCTGACGGCGGTGGCCCTGATATTCGGCATCTTCCTCATCAAGCCGACGCCCTTCTGCCTGCTCGACGAGGTCGACGCGCCGTTGGATGAAGCCAACGTCGGTCGGTACAACGAAATGCTGCGGGAGATGTCATCGATCTCCCAGTTCATCCTCATCACCCACAATAAGCGGACGATGGAGCTGCCCGACCGGCTCTACGGCGTGACGATGGAGACCCCGGGCGTATCCAAGATTGTCCCCGTCGACGTCGTCGAGAACAAGCGACGGCTGCGTGCGGTGTAAAGGCGCCATTCTGAAGATCTGGAGCGTTGACCCCGTCGGGCGACGTCGTTAGGTGGCAATCCCGTGGATCTGTCCAATGTGGACCCTGGCGGCTTGGTCCTGGGGGTCCTGACCCTTCTGTTCACCGTTCTGGCCGGCCTCGCCGTCCGCAAAATGGCGCGCGGCGAGATGCACGCCGGCCCGCAGCGAGACGCGCTCGAATCCGGCGACCTCGAGCCGGATGCCGACGACGACGAATCCGTCGCCGGGGAAGACGCAACTGCGCTTGACGGCCCCCGCGACGACGAAGAGCCCGACGACGAAGAGCCCGACGACGAAGAGCCCGGACCAGCGGCCCCCGCCGACGCGCCGCCGCCTAAACCTCTTCGGGAGGGGCTGAGCAAGACCCGCACGGGCTTCATGGCCCGCCTGAACGACCTCATCTTCAAGCGCAGCCTCGACGAGGATCTGGTCGACGAGCTCGAAGCGCTTCTGGTGACGTCCGATGTCGGCATCCGCACCACCGAGCGCCTGCTCCAGGATCTGCGGACCGCGCTGACCAGCAAAGAGATCACCGATCCGACGGTGGTCAGGGATCGCTTGCGGGCCCAAGTCGCGCAGATCGTTCACCGGGACGTCCAACCGATCGACTGGTCCCGGGGGCCGACGGTGGTGATGGTCATCGGGGTGAACGGCGTGGGCAAGACCACCACCATCGGCAAGCTCGCGGCCCGACTGACCGCGGAAGGCAAGCGGGTCGTCCTCGGCGCCGGGGATACGTTTCGGGCGGCGGCGGTCGAACAGCTGGAGATTTGGGGCCAACGGGCCGGGGCCCGGGTGGTCAAAGGCCCCCCCGAGGCGGATCCTGCATCGGTGGTCTTCGACGCCATTCAGCAGGCCCAGCGCGACAAAGCGGATGTCGTGCTGTGTGACACCGCGGGGCGACTCCATACGGCGGTCAACCTGATGGAAGAGCTAAAGAAAGTGCGGCGGGTCATGAACAAGGCGATGGAGGGCGCTCCTCACGAGGTGATGATGGTCCTCGACGCCACCACCGGCCAAAACGCGATCAATCAGGCCGAACAGTTCAAATCCGCGGTCGACGTCACCTCCATCGCGCTGACCAAGCTCGACGGCACCGCCAAGGGCGGCGTGGTGGTGGCGATTTGCGACAGTCTCGGCCTCCCCGTGCGGTATGTCGGCATCGGAGAGGCCGTCGAGGATCTTCGGGACTTTAGCCCCTCGGAGTTCGTGGAAGCGCTGTTCGCGGAGTGACGCCATCGGTTGACCGATCTGATGGTCGTCCTTACAGTGTCGGGGCGATGGCCACCCCCGATCAGGCGCCCCGTTCATGGCGTTCCATGCAGATCGAGATCGGTGGCCGCACGCTCACGGTGAAGTCCGACGCCCCCCAAGCCCGGGTCAATGCCGTCGTGGCTCTGGTCAATCAACGCTTGCATGCGCTTCAGGCAAAGACGGGCGCGGTCAGCTCGGACCATCTCGGATTGATGGTCGCGCTCACGATGGCCGAAGACCTTTTCACCCTTCAGGAGCGTCACGAGACGCTCAAGGCTCACGTTCAGGACCGCGGCCACCGCCTGCTCGAGATGTTGGACCAGCTGAGCGATGAGCCCCTCGTAACGGCGGACGAGGGCTGATGTGACAATCTGGGTATTCCCCTGCCTGGTACGTGATGTCCAGGCAACATTAGGCCGAGAACCTTTGCGTTTTTACCGGGGAAGCGTGCCTCCCGGCGCCGCGCGGACTGCCGCAAAAGTGGGCAGAGGCAGGTCGTCGGGGTTACGTTGCCCACCTGCTGAGGCAGGTTCCGGTACGCCTGCGCACACGGCTAAGGCGGGGGGATGTTATTGGTGACCTCGGGTGGCGCCCCGTCGCCCGAGGTCGCCCTTCTTAAATCGACGCTCCGGCGCCAGCTTCGGCGCCGTCGGTCAGCCCTGACGCCCGAAGCGCGACGCGCCCATTCGGACGCCGCGGCCCAGCGATTGATCGAATGCGGTCAGCTCGAAGAATGCCGGCTGCTCGCCGCCTACGCAGCCGTGAGGTCGGAAGCGGACCCGTCTCGCGTCGTGCGGTGGCATCGGCAGCGTGGGGGCCAGGTCGCGTTTCCTAAAGTCGAAGGTGAACGATTACGGTGGTATCTCGCCGAGCCGGAAGCGCTCCGCTCGACCCCGCCGTGGTCGATACCCGAGCCCGTCGCCGACCCTGACCGCGAGGTCAGCGTCTCGCAGATCGAAGCATTCGTCGTTCCAGGGCTCGGATTCACGCGCGACGGCCATCGTATCGGATACGGGCGTGGATTCTACGACCGCACCCTCGCGGGTTCATCCGCCGCGACCATCGGTTTTGCTTACGAGATCCAGCTCGTGGATACACTTCCCGCCGAACCCCACGACCTTCAGCTATCGGCGGTAGTGACGGAGACCATGGTGCATTGGGGCGGGCTGGCGGCCGAGCGGCGCGGGCCGCAGTGACAAGCCTTCTTGCGATAGGGAATGCGGAAAATCAGGCGGCTTCACTCGTATCCGAGTCTTCGTCGTCGCCGTCTTCGTCATGCCAAGGAAGGATGACGATCGAGCTTTGGGGTTCTTCTTCGGGGCCCGCTGGTGGTCGATGGTCGACATCCGGTCGCTCGAGGGGCAGCTCTAGCCAAACGCGGCCGCGTTCATCACGCTCACGCTCTTTGCGGCGAATGGCATCGATGATGTATGCGTCTAACATTTTCTGCTTACCCCTACGATCCGGCGACGTTTCGACCGCCGTTCCTCTTGGTCTCGTTACTCAAACGTTTAGATGCCGCTTGGTCTTTCACAAGGTGATTGTGAGCACCGCCTCCTTGCCCCTTTATGATCTTGTGGGCTCCTTGCATCGACTGTGACTCCATAGGCCCCGACGCCGTTGAGTCCAGTCGACCACCGTGACAAGGACGTGCCGATGACTGTGGGTCGCAAGCTGTTGTTCTCGCTGCCACTTGCGCTGATCGTGAGCGCTTGTACGACGGGACGGTACGTGGGTTCTGTGGGCCGAGATGGCACATACGCGAACCGCGGGTATGGCTTTGCGCTGCGCGTGCAGCACCGAGACCTGCACCGCCGGTGGGCGCTGCTGGATCCGTCGAAGCTACCTACCGTCCCGACGCCGGGTCTGCCGATCCCGTCTCGAGACGCACTGGATCGCGACGGCGACGGCATGCTCTCGGTTGGTGAGTCCACGTTGCACTTCGATCCTACCGTGCGGTTGCTCTCGAAGACCTCGACCGGGGCCCGCGCCGACATCCGAGTGGAGATCCTGAGCGGTCCGGCCAAAGGCGCGAGCCTCGAGCAACTGCTCGAGCGCGCGCTCAGGCTATGGACGCGTACCCCGTCGATCACTCAGCTCGCCGCGCAGCACGGCGCCGAAACCGATCCCGTCAGCGGCCGGATGGCGAAAGTGACCACCGCAACCACCGCGAACTGGCGCCACCACCTCGCGGTGATCGATCAAGGTACGGTGATCGTCGAAGAGCGCATCGGTCGGCGGCAACTGGTCACCGTCCACGTCTATTCGCCCGAACCCGCCCCGACCGACCTCGAACAGGACTTCAGGATGATGCTCGAAGCGCTGATCCTGAGCCGTCGAGCGGCGCCGGAGTCGGTTATGGAACGCTGGTAGCGAGACGCCGCAACTATCCGATCCGGTTGGGGTTAAAGTCCCTGGAACCCGTGGAGAGCGACGACGACGCCGATCTGATGGCCCGGTTCGTAAAGACCCGCGATCGCCAGGTGTTTGCCGTGCTGTTTCAGCGGTACGAGCGAAAGATGATTAACCACGCCCGACGATTCGTCCGAGACCCCGCGCGCGCCGAGGAATTGGCGCAGGACGTCTTCGTGCGGGTCTATACGACCAAACGGTATGAGCCACAGACCAAGTTCTCGACCTGGCTCTATCGGGTCGCCACCAACGTGTGCCTCAACGAGCTGCGGCGACCTGAACACCAGCAGCAGCTGGCGTCGATCGATGCCCCGGCCGAAGGTCACTTACCGGAACTGTCCGCGCCCCACGCGGACCCTGAGGCCGCGGCCCGGACTCGGCAGCTGGCGTCTCGTCTGTCGGCAACGATGTCTCGACTGCCCCCCAAACAAAGAGCGGCGTTCTTGATGGCGCGCCAGGATCAAATGACCCACGAGGAGATCGCCGCCGCTCTCGAGACCTCGGTGTCGGCGGTGAAATCGTTGATTCATCGGGCGCTGGAGGCCCTGCGGCGCGAAGCGCTCGCGGTCATGAACGACCCCACGACCCTGGCTCAGGAGGCTTCGTGATGACGGACGACCTTGAACGTGACCTCGACTTGATGGCCCTGGCCGAAGGGGGCAAGTCCTTGACCCCCGAACGAAAGAAGCAGCTGGAATCAGCGATCGCCGACTCGGCGGAGCTCGCCGCGCGGTACGAAGCGACCCGGTTGGTGCTCGAACACGT
The DNA here is from genome assembly GCA_028289325.1 of Myxococcota bacterium. GTDB lineage: Bacteria > Myxococcota > Kuafuiibacteriia > Kuafuiibacteriales > Kuafuiibacteriaceae > JANQQN01. Next base: position 3,464 of record JANQQN010000163.1, on the reverse strand, counting down.
CGATCACATGCCGGACGCAGCGCCGTCCATGGGCTTCTCCAAGCGACTCGAGCGTCGACTCGATGCCATCGACCACGAGCGGTCCCGCGGATGGGGTCGATGGCTGTCGCTTCCGTCCTGGCCGACCCCTACCATATGGGCGTCGGCGGTGGCGGTCGCGGCGACGGGGCTGTTCCTGCTCGTGCGTTCGCCGAGGCCGGGGCCGTCGACCGATCGCCCTGGACCCCTGGCCCAGGTCGAGCTTCTCGAAGTGGCCGAGAACCTCGACCTCCTCAGAAATCTCGAGATCGTAGAGCAGCTCGATATCCTCGAAGATCTGGAGATCATCGAGTCGCTCGATGCCGAGGACGGCCCGGGATGATCCGACCGTGCATCAGTGGTCTGCTCGGTCGATCCGCGGCCTACGCGGTGATCGCATTGGGGTGGACGATGCTCGCGAGCCGAGGGGTGCGCGCGAACGAACCGCCGGTGGTCCCCACGACCAAGACCGCGACGACCAAGACCGCCACCGTGTCCGCGGAAGTGTGGGAGCTCGCGCGAGAGCTCGAGCTCCTGGAGAACCTGGAGCTGCTCGCGCAGTGGGACATGTTGGCGTTGATGCCCTTGCTGGAGGACGATGATGAACGCTGATCGACGAGCCGGAATCCTGGTCGTGGCCACCGTCGTGATGGGCCCTTCCCTGGCCATGGGGCAAGACACACCGCCAACGAAGACCGAGTCGCCCGAAGACGCGGTCGCCCGCGTCCAGAGAATGAGTCCCGAGGAACGGGCCGCGCTTCGCGAGAAGCTCGCGCGATTCAAGGCCATGAGCCCCGAGCAGCAAGCCGAGATTCGACGGGCCGCGGCCCAATTCCAACGAATGTCGTCCCGCCAGCGGGCGGACGTGACGGCGGCCTACGAGCGTTTTAGAAAGCTCTCCCCGCGAAGCCGGGCCCGCATCCGCAAGAATCACCAGCGCTTCCTCGAGCTGCCGGCGGAGCGGCAACAGCAGCTGCGGGAGGCGGCGGCTCGTCTTCGTTCGCTGTCGCCCGCCAACCGCCGGGCGCTCCTGGAGAAGATCCGAAAGTGGCGCGGCATGTCCAACGACGAGCGGCGCCAGCGCCGACGTCAGTGGCAACGGCGAATTCGTCAACGCCGCAACCCGTGATCCCCGCCTGGCCCCCTGAACGTGTCCGGGCCCGTGCCCGTTGCGCGCCCCCACCGCCACCACGCGGAGCCCCTCCTCCATGACCGCGTCGCTGAGACGCCGGCGTGGGCTCGGATACCCCGCGCGCCGCGCTACGCGTCGGTCGCTGGCCGGGTGAACACCACGAACGCCATGGCCGGCCGTTTGCTCGACTCCCGCATGGCGAAGTGGATGCCCTCGAGCGTCCACCCGTCGGCCGTCCACTCATTGAGCGTTTCTTCGAGGGTGTCGTCCGTGACCGTGGATAGCTCCACCACTTTGTAGGTCGACCGCATATCGGCTCACCCCAATCATGGATCCCGCGGTGTCGACAAGGTCAGCCGCACCGCCAACGCCTCGACCAGCGCCTCCTGGGTCGCGGTGGCCGGAACCACGTCGACGCGGATCCCCAGCTGGCGGGCACGTTCGGCGGCGACGGGTCCGATCACCCCCACCGTCACCCGCGCCAACATCTCCCGGGCCTGCACCTCGGGCACGATCCGCAGCAGATTGGCCAGCGTCTCGCCGGACAGGAACAGCGCGGCGTCTACGGTCTGGGCCGCCGCCCACAGCGATGGCGCCGGCGTCGGCGCGGGTTGGATCCGGTAGGTGGTCACCGCTTCGACGTCCGCCCCCGCGTCTCGCAGGCGTTCGATGAGGGTCATCCGTCCCTCGGGCGCGCGAGGCACGATGATCCGACGGCCCCTGAGGCCGCCGAGATGGGCAACGAGGGCCTCGGCGAGCGCCTCGGCCCGAAAGACCGCAGGTACCACGCGGGGACCTACGAATAGAGACGACAACACCGGATCGGCGTTCAGGCCGTCCTCGGTTCGGCGCCCCACACAACCGACCGCCGATCGATAGGGCGCGATCATGCGCTCCGCCAGCGGACGCAGCGCGGACAGTGAGCCCAGCGCGACCGCATCGAACCCGTCGAGGCGGCCGGCGACGTCATCGAGTTGCGCGGGATCGTCGGTCGGGCCCCGAACCAGCGTGGGCAGACTGACCACCTGCGCGCCGAGCTGCTCGAGCGCGGCGCGCAGACCGCCTTGATCTTCCTCTGCCCGGGTGATGAGCACCCGCCGGCCAGCGAGGTTCACGCGTGGGCGGACGGCGCCATCAACGTGGCGAGGACTCGGTCCGCGCCTCGGCCGAGGAGCTCGTCGGCAAGGTGAATGCCGAGCGCCTCCGCTTCGCTGGCTGCGCCCTCGACAGTCCCTTCGAATACCTGCTGACCGTCGAGGCTCGAGACCAGCCCCCTGAGTGACACGCGATCGCCCTCGATGGTGGCGTGGCCGGCGATCGGTACCTGGCACCCGCCGTGTAGCCGATGCAGAAAGGCCCGCTCCGCGGTGGCGGCCGCGCGAGCGGGGGCCGCGTCGAGCCGATCGACGTGGCCGTTGGTCGCCGAATCGTCAGTCTTGGTTTCCACGGCCAAAATGCCCTGCCCGATCGCGGGCAGGCATTCCTCGTGGGACAAGACGTGGGTCGCGAGGTGCTCCATCTTCAGTCGCTTGAGGCCCGCGTAGGCGAGAAGCGTGGCGTCCATGCCTTGCTCATCGAGCTTGCGCAGCCGCGTCTGAACGTTACCGCGGATCTCGACGATCTTGACGTCGGGTCGTCGTCGAAGAATCTGGGCCGCCCGCCGCAAGGAGCACGTCCCCACCACGGCGCCATTGGGCAACGTGTCGAGGGTGTAGCCGCGGGTCGACACGATCGCGTCGCGAGGGTCTTCGCGAGGCGGATAGGCGGTCACCTGAAGTCCGTCCGGAAGATCCGTGGGCATATCTTTAAGGGAGTGAACGGCGACCTGAGCCCGCCCATCGAGGAGCGCATGCTCGATCTCTTTGACGAACAGGTCTTTGCCGCCGACCTTCGACAGCGCCTGATCCAGGATCTTGTCGCCCCGGGTAGACATCTTGACCAGCTGAACGTCGAGCGAGGGGGTGTTGGCTTTCAGCTGATCGGCGACGAAGTCGGCCTGCCAAACGGCAAGTGGGCTTTCGCGGGTGGCGATGTTGAGTGATTCAGTCATGGTTGGTCACGAGCTCTGGCCGGCGGAATCCTGCCGGCGGAAGTAAAAGACGTTGGTCTCTTCGGATTCCTCGGTGGACGCACCGGGGCTCGAAGTCGACTCGACGCGGGGGGCCGTGGTCGATGGCTTGGCCCCGTTCGTCGCCGTCGCCGCGGCCGGAGGCTTGGCCCCGTTCGTCGCCGTCGCCGCGGCCGGAGGCTTGGCCCCATTGGTCAGCGGCGGCGCGGCCGGAGGCTCGGCCCCATTCGACGGTGGAGCGTCGGT
>JANQQN010000156.1 GCA_028289325.1 Myxococcota bacterium | reverse complement strand
GTGGAGCAACCGCGCGCGCGGGCGATGGTCCACGCCTGTCGCCACCATCGGCGCCTCAACCCCGCCCCGGCCGCAGACATCGAGCGGCTGTTCGCCCTGATCCCCGGCCTCGGTCCCTGGACCCTCGGCCACGTCAAGCTGAAGGCGTTCGGTGACCCTGACGCCCTCATCGTCGGCGACTATCACCTCCCGCACACGGTGACCTATTTCTTCACCGGCGCGCCGCGTGGCACCGACGCCCAGATGGTGGCGCTACTCGCGCCGTTCGCGGGCCAACGTGGCCGGGCCTTGCTGTGGGTCAAGGCCTCGGGCGTTCGAGAGCCCCGCTTCGGTCCCAAACAGCGATTTCGCTTTCGGCTCTAGCCGAGGACCGCGGTCCGCCCGCCTTACGGGCCAGGGCCGGGGCCGGCGCACGGTCCGCCGTATTGCCCGCGGGCCGACATCCGCCTATACCGCCGGCCATGCGTATCACGTGTTTTTCAGTCTTATTTTTGGTGGCCAGCATCGGTTGCGGGGGCGGCGGGAACAACGCTCTGCGTCGAGCGGAGGTCGCCCGGACCTACGCCGGCTCGATGGCCCAGCCCTCGAAGCCTCTGCTCGAGTACAGCAAGGTCGAGCTGCTGCCCACGACCATGGAGGAAGAGGTCGCGGCCGAAGAAGCGAAAGCCAAGGTCGCCAACCAGCTCGACGAACGCATCCAGAACCGGGTGGCGCCGCTGCTGCAGCAGTGGCCGACGACGGGGCAGGCGGGGACGCTGGAGGTTCGTCCCCACGTAATGTCGCTGCGAATCGTCAGCGGCGGCTCCCGCTTCTGGCTCGGCGCGATGGCCGGCAGCTCCCATATGGACGTCGATCTGATCCTCATCGATAAGGCGTCCGGCCAGCAGATCGGCCGCGCGTTGATCCGGCAGAGCGCGGACGCGATGGCCGGCGGCTGGTCGATGGGCAGCACCGATCGCAACCTCCTCAACTACGTGGCCGATATCTCTTACGCGTACCTGCGACACCATGGCCCGAAGGTGCCGGAGCCGACCCCGGCCGAGACCAAAGAGTAGACGCGACCGTTCGGCTCGCCCCCGCTGGTTCTCCCCACCCCCGCCCACCGGCGCGCGGTCACGAAGATTTGCATCGCATCCTGGCCGTGACTTCCGTGTTGTACCCGGTACCGCACCACCGCGGTCCGCCGTCGGGGTCGAAGGAGACATGTATGCTGAAGCTCGTTTTCGCCGCCTTGGTCATGGCCACCGTCCTCGGGACGCAGCTCGAAGCCCAGGCCCAGGTCGCGGTCCGCGTCGCCCCGCCCGCGCCTCGGTCCGTGGTCACCGAGTTTCGGGAAGGCCACATCTGGATCCACGGCCGCTGGGTGCGACGGCGAGGCCAGTGGATGTGGCGGGCCGGGCACTTCGAGCCCGTGCGCCCGGGTTTGGTTTATGTGCAGGGCTACTGGGGCCGCCAAAACGCCGGCTACGTGTGGAAGCCCGGGCGCTGGATGCAGCCGCGGGCGGGTTATGCATGGACCCCGGGATACTACCGAAAACGCGACGGCGCCTACGTTTGGATCCAGGGCCAGTGGCAGCCGGTCCGCGCCGGGCACACCTACCGGGCCGGCTACTGGACCCGCCGCGACGGCGCGGTGGTGTGGGTCAAGCCGGGTTGGGAACGGCGTCAGGATCGCCGCGCCGAACGTCGTGCCGTCCGCCAAGAACGCCGCGATGACCGCCGTGACCGACGCGACGACCGGCGCGAAGCCCGGCGACAGCGCCGGGACGACCGGCAAGATCGTCGCGAAGCGCGGCGAGAACGACGGCAGGACCGCCGCCAGCAATAAAGCGGCCTCTGGGCGCCGGCCCGGTAGCTTCGCTGACCGCCGCTGAGCCCGGACTCGACTCCACGGCCCGCCCGCCTCACCATGGCCGACGATGAAGCGAGCGCCCGTGACCCCCAGCCTGTTCACCCCGTCCGTGACCGACGCCGTCCGTTTCTACGAGGACCGCTTCGGCTTTCAGCAGACCGGCCGCTGGCAAGACGAAGACGAACCGGTCACCTGGGCCGCGGTGAGCCTCAACGACGCCAAGATCTGGTTCTTCTTGCACCCGCTCCCGGACCGGCCAGCGCCCGTGTTCAGCGGTCTGATCTACGTATTCATCGACGACGTCGACGCGATGGCCACTCGCCTACAAACGAAGATGTCGGTGGAGTGGGGCCCGCAGACCCAGGGCTATGGCCTCCGCGAGCTGGGGGTGAAGGACCTGAACGGCTACTACCTCGTGTTCGCGAAGGACGTCGAAGACTGAGACGGGCCAAACACGGCCAACGTCGCGCCCGCCCCGGGCGGAGCGAGCCGAGGGCGAGCCGAGCCCGCCCGCGCCGGTGATACAGAGTAATTATGAGGCACAGGATGGATATATACCTTCAGACTCATTTGCTCCGAGAGTATGCCACAAAAGAACAGTGGCGGAACGGTAGCTTGGAGCTTTGTCAACGTGTCATCAACGCAATTTTGAGCGCTCCACCCACGGAGAAGAGCTGGAAGACATTGCTTGAGCTATTCTCGGCCTGGCCTAACACGAGAGATATTCATCAATGGGTTGATGAGTTAGAGCCCCAAATCAACCACTGGTCTTGGCAAATGCGGCAAAGCCTACTTGGACAAAAACATACTCGTGGGGACAAAAGGTGTGTATATCGCTTGGTTGGTCATCTACAGATCCAAAATATCGAAGACACAACCGGGCAAAAACTAAGAAAATGGAGCCAGAACGCTGATTTGGAGAACCTGAAAGGCGTCAGCCTTTTTAGAGTGGAGACGCAAGCCGAGGACCTCTCTACTTTCCTAAAAAGCCCATACTTGAAGAACCTTCATACCGTTGAGCTGAAGACGCTCAACCCCTTAGGCAATAAGCTAGGTGTAGTGTTTGGCGATATTCAACTCAATCAGCTAAGGGAACTCATCGTCTCTTCGCTGGATCTAACTGGCAACGGCATAGTGGACCTCAGTCAAACCTCGCTCAGCCAAAACCTAACGTCACTTAATCTCTCCAGAAACTTCATCTATGATAAAGACTTACCAAGTATATTAAAAACCGCTGCCTTCCCCAATTTGAAGACTTTAGATGTTAGTGATACACAAATCACCCTCGATGGGGTCAGAACAGCCATAGAGCATTCAGATCCTACGTCACTAGAGCGGATCATATTCAAACGGACGCCAGCCGCCGAAGAGTTAGGAGCACCATCCCTGACCTGGTAGTGGGAGTGCACCAGACCAATGACCGGGCGATCGAATACAGATGGTGTTCATGGGAACGCAGGGACCGCGATTGTACGGCTTCGGGACTGATCGCCGTCCACCGCCTATCCGCTTCTCTTTTCCTTGTTGGCATGCCGATTCCGTGGTCAGCGAGTCGGCGGCCTTGACGACCTCTGTAGCCAGGGCATCAGAGGAGCTCAGCGCCCTGAAACGTACAGAAGTGTTGGGTCGGCTCTGGTCCGAACGGATTGACGACGATGATCAGGTCGTCATTATTGGCCACCCACTGCACCCGAAACCGCTCGAAGGATGCGGTGTCCCAGAAATCGGCGAACTGGTTCTCGCCCGTGAATCGATACAGTGCCACCGAAGAGCGCAATTCACCTTCGGTGAGATATGTAAACCCACCGGTGGCGATCACCCCGGTGATGTCCGGGTTCACGCCGGGCCCCCAGGTGAGCCCGGTGGTCCGGATCGCCTCCACGTTCATGGTCAAGACCCCGATCTGGCCCTGAAGGTCGCAATCGAACCGGAATTGCGCCCGGTTGGACCCGACAGTGTTGCCGTCGGGTCCGAAGGGGGCACCCTCGTCGTCGCCGCAAGCGACCGTGCACAGCAAGCTCAATCCTAAGCACAGACTTCGCACGATGGTGAACATGGCCCATCGAAGAGAGCCGATTCATGAGAAACGGTCAAGGAAGCGACCGTGCGCACACTCTAGAGGAGGACCCCGTTTGCGTTCGATCAAGTTCGGCTGATGGACGCTCGACGAGCCCGCCGCGGGATGGCTGCCATGCAAGCCTGGTAACTCAGCGTTACGGGCGGAACTCGACGCCACCTGTTGTCGCTCTCTTCGTTCCGGCGGTTGATGCCTATCGTTCTCAACCCGTGGTGCAGATCATTTACGTCAGCCAGATAGCTTGGCCCAATGGCCCTGTACACCAGCCAGCTAGAGGCGAATCGCTACAGCCCACGCCGGACTTGAACCCATTGCGCGGGCGCCGTCATCCTCTTGCCTGAGGGCCTACCGGCCCGTCTGAACCCGGCTCCGCTGGGCATGACCCACCTGGGGTTACGGGCTCCGCCCGCTCGTCTGACCTCGGGAAACACGGAAACCGACGTCGTCGACGCGGCCGCCGGGGACGCGGCCGCCACGGCACGCCGCCCGGCAGTTCCCGGCGTAGACGTCCCACGAACCGCCGCGGATGACCCGCCGCCTGCCTCGCTTGTACTCGTCCTGGCACCACTCGTAGACATTGCCCAGCATGTCATACAGGCCCCACGGGTTGGGCGCCTTACGGCCGACGGGATGAGTCCCCGATCGGCCCGGCGGTGCGACTTGGTCGTACTGTTTCCAGAAGGTCTCGAGATCCTCGCCGTCCTCGAGGTCGAACTCCTGCGCGGCGTTCCCTCCGTACCACGCAACGGGCGATAACACCTCGGACGCGAAGTCTTCATCGTCCAGGTCGCCCGCGTAGGTCGCCGTCGTGGTACCCGCCCGGCACGCGTATTCCCACTGCGCTTCAGTCGGCAGGCGAAGGTCGAGGCCATCGATGGTGGTGTTTATCTTCTGCAGGAACACCTGCACTTCATCCCAGCTCACTTGCTCCACCGGTCGGATCAGGCATCGCCAAGGCAAACGCTTCGATGCAAATCGACTGGGGTTGTCGCCCATGACCGCCGTCCACAGCGCTTGGGTCACCGGCGTCTCGCCGAGCCAGAACCCGTCCACGGTCTGGTCCCGCTGCGCTTCCTTTTCGTCGAGCCGACCGCGCTCGCCTTCCGGCGAGCCCATCGTGAAGTGGCCGCCGGGGATCCATCGCAGGCGGTGCTCGACCTCGCCGATCACGAACCCGGCCCACACCCCGTAGACATCTTCGCCCCAGGTCTCGGCCCACGCCGGCGGTCCCTCGGCCACTATCGGGTTCGGGGCGAACGCGTTCATTGAAGCCCCGACGTCTCCGGCGTCGCGCTGTCCACATACGACACCGAGACGGCCCAAGCGCTGGCCGGGCCGTCCCCGATCAGGTGTCGCTGGACGTCGAGAATGCGGTGCGACACGAGGAACCGATCAAGCGCCGCCGCCACGGTTTCGCCGCCGTAGACCGGAATCACTGTGAAGTGCAGCCTCATACGTCTTCCTCTGAAGGGGCCACCGTCGAAGGGTCGCGGCGCCTGCCGCGACCGGATGCCGACGCCTGCTGGCCGCCTCCGGCGGCGGGCTCGCTCCGCTCGCTGGACCCGTCCGCGTCCCGCGGCCGGGACGCCTGACCTCGGGAAACACGGAAACCAACGTAGTCGTTGCGGTGCCCGGGATCGTAGCCGTAGCGGTACGCCGCTCGGCAGCGCCTGGCGAAGTCGATCCACGACCCGCCGCGGAAGACCCGCCTCGCGCCTCGCTCATGCCAGTACGGGTCGTTCACGGGTTCGTGCTCATAGGTCCTGTAGGCCTCGTCTAAGCACCACTCACGCACATTCCCTAGCATGTCGTAGAGCCCCCAAGGATTGGGCTGCTTCGTGCGCACCGCACGGGTGCCCGCACGCTCGTGGGGGTGCTGCCGTTCCGGCCACGTCGAGCTGTCCTGCGCCTCGTCGAGCTCATAGCCAACGCCGCTATTCCCGCCGTACCAGGCGATGTCGTCGAGCACTGGCGCGTTGTTGTCCCCGACGATCTCCATGGGGCCAGCGTAGGTCGCGGTCTCCGCGCCCGCGCGGCAGGCATACTCCCACTGCGCTTCCGTCGGCAGCTGTGCGCCCGGCAATGCGTCCTGCAGCACCTCGAAAAAGCCCTGGACGTCGTCCCAGCTCACGTTTTCTACAGGTCGGTCATGGGACAGCCATGGTTCCGAGGCGCTCTGAAACCGGCTCGGATTCGAGCCCATCACCGTCGTCCACAGCGCTTGGGTGCAGGGTGCATCCGCCAACCAGAATCCCTCGGTCAAGGTCACCCGGTGCCGGGGACCTTCGTCGGCGAAGCGTCCGGGCTCGTCCTCCGGCGACCCCATCCAGAACGTGCCTGGCGCCACCCACCGGAGCTTCAGCCACGCTTCGGGGGGCCAGCCCTCGGGTCGAACGTCTGCGAAGAGCCCGAATCGGTCCCGACCAACGCCGTGGGCCCAGTCAGGTCGCGCGAAGGGCTCGAGCTCAAGTTCCGTGCGATCCGTGCGGACAAACAGGCTGACACCCAGCCCAGCGGAGGCGCGCGTTCGCGCGCCTTCTGTGGCCCCCTCCGCGGGCCCTGACCGACCCGCGTCCCGCGGGCCGGACGCCTGACCTCGGGAAACACGGAAACCAACGTCGGCGCTGCGGTTGTCGGGACCGAAGCCGAAGCGGTACGCCGCCCGGCAACACCTGGCGCCGTCGCTCCACGACCCGCCGCGGATGACCCGCCGCGTGCCTCGTACGGGTCCCGACGGGTCAACAACAGGGCCCGGTTCATAGCGTTTTGACCAATGGTCTTCGCACCACTCTTCGACGTGACCCAGCATATCGTACAGGCCCCAGGCGTTCGGGGCCTTCGCCGCCACCGGGTGCGTCCGCCCGTCGCTGTTCTCGCCGTACCAGGCGATCGCCCCGATCTCGCCGTAGCGCGGCGCTGTTGTCCCCGCTCTGCAGGCGTACTCCCGCTGCGCTTCGGTCGGCAGCTGAAGCCCCAGCCCAGGTGCGAGCGTTTCCATACGCTGAAGGAAGTCTCGCGTGTCGTCGCAGCTGACCTGATTCACGGGATGATCGTCGCCACCACCATCGCTCGGGTTGTTGCCCATGACCGCCGTCCACAGCGCCTGCGTACAGGCCGTGTCCGCCAACCAGAAGCCTTCGGTGAGCGTCACCTCGTGCTGGGGCCCTTCGTCGTCGTATCGTTCTTCGTCCTCGTCGGGCGAGCCCATCAGGAACGTCCCCGGTGGAATCCATCGCATCCGAAACCGCGCGCCCACCACTTCGACATCGGCCCACACGCCAAAGGCATCTTCGCCCACGTGCGACGCCCATGGGTTCTCCGCGTGTAGTGCGGTCAGCGTCCGCCGCTCTACGTCGCGCCACGACGTTTCAGCCATCGCCATACCCCGGGGCCACGTGCCGAGCTCGAAGCTGGCCTGCAGCGGAGACGTCGATTCGGGCGTACACGACACACGTACGTCCACGCCGCGTGCCCACATGGCTGCGGTCCGCCGGCTGTTAGCCGCCGTCGCGTGCGCGGCCAACTCTAGGTCCGGCGCGTCGCCCCGAAGACTCAGTAGGACCTCATCCGGGAGCTCGTCGGGACCGAGGCCGAGGACGACGTTCTCGTAGGCGATCTTGATCGGGTTCAGGCCATCGACTCGAAATCCCGCATGGTCGGCCAGTAGCCTTGGGTTACGGTTCACCACGGCCTCGAGCCAACCCGCGATGGCCGGCACCGTCGTGGTCATCTTGAGCGATCGATAGAAGCGACTCGCATCCTTTTTGTCGGCCTCTAGCCACTCCCGGATCGGGTCGTCAACCGCGCTTCCGTCTAGGGCTGCCGCGTACTCTTCGTACCAAAGCGAAGGGGCGTAACGAGCGGCGTGCAACTCGCGAATGCGCCACAGCGCTCGGCGCTCGAGGGACCACGGCGCAGGATCGGCCCGTAGCCGCGCAGACCATCGCCGTAGTGCTTCCCGTCGACCCGCGTTGCTCCACGCGACAGCCGTCGTCGTGCCGCGATCGATCCACGGATGGTTCCAAGCATGGATGACCGTCTCTGCCGTGAAGCCAAGCTCAGGGTGCTCGAACGCAACGATCCGCAGCAGCGCGGCTTCGATTCGCACGGCGGGGGCCATCGCCACCAGTAGCCGCTCGGTCCTTTCTTGCTCCGGCTCGCCGGCGCGAGCCCACGCCGCGTTACTGACGCGCGCGACGCCATCGAGGCTCAAGGTTGGAACCGAGGCCTTCGGCGTACCCAGCAAGCACAGGGTCGCTTGGTCGTCCAGGCTCGTCAGCCTCGTCTGGTTCCGAGCATCGGCGAGTCGCGACCGCGAAGGGCCAACGCAGCGGGCGACATGGAGGGCCAGTCCGAGCATCTCGTCAAAGAACGGCAGGTAGCTGGGGCCACCGTCGATGAGCAGCTGAACTCGGCGCGGCCAGACCGTTCGGGTCTTGCGAGGCAAGCGACGCCACGGCCGAAGCCGCGCTGCGATCCGTAGGAGCCGTTCCGGATCAACCGCCCCGCTGGCCTGGCGCTCCCCGATCGCTGCCAGCAGCTGGGACTCGACGACGCCCCAAGGGAACCACGACGGACTGTCGATGGGCTGGTCGGGCCCAAGGGGGACGTGCGTGGCGAGGTCCAGCGTCTGATGCGGTCGTACCCGGTCTCGATCGCGTTGCTCGTCGACCTCGGTCGGCTCGAGATACACCCCTCGTGTCGCCCGCATGAAGCGGAGGATTGGACCACGGTCGATCGTGCCAGCCCAGGGCGTCGGACTCTGCAGCGGCGCGTGCGCTGATGGAGGCAGCCGTGGCTCGGTTTGGGGTGTGGCATAGGCGTACCCGAGTAGCTCGGCGAGCATCGTGCGATGCGCCTCACTGCTAGAGAGCTTGACCAGCCCCGTCAGGAGATCGGCCCGCCCTAGCCCGGCCATTGCTCACCGTCCGGCGTCGCGGCAGGCGCCCGTCGCGGCGACACGGCCCGGGTGCCATGCTTATCGAAGGCGAAGTGCGACAGCGCGTTAAGCAGCGCGGCTCGGCTTTCGTCGTCCTCGCCTAGCTTCGCCAACGACCAAACGAGATCGATGAACTCGGCTTGTCCGGGCACGGAAACCCGGCGCTTTCGAGCTGTATCCCGATCTTCCCAGAGGATTTGAGCGGCGCGGTCCAAGATGCCATCGCCCACGATGTTGTCCTCGCCGAGATGCGCGCGCCCGCGCACACGCATCAGCTGCACGAACGCCGTTCGTTCCGTGGGCAGCGCCAGGCGAAGGACCAGGCATCGACGCAGGAAAGCGGCCGGCATCGCGCGCTCGTCGTTGGAGGTCACAACGACCAGCGGGTGGGTACCCTCACACTTGATCTCTCTCGGGCCCGGCACGTCGAATGCGCCGCGGCCCAACGCATCGAGTAGCCCGTTGGGCACGGACGGATCGGCTTTGTCGATCTCGTCGATCAGCACCACCGCCCCCGCCTCCAGGGCGGTCTTTGCGTCCGGGATCTTGGCGGAGACCGGGTCGAAGCCCTTCCACAGCACCCCCGGTCGTAGAAACTTCGACAGGGCCAGTTCGTCTTCGATCTTCTCGCGCCGCGACGCCGGGGTCTCGCCATTCGTTTCGACTGCAGCGCCCCCATAGAGCGCCTGCGCCAGCTGCGCCTTCGCCAGCCGCTCCACGAGATCGAGCTCGTACAGAAGTCCTTCGGGGTCCGTCGCCGCGCTTACCGCTGTCCGATGCAGTGTACGGCCGAGTTTCTTCGCCGCAGCCCGGGCCAGTTGACTCTTGCCGGTCCCCGGCTCCCCGAGGACCAGCAACGGCCGCGCGGCCGCGATGGCCATGTTGATCGCCAGGACCTCGCGCTCGCCGAACAGGTACACCCGGTCCCGCCCTCGAGCGTCCGGATCCAGGGCGACGGTCATCGCGTCGCCCCCCGGCTCGTCGGGGGTCCACTCGATCTTATCCATGGATGGTCTCGGCTCCTCTTACCAGCACATCGATGCGCTCTACCGCGAGGCGTACGCGGTCGTTCGATACTCTGTTACGGTCGTATTGCACCCATCTGATGTTGGGGACGTCGAGCCTTGCGAACCGCGACCGGAATTGCTCGACCGCCTCTCGCGTGACGTGTACGGGCCCCGTCACGAGATATGGAAGCGGTCGGGGACGCTCAACCTGCCCGTCTCTTCCCCGATAGAACTCATCCGCCTCCAGCTCCATCGCAAAGCGCGTATCAAAGTCGTCCGGCAGCGCCTCTGGCTCAGGACCCAATCGAGTCCGACGCCAAATCTGCTCTTGAATCGCCCGAATCCTCGGTTCGATCGCTTCCGGGTTGGCTTCGAGGCCGAACGGCGCAGGGTCCACGACCGCCGGCGCGCCGCACAGCCCATCCCGGGGATCCGCCTCGAAGACCGGACCTCGACCTGCATCGGTCGCCATTCGAAGTTCGATCGACACCAGACACTTCTCCGCCACGGCCACAATCTCATCGGTCACCGCCATCGGCAGCCCAACCTGGCCATGCGCGGCCATCATCGATAAGAACACGAAGCGAAACAGCTCCAGGTCGATGTTCCGATCTCTGAAGGCCTTAAACGTGGTCTGAATGACAGCTAGGTTGACTAGATTTCCAGGGGCAAGTGCCCGAACCGCTTCGAGTCGTCCTTCGAGCGGAATCTCTTCGTCGAGGCCCAAGCCCTTTGCGAGAGGCGGCCAACTCTCGGGAAAGCCAGCCATCAGGACCTCGAAGGACGCGCCCTTGATCGCGTCTTGTTCACCACCCCTATCGCGGTCCCTTCGTGATCCGTCCCTAAGGGCTTCGATGCGGGCGATCGCCTTGGTGAGCAGCTCGACGTCGGCTCCTTCAAAGACGACCGCCTTTATATAACGCAGGGCCTTCAAGATCGGCTCCGCGTTCGGCTCACCAGCGAGCAACCGCAGGTCGCAGATAGCGGTCGCCTTCCCGGTCGGAATGTCCGGTAGCTTGTGCACCGAGATGCCCGTCCCGTGCAGGTATTGGTCTCGCGGCTGGGCAGAGAAGAGGTCGCTCAGCCGGCCGAGGATGTCATCGTCGATAAGCCAGGGAGGGCCAGACGCAAGCCCTTCATCCGTCATCGACCGATCTCCCAACGCCGAGACGTTCCGCCACGACCGATGCTACTCGCTCCACACCAATGTCACGAAGTATCAGCCCCTGGTGCTCGGTGATGAATTGGGGCGCGTCGACGCCGTCGTCGACAAAGATCGGGATGACCAAGGCGCCACGTTCCTGGGCAACACCCACCTCGAACGCACCCCACTGTGAGGTCAGATACGCGCTCGTCACCCAAAGGACGAGCACCTGGGCCCGCATCAGCCCTCCCTTAATCTGAGTGAACCAATGGTCTCCCGGCTGAATGGTCTCCGCGTCGAAAAACACGCGGTCGGCACCCACGCGCTGCACGAGCTGACCATAGAGCGCCCGTACCGCCGGGCGGTCAGAGGAGCGATATGAGATGAAGACTCCGTCCGCAGCTTCGGCGCTCGCCGCGTGCCGCGCCGCCGACCGGCCCAAACGAATCACTTCCGGTGCGAAATCCGGAGACGCCGTCGCAGCCTGTCGCCGCGCCGTATCCAGGACCTCGTAGAGGATCCGCTCGAAGTCCACAGCGCGCGGATGGCCGAGCATCGAGGACTGGCGATGCGCGATCGCGAGCCAGGTCAGGTACGGATGACCGTCGTAGTTCACCAGCGAGGACAGGGACGAAAGCTGCTGTACGTCTCGAATCAGCTGCTGGAACTCGTCGAGCCCCCGCTTCGTGATGCTCGCCTTAAAGACGGGCGGGAAATCGCCAAGGAGAACGTCCCGGTCCAGACCGCATTCGAGCGCCCATCCTGCCAGGTCCACCGCACGCGTGGCGTCGACCCTGATCTTAGGCTCGGTTGGCATGAACGACCTCCAATCGGGTCACGAAGGCCCCGAGCTTCTGCCGCGTAGCCTTCGACGGCACCAAGGATGCCAGGCCGCGAACAGCCCGAAGCCGCGCCGCGCGACCTGCGTCGACCATCAAGACCCGACCCTTAGCCTCGTGCAAGGAACGCCGGAGGTCCGTTGTCGCGGACCCGTCTTTGCGAAGGGCGTCCGCTCGTCCCAGCGGGCGGAAGCCGCAAGGAATCGGGCCAATCTTGGACGACAAGACTGTTTGTTCCGTTCACTCGAGCTTTGAAGATGCCACATCGCTCGAGCGGATTCGACTCGAGAGGCTATACAGCGATCGATTTCGCAACTCCAGCGACGAGACCGCCATCCTCGGTCGCTGCCATCGCCCTCCGCGTACCTTGCCCATCGAACCTCCTGCCCGTTCGGGCTGGTTCGGGCCCGATATCTTATGCGTAGTGCGCGGACTTGCCGGTGCTGAGCCATCGCCTCTGAAATACCGACGCCCGAGAGCAGACGGAGCTGAGGTGGCGATCGCGGGATGCTCGCGTCGTCAGTTTCCGCGCCCGTAGCCGCTCGTGGTCGTCGTGGTCCACTCCGAACGTCGTCGATGGGTGCGCCAGCCGGTGTGACTCACGGCGACGACCTTGACAACCGCTCACGATCGAAACCGGCGTTGTCCCGGCCGTGGTGTTCGGTCTGATGACCATCGCCCTACCTTCGCACGCTCCGTCGAACTCCGCTTCCTGGACACCGGGTTGCGTCGCGTTAGCAGGCCCGGTTACGCCCTCGCACCCATAACTTCCCAGCCTCGTCACGCTTCCCCCTCCGCGCGCAATCGAAGTTGTCGGCCCGCCTTCCGGCGACGCCGCGGTTGTGCACCATGCGATGTCTAAGATGACCGGCAGCATGCCCCAGGCACCATCCAGTAACTCCAGACGGTCACGCGTTCATGGTGATCTTCAGCATCCGCAGATCGCGCACTTCGCCATCCCGAACCCCACTCCCCACTCACGTCCAACACAGAGTCGATCGGCAACTTGCCCTGCCGATCTCGGTCAACCTCCCGCCCGCCGTCTGTCCCTCAATCATCAGCCTTCGAGCAAGCCCCTCCAAGTACGAGACTCACGCCGCTTGCCTGCCGCATCACGGCCCGCCGATGATCGGACCTCCCAGCGCATCGACGCGCCACAAATGGGCGCGGCCGTCCAACGCCCCCCGATCACCAACCCTCCCGAGCCCTCGACACCCTCCGCGCTCCAACCGGCCCCGCCCGGTCGTTCAGGCACCCCGCTGACGCCTCCGGGATGGTCACCGTCCTCGGGGATAGCCGAGCTCGGTCGGTGGGTGATATTTCGTGGTGGCGGAGGATTGATGGGGATCGATATCGTTTGCATCGACAGCGACGCCGGTAGCTTCGTTCGCCACCGATTCGCGCGGGCCTTGGCCGCGTCGTGGGTGGTGTTGGTCACGGTGGGGACGATGAGCCTGGTGGTCGCGGCCATGGTGCAGTCGGCCGACGACGACGTCGACGTGACGGTGGCGGTCATCGGTACGATCCTCGTCATCGGGGTGTTCGTGGTCCCGTTGATCGGGGCGGCGGCGGTGGGGGTGGCGGTCATCAACGCCATTCACCGGCGTGGCATCGCGCTGTTGGCGCTGCCGGTGTTCGCGGGCGCGGTCATCCTCATGCCGTTCGCGGCCTTCGGGGCGGTGATGAACCTGCTCGGCATCGACGTCGACCCTGACGGGCCGACGAACGTCGAGCCCGCGTATCAGATGTTCGCGATGATCGCGTTCTCCGTTCTCTCCGTAGTGGTCGCGTGGGAGCTGCTGGGTTGGGCGCGATGGCAGTTGATGGCCAGCAACGACGGCTTTCTCGCCATGCGGGGGTGGCGACCGCGGGGCTGGCAGGTGTTCTCGAACCTTCGCACCGCGCTGGGGCTGCCGACCTTCGTTTCGAACTTTGGCCGGGGGCGGCTGTCGCTGTCGGTGCTGTACTTCTTGGTGTCCCTGCTCAACGTGGGCATCGCGGCGGTCTTCGCCCTGCCGTTCTTGATGATGACCGACACGCAGCCCCAAAACGGCGCGGTGCTGATCGCCATCGGCGTGGTTCTCGTGGGCCTGCTCGCGCTGAACCTCTTCGGTCTCGGGGAGCGGATGGCCGGGCTCGCCAATCGTCGCGCGACTTCACAGTACCAAGGGGTGAGGGCGTGGGACGCCCGGCCTCCGATCGTCTTTCTTCGCACGTTCGATCAGGACGACGAGCGCCTGCCGGCCCTGGTCAAACACCCGCTCCTCCGCCTCCCGGGGGGGGTCAGCACCGCCCGCACGCTGGACGAGATCCTCCTCGAACACGCATCGCCGTACGGTCCGGTGATCGCCATCGGCGATCCTCGGGATCCCGTCCCTCCTCTGGGGGCGGCCCGGATCTTCGTCCCCGAAGCGGGGACGGGCTGGCAGCAGGTGGTCTCGGGGCTGGTGCGTTCGTCGCAGGCGGTGGTGATGTGTCCCAACGACACCGAAGGCGTGAAATGGGAGCTCGATCTGCTCGCGAAGCTGCCCGACCTGAAGGTGGCGTACCTCGCGAATCCCGAGCTTTCGCCGGAGACGACGCGGCGGTTGTTTGCGCGGATCGTGCCGGGAGCCAGCGGGCTCGAGCGCCCAGACCCCGCCGGCGGCCAGACGCCGATCGCCGCCTTCAAGACCGCCGGCCCCGACCCGCGCTGGCGCGTTTTGACCACCGCCATCCGCCCGTCGGTGCAGACCTACACCATCGCCTTGAACATGGCTCTGCAGGCGATGCTCGGTCCCGACGGAACGCCGCTGGTCCGTCCCCCGAAAGCCCGCCGAGCGCGACGACGACGGGCTCCGGCCCCCGCTCGCGGCGAGCCGGCACCGATCTCCCATCGGCCCTAACCGCGGCCCCGCGAGGCGAGGGCACCGCGGCCCCAGGCTGGGCTCAGCAGCCGTTTCCGCCCACCGGGTGACAAACGGTGACGTCGCTCGGTGAGGTCGCGACCACCGTCGCCGCCACCACGCCCCCGACGACCACCGCGGCCGCGGTCCACAGCCACCACTTGGTCCAGATGGGTTCTTCGGCCTCGAGCTGTACCGCGACCGACGTCGTCTGCTCGGGGGTCACCTCGACCTTCACCCGCCGCGGCTCATAGCCCGACAGCTGAGCCTCGACTCGATACGTGCCCCGCCGGCCAGAGCCCGAGGGGGTCGGCGGGTCGACCGGCATCGTCCTGCAGGCTGACAGCACCACGAGCAACGCCGCGTACATTGGCCACGACCATATCCGACGTTGGGCTACAATGATTTCGGTGGCGGTCGGACGGTCCATCGCCGGGTATCGACTCGTGGAGGCGATCGGCCGCGGCGCTCAGGGCGAGGTGTGGCTCGCGGCCGACGCTGGCCAACCCGATGTCCTTCGGGTGATCAAGCTGGCCGCCCCCCGCGAGGCCGGGACCTCGCGAAGCCGCTTCCTCCACGAAGCGCGACTCGGACAGGCCGTCGTGCACCCCAACGTGGTACGGGTCCTCGACGCCGGCGAAGCCGACGGCCAGCTCTATTTGGTGTTGGAGCTGATCGACGGGCCTTCCTGGCGAAGCATCATCCGCGCTTACCTCGCCCGGCGAAGCCTCATCCCCGCCCCCGCCGCGCTGGGGATGGTCGCCGATGCGCTGCGAGGCCTGCAGGCGCTCCATGACGCGGTCGACGCCGACGGTGTCCGGCTGGGCTTCGTGCACCGCGACCTGGCCCCCAAGAACCTGATGGTCGACCGCTGCGGTCGAAGCGTGGTCATCGATCTCGGCATCGCCCGGTCGACCCTGCGCGACGAACGGACAGCGACCGGCGTGCTGATCGGCACCCCCGGCTACATGTCGCCCGAACAGGTCCGCGGGGAACGGGTCGACGGCCGAAGCGACGTCTTCGCCATGGGCGCCGTTCTCTTCGAGCTCCTGACCCTCGAGCGCCTGATCCCCGGGGGAAGCTTGGCGGAGCTGGTCGCGGCCACCGAGACCGACAACTATCGACCGGTCACCGCCGTTCGCTCGGATGTCGAACCCCACGTGGAAGCGGCGATCCGGCGGGCCGTTCGGCTCGCGCCCGCCGACCGGTTCTCGAGCCCCGGCGAGCTGGCGGCGGCCCTCGACGCGGCGCCGATCGTCGAAGGGCGCCGCCAGGTCACCGAGATCGCCGCCCCCCTGCCGGCGACGGTGCCGT